>CAZYCC010000081.1:5446-7331 GCA_964645985.1 uncultured Lachnospiraceae bacterium | reverse complement strand
GCGCCGACTCCCGCGCGCCTTCCTTCTTGACACCCCTCCCCTTTTGCGCTATACTAACTTTATGTCATCGGCGTTTTCCGGGGTGTTCGGCAACGAGCGCCTCGTCGAGCTGCTTTCCCGCGAGATCTCGCGCGGGGAACTGTCGCACGCGTTTTTGCTCGAGGGCGGGCAGGGCAGCGGGCGCCATACTTTGGCGAGAGCCGCCGCGCTCGCGCTCGCCGAGGCGAAGGGCGCTGCGGCGGCGGAGCGGCGGCGCATTGAGACCGGCAGCTCGCCGGATGTGCGGTCTTTCGGGCTTCTGCCCGGCAAAAAGACCTTCGGCGTCGACACCGTGCGCGCCGTGAGGGCAGAGTGCGCCCTCGCCCCGAGCGAGCTGCCCTTTCGCGTCTTTATCCTTGAAAACGCCGAGAGAATGACGATAGCCGCGCAAAACGCCTCTCTTAAAATCTTAGAGGAGCCGCCCGCCGAGGTGTATTTTTTCCTGCTCACCGAGAGCGCGCGCCTGCTCCTTGATACGCTGCGCTCACGCGCGGCGCTACTGCGCATGGAGCGCTTCTCGCCCGCGCGCTTGCGCGAATACCTATCGTCCGGGCACCCGTCGCTGCCGAAGAACCTTCGCAAAATCACAGGCGAGGAGAGGATTAGCGCCGCGATAGAGGGGGCGGACGGGCGAATAGGGCGGCTGCTCGCCGCGCTCGGGGGCGGCTCTCGCGCGCGCAAAAAGGCGGAGGGGACGGAGGAGGAGGTCACCGCGCTGCTGCGCGCCGCCTCCTCGCGCGACGTGCGGCAGGTTTTCGCGGCGGTGGGGGCGCTGCCCGGCAAGAGCACGAGCGGGCGCGAGGAGCTTTGCGCCGCCATGGCGGGGGCGGAGCGGGCGGCAAGGGATCTTCTCGTTCTGCGGGTGCACTCATCGGAGGATCTGCTCTTTTTCCCCGCGCGCGGGGAGGCGGAGGCCCTCGCGCGGCGCTTTACGCGCCGGCAGCTGATGCGCCTGCGTGACATTTTTCACGAGGGAGCGGCGCGCCTCGCGGCGGGCGCGGGGATGGCGCTCTTCAAAACCGCCCTCGCCGAGCATATCCTCGCCGCCCTCGCGTGAAACCCACGCGCGGCTTCAAAAGTCCCGCGCGCCTCGCCCGCTCCGCAAGAGAACGAGCCGCTCCCGTGGGCACGGCGCGCGAACACCTCTAAATACTAACCGCTAATCGCTACCCACTTCACTAACCACTCACCACTCACCACTATTCACTCCACTAATCACTTACCACTAATCACTTCACTCGCCACTCGCCACTGAACTTTTGAGGATAGATCCATGCAGACAGCGCAAGACCCCCCGCGCGCTCCCGCGCCGGAGGAGGCCCTCCCCGCGACCGAACCGCCCGCTCCCGCCGGCGCTCCCGCGCCGCGCGAAATAGAAGAACCCGTAACCGAGAGCGCAATGACCGCCCCCGCCGAAGCGGTCCTCCCGGAGGGCGGCAGCGCCGCCGAGGCGGGAAACTTCAGCGGCGAGGCAGGGGCGCTCGCCGAAGGGACCCCCGCCGACGCTCCCGCGCCGATCGGCTCGGGCGAAACCACAGCGCAAAACGGCGCGCGCGAGGGCGAGGCGGGCGCTCCCGCGCCGTGCGAAATGATCGAAGAACCCGCGTGCGCGCCGGAGGGCTCCGCTGCCGCGCAGCAGCCGCCCGAGGATACGGAAAACTCCCCGGCGGGGGAGAGTATCTCTACCGATGGCGCGCAGAGCCTGCCCGCTCAAAGTGCAAGTGCACCCGAGACGGACGCGCAGATCTCCCCGCCCGGCGAAATTTCAGCGATCGAGGTAGAGAAGCCGAACGAGACAGCTAATCCCGACGAAACTAACAAGCCAAGCGAGGCAGACGAGGAGAAC
>CAZYCC010000081.1:0-5346 GCA_964645985.1 uncultured Lachnospiraceae bacterium | reverse complement strand
CGAGGAGAACGCGCCCGAGGAGGAATTTGCCGAGGTGGTGGCGGTGCGCTTTCGCGCGAGCGGGCGCAGCAAGGCGTATCACTTCGACCCGGCGGGCGAGCGCTTCGCCGTCGGCGACCGGGTCATCGTCGCGACCTCGCGCGGAGATGAGTTCGGCGAGGTGACGACCGCGAACACGCGCCTGCGCACGAGCGCGCTCGTTCTGCCGCTCAAGCGCGTACTGCGGCGCGCGACAAAGGAGGACGAGGAGCGCTATGAGCGGGTCCTCTCGCGCGAGGGGGAGGTGCTGCGCGAGAGCGCGCCGCTCTTCGAGCGGCACGACCCGCCGATGAAGTTGGTCGACGTTGAGTATACTTTCGACAGTTCCAAGCTGTTTTTCTACTTTATGGCCGACGGGCGGGTCGACTTTCGGGAGCTGGTGCGGCAGCTCGGCGGAAAATATCATTGCCGCATCGAGCTGCGGCAGGTTGGCGAGCGCGACCGCGCGAAGGAGATGGGGGGGATAGGGATGTGCGGGCGGCCGCTTTGCTGCCACACCTTCCTGCACGACTTCACGCAGGTCTCCATTAAAATCGCAAAGGAGCAGTCTCTCGCGCTCGCGACCTCGAAAATCTCCGGCGCCTGCGGCAAGCTGATGTGCTGCCTGCGCTTCGAGTACGACACCTATGTCGAGGAGAACAAGCGCACGCCGCGCGTGGGCAGCGTTGTCCACACGCGAGACGGCAACGGCACGGTCATCGAGGCGCGGCCGCTCGTGGGGATGGTCAAGGTGCGTCCGCTCGACGCGCCGGACGCCGACGCGCGCGTCTACCCGCGCGAGGAGGTGTTCCCCGGCCTTGGCGAATTTCCGCCGCAGGCGACGAAGCCATCGCAGGCGACGCGGCCGCCGCAGCCGTCCTCCCCCTCTCGCCGCGCGCCACGCGGCGAGGGGGGCGATCGCCTGCCCGCTGCGAGAGCCGCGGGAAGCGAGAGCGAACCCAATCGCCTATCCCCCGATGGGGATGAGGGCGAGAACCTCGCCGCCTCGCGAGGTGGTCCCGAGGAGGTCGCCTCGCTGGCCACCGGCAGAGGATCGCGGGGAAGAGGCAGCGTTCACCGCGCTCCTCGCCGCCCCTCGCAAGGCGCTGTGGACGAGGGCGCCGCTCCCGCGCCGAGTGAGAGCAAGCGCCTCTCGCGCGCGCGGCGGGGCGCGCGGCAGCCCGGAGCGCAGATAACCCCGGATAAAATAGAGCAAAGTGAGCCGAGGAGCGCGCGCGGCGCGGGCGGAGCGCAAGGAGAGGGGATCAAACCCTCCCGCGAGGGAGGTCGCCCGAGCGAAACCAAGCGCGCGGCGGGCCGCGCACGGGCGAACCGCCCCGCCGCGGGCGGCGCGAGCGGCATATCCCGCGCGGCGGGCGAGCGTGCGGGAAAGGGGTACACCGTCTCGCGCGCGGGCGGCGCGGACGATAACCGTGCGAGCGCGGGCGAGCGCTCATCCGGCAAGGGCTACACTGTCCTTCAAAAGGGCGGAAAACCCCCGCGAGAGGGGGAATGAGAGGGGCGGGCGCGAGCGCGCCCCCGGTATGAACACCGAAATCGCACAAGCGCGCAATAGTCCCCCACCCGAAAGGGCGGGGGATTTTTTCGGTAAAATCGAACGGTTGAAGCAGGAGCGAGAGAGCGAAAGCGAAAAGACACGAGCCGATAGCAAAACCGCGCGCCGCAAAAAAAGCCCTACTCTGCTCCCCTTCGGAGAAAATTTCTTTGGAAAATCGAAAATGTAAGCATTCGGGGCTTGACCTCGCCCCGCGCGGGGCGAGAGAAAACGCCTCCGCGCGGCGGGCGAGCGACATTTGGCCGTTCTCCCTCTTGCATTTTCTCGCGGGGTGTGGTAGACTATACTCTACGGGCGAGATAGCCCACAACACGACGGGGAAGGAGGTGCCTCATGGCTTACAAAATCGACAAGGACGCTTGTCTTGGGTGCGGCGCGTGTGCCGCCGAGTGCCCGATCGGCGCGATTAGCGAGAAGGACGGCAAATATGAGATCGACGCGGACAGCTGCATCAGCTGCGGCAGCTGCGCCGGTGTCTGCCCGGTCGGCGCGCCCAAAGAGGCGTGAGACGCACCATAGCCCGAAGCGGGGCAGCGCGCTCGCCTGCCCCGTTTTCGCTATGCCCGGGAAAAGATAGAAGGCCCCCTCGCCGCAAAAACCGCGGGGCGGTCGCGGCGCACATAGGACGAGGGCGGCTCGCTGCCGCGCGCGATGGCGAGGACAAGCGCGCGAGAGAAACTGCGCTATCCGCAAATTCGGCGTGAGCGCCGCGCGAGTGTAAGTGTCGTTCTTCAGCTCAACGAGGACGGCGCTGCGCGCAATGATTCACAGATCTCGAGCAGCGCGAGCGGAGAGCAGCCACGCGAGAACCGAGGAAAACCTCGCGGAAGGGACGGGTGAGTATGGATTATCGAAAAGAAGAAGGCGCCGGCGCGCGTTTGCCCGGCGGGGGCGGGACGAGGGAGGGGGACACCGCGAACTTTTCCGCGAAAGCGCCACTCGCCCTGACCGGAAAGAGCGCCGGCCCAACCGAACCCGTCGCCCCATTCGACCCCGCTCGCCCGGTCGACCACATCGACATAGCCGAATCCGTTAAACCCATCGAACCCGGCAACAATGCCGACCCGGTCGAACCCGCCGCTGCCACCGACCTCTTTGAACCGATCGAACCTATCGAACCTATAAACGGGGGCAGCTCCATTGCCCGCATCGACAACGGCAAATCGGACGATCTCGCCGAACCGAACGACCCCGTCGAACCCGCCGATTCGGTCGAACCCGGCGGGGCGGACGACCTCGCCGACCTCGATACGCTTTTTGCCGAGCCGTATGACCCGGCGCTACCCGAGAAGAACACCGTGCGGGGCGGGGTGCTGATCCTCGTCGCGACGCCGATCGGCAACCTCGCAGACCTCTCGCCGCGCGCGCGCAAGGTGCTCTCGCGCGCCGACCTTATCGCGGCGGAGGACACGCGCACGGCGGCGGCGCTGCTCGCGCGCTATGGCATTCGCGGGAGGCCGATGCAGCCCTATCACGCGCACAACGCGCGCTCATCCGGGCAGGCGCTGCTGCGCAAGCTGCGCGAGGGGCGATCGGTCGCGCTGGTCTGCGACGCGGGCACGCCGGCGATAAGCGACCCCGGGGAGGATCTCGTGCGGCTGTGCGCGCAGAGCGGCGTTCCGGTGACCGCCGTTCCCGGATGCTGCGCCGCCCTTGACGCGCTCGTACTGTCGGGCCTGCCGACGAGGCGGTTTGTCTTCGAGGGGTTCCTGCCGGAGGGCGGGCGGGAGCGGCGGGAGCGGCTCGCCGCGCTTTCCCGCGAGGAGCGCACAAGTATCCTATATTTATCCCCGCATAAGTTGGGTAGAGATCTGCGCGATCTGCTCGGCGCGCTCGGCGATCGCCCGGCGGCGCTCTGCCGGGAGCTGACCAAGCGTAACGAGGAAATTCTGCGCGCGCCGCTCTCGACTCTCGCCGAAATGCACGACCCCGCCTCACCGGGGGCGCGCGCGGGGCGCGGGGAATATGTCCTCGTCCTCGGCGGCGCCGCCCCGGAGGAGGAAAAACCCGCCTACCCCGCCTCGCCTAGGGAGCACCTGCGCGTCTATCTCGGGCAGGGCCTGCCGCGCATGGACGCGATGAAGGCGGCGGCGCGCGATCGCGGCATCTCCAAGAGCGACTTCTACGCGCTCTTGCTTTCGGAGGAGGAAAAGTAAATTTTTTGCGGTGTATAAGTAAATTTTCGGTGAACGAGAGGGCGACCTTCTCTCCCCCGAGAGGTCGCGCGACGCCGCGCTCCCGCGAAAAAATCCCCCGTCGGGGGATTTTTTCGGGAAACAAACCGCCGCGAAAGGTTACAGAAAATATTTCTCTCAAATGTCGAATTGGCATTATTTATTCACTATTTGTACATATTCTATCGCTAAAATAAGAACGCGCAGCCGCGCCGGGTGGTGAGTAGTGGATAGTGGATAGTGGGGGGTACACGGTTTGCCTCGTGCCTTTTCGTTGAGGTACTTCTAACCACTAACCACTAATCACTAACCACTATCTGCGGGTAGGGAGAAGTGAGTAGAAAATAAAAGTTCTGGTGTGATATGTGGTTTCGTTTCCGGTGGGGGCGGCGGATTGCCGCGATTTTGTGCGCGCTCTGCCTTGCTGCCGCGATGATCGGCTGCGGCGGGGAGGGCGGCGCGCCGGCGCAGCCCTCCGAGGGGGGCGCTCTGCCCTCGCCCGAACCCTCGCCCGATCCTCTCCCCGCGCCCTCGCCCGATTCGCAGCCCTCCCCCGATCCTTCTCCCGCGCCCGAGCCCGGCCCCGTGACCTCCGGCGCGCCCACCTACCCAAGCGAAACTCCGCCCGGCCCCGCGCGCGATGAGAGCTACTTTGCCGACGCGCTCTTCCTCGGCGACTCGCGCCTGCGGGGGCTACTCGACGAGACTGGGATAGCCGTCGCCGCCGACTACGCTTATGTCGCGGTCAGCGTGTCGAGCGTTTTCACGAAAAATCTCGTGGGCGGGCGCACTATCGCGGACGATCTGCGCGCGCGGCGCCCGGCGTTCGCAAAGGCCTACCTCTGCTTCGGGCTAAACGAGCTCGGCTGGCCCTATCAGAGCGAGTTTGCGAGCGCCTACGCGAAGGTTATCGCTCTCCTGCGCGAGCTGAACCCCGACGCGGTTATATATCTGCTCAATATCTACCCGGTCACCGCCGCGCACTCGCAGGAGCAAGCGGCAAGGGGCCTTTTTGAGACGAACGAGAACATTCGCGTCTTCAACGAGACGATCGCGCAGCTCGCCCTCGATAACCGCTGTCACCTTCTCAACGCCGCCGCGGCGGTCTGCGATGAGAGTGGGGCGCTTCCCGAGGGAATGAGCCCCGACGGGGTGCACGCGAGCGCGGCGCTCTGCCGCACGCTCCTACGGTATCTGATGGAGCACACCATTGCGTGAGACGCCACATTTTGCCGCCTCATTGCGGCGAGCCGTTCCGCCTCGGGGAGCATGTTGTTTGCGGGGAAACCGAGCGTCTCTGTCGTGAGGCGAACTGCCCCGCTCGGGGGGAGCCCCGCTCGGGGGAAGATGTGTGGGAACCCCCGCTTTGTCGAAATTTCAACTGCTACCTCTTAGGGTTAGTTTTCGGGAAAGCTGAGCGAGCCTATCGTAATCCGAACTGCCGTTTCTAAATTTAGTTTTCGGGAAAACCCCACTGCCCCGGTCGTAATTTGAACTGCTACCTCTTAGATTTAGTTTTGGAGAACCGAAGCACCCCTATTGTAATTTGCACTTCCGTTTCTAAATTTAGTTTTCGGG
>CAZYCC010000080.1:0-7346 GCA_964645985.1 uncultured Lachnospiraceae bacterium | reverse complement strand
CTTATATTATGCGCGCACGCGCAAAACCGAGGTTTTCTCACCCGCGCCGCAGAGCAGCGCGGAGGAGGCGCGCGAGGAGGGTCTCGTAGGGGATGCCGGCGGCGGCAAGGAGCTTGGGGTACATACTGATCGGCGTGAAACCAGGGAGCGTGTTGATTTCGTTGAAGAGAACCTCCTCGCCGCGCACGAAAAAGTCGACGCGCGCGAGATCTCGACAGCCGAGCACGGTGAAAATCTTCGCGGCGAGAGCGCGTACCCGATCGCTTGCCTCGAGGGAGATGCGCGCGGGGAGATAGGCGCGTGCGGTCGAGGTCTTGTACTTAGTGTCGTAATCGTAGAAGGGCGCGCCGGGGTCAATCTCGCCGGGAGGCGGCACCGTGAGCCGCCCCGCCTCCTCGAGAACCGCGCACTCCACCTCCCGCCCGGCGATATATTCCTCAATGAGCACCTTGCCCTTCGCGTCATCGGAGGCGGCGTCCGTGACGGCGGCGGGCAGATCCCGCAAATCCTCGACCTTGTGACACCCGACCGATGATCCCGCGCAGGCGGGCTTGACGAAGAGCGGACACCCGAGCGCGCGCAGGTTGTCCTCGCCGATACCGGCGAGAGCGCGCGCGGGATTCTCGGCCGAGGGGACGCGCAGGACGATTTTGCGCGCCTGCGGAATGTCCTCCCCGCACAGAAGCGCGGCGGTTATCGCCTTATCCATACAGACGGCGGAGGACGCCCAATCCGAGCCGACAAACGGCAGACCGAGGGTAGACAGCAGCCCCTGCACGCGCCCGTCCTCGCCGTAATCGCCGTGCATCACCGAAAAAGCGACGTCGATTGAGATGCGCTCCTCGCGCGGCGCGCCGATCGCGAGAATGCCGCCCGGGAGGAGCGCCGCGGGCAGCAGATCCTCCTCGCGCGCGAGAAAATCGCCATCGCGTATCAAGGCGGGATCATCGGGCGCGATGAGCCAGCGCCCCGCGCGGGTGATCACTACCGGGAAAACGCGCAGCGGGCGCTCATCGAGGCACTCGGGCAGGTGCGCGAGCACTTCGGCGGCGCTGATGAGCGAAACGTCAAATTCCGCCGAGTTGCCGCCGAAGAGCAGCATCACCCGCAGGGGTTCGGGAGTGGGCATAAGGAAAGGAAAGAGCGACGCTGTTTATCGAAATAAACGATGCGTGTTTTTCGGGATAGCAGCGCGTGGGGCGAACACCGAGTGGACGATCTCTTTCTGCGAGGAAAGAACAAGACGCGCACAGTGGATCCCGGCGCAATCCGAGAGTGGATCACATATGCGGGATATACCCGCGCCTCACTTCGCGGCGCGGATGTGCTCGCGGCGCAGCTCGAAGTCAACGCGGAAAGTGTCCTCGAATTCGTCCGGAGTCTCCACCTCAATTTCGACGAGAACGCCCTCCGAAATGAACGCCGCCGGGTCAAATTCGATACGCAGCAGCTCTGTCAAATCGAGCGAGCCACCGCTATAGCGCGCGCCGCGCACGCCGCCCCGGTGCGACAGATCCGCGCTGAGCTGGGCAATCTTACCCTCATCCCAGCGAACGACCGGGGTGAGCGTCCCCGGCGTATCGCCGACGAACTCCACCGTGAAATAGTCGTCGAGGTAAATTTTCTTCGGAGTGAAATAAACAACCGCGGCGACCGCTCCCGCGAGCAGCAGCACAGCGAGGATGACACAGGTGACGATGACGCCGGTGTGCTTTTTGCGCGGTTTCGCCGTCTCGGGGGGAGACGTGGGCTGCGGAGGATACCCCCCGGCGATCGTGGGGGCGGTGGGCGGCGGATAGCCGGGCCCCGCAGTTGGGGGAGCGGCAGTGTTTTGCGGAGGAAAGTTTTCTGCGGTGGGATAAATCGGCTGCGGGGAGGTCGGTTGCGGCGCGGGCATCTGCCCGGGAGCGGGCGATTGCGATGAGGCAGGGGTCGCGGGAGACGCGGGAGCGGGGTCGCCCGATGATAGGGCGGGCGCGACGGCGGTGCCGCAGTAGGGGCAGAAGTGCGCGCTGTCCGAGAGGCGCTTGCCGCAGTTTTCGCAGAACATATCGTCCTCCAAAAAAGGATCGGGATGACAAAGCGGCGATCGCCGCGTATACAGTAGATAAAAAAGACGCGCAGCAAGGATGCTTCGTGATATTCTACCGCAAAAGAGGAGAACTGTCAAGTGAGGAGCGAGGGTCCCCCCTCCCCCGATCATCCCCCGACCGCTTTGCGGGAAAGGCGGCATTTGCAGAGCGGCGGCGCGAGCGGCGATGCGCCCTCTCGCGCGCAAAACCCCGGCTTACGCCAAGGGGTTACAAAACCCCGGCAAAGCCGGGGTTTTGAAATGTGCGGTTTACCCGAGTTACCGGGATTCTGGGTCTCGGTTTCCCGTTTCATGTGGTTTGCGTTTTCCGGTGTCCTCACTCGTACAGCTTGCCCATTTTGGTGAGGCGGTCGTACTTCGCGGCGGCGAAGGCGGCGGCCTTGTGGAAGAGCTCATCGGCGCGGGCGGGGTTGCTCTGCGCAAGGCGGGCGTAGCGGGTCTCGCTCGTGATGAATTCGATGTAGTCGGAGGTCGGTGCCTTGGAGTCGATGGTCAGCTTCTGCTCCGAGGCGGGATTATAGCGGAAGAGGTTCCAGTAGCCGGCGTCGACCGCGCGCTTCATCTCGAGCTGGCAGTTCTGCATCCCGCCCTTCACGCCGTGCATCTCGCAAGGAGCGTAGCCGATGATCAGAGAAGGACCGTGGTAGGCTTCCGCCTCGGTGAGCGCCTTGAGGAACTGGTTCTGGTCTGCGCCCATCGCCACCTGCGCGACATAGACATAGCCGTAGGACATCGCAATTTCGGCGAGGTTCTTCTTGCCGATCGACTTGCCCGCAGCCGCGAACTGCGCAACCTGCCCGATCCCCGATGCCTTAGACGCCTGTCCGCCGGTGTTGGAATAGACCTCGGTGTCGAAGACCATCACGTTGACATCCTCGCCGGAGGCAAGCACATGGTCAAGGCCGCCGTAGCCGATGTCATACGCCCAGCCGTCCCCGCCGAAGATCCAAATCGACTTCTTCGAGAGGTACTGCTTGTTCTCAAGGAGAACCCGGCGGTTCTCACAATCGCAGCTCTGCGCCTCAAGCGCAGCGACGAGCGCGCGCGTCGCTCCGTCGTTCTTCTCGCCATCCTCGAAAGTGGCGAGATACTCCTTCGCCGCGGCGGCAAGGTCAGCGGGAGCGTCCTCTTTCGCTGAGATCTGCTCAACGAGAGGCTTCAGGCGATCGCGGATGGTCTTTTGCCCGAGGTAGATGCCGAGGCCGTGCTCGGCGTTGTCCTCGAAGAGAGAGTTGGCCCAAGCGGGGCCGCGCCCGCTCTCGCGGTTGACCGTGTAGGGTGTCGCCGGCGCGGAACCACCCCAGATGGAGGAGCAGCCGGTCGCGTTGGAGATCACCATCCGCTCACCGAAGAGCTGCGTGACGATGCGCGCGTAGGAGGTCTCGGCGCAGCCGGCGCAGGAGCCGGAGAACTCAAGCAGCGGCTGCTTGAACTGGCTGCCCTTGACATTCTTCGCGACAAGCTCGCTCTTCTCGGAAACATTCGCGACCGCGTAGTCGAACGCCTCCTGCTGCGGGCGCTGAGTGGCAAGCGGCACCATCGCGATGGCGTAGTCCTCTGGGGAGGCCTTCGTGTCGGCGGCCGCCGCCTTGCGGTCGGCGGCGGTGTTGACCGGGCAAGCCTTGACGCAGAGGGTACAGCCCATACAATCGAGCGGCGAGACCGCGACCGTGAACTTGTAGTTTGTTCTCGCGACCGGCTTCTCGGTGAACTTCGTGACGGCGGGAGCGGCGGCGGCCTCTTCCTCGGTCATTGCGAAGGGGCGGATGGCGGCGTGCGGGCAAACAAAGGAGCAGCTGTTGCAGCCGATGCACTTGTTCGGGTTCCACGAGGGAACGCTGACCGCGACACCGCGTTTCTCATAAGCGGCGCCGCCTTGCGGATAGGTGCCGTCGGCGTATGGTTCAAAGGCGGAAACCGGCAGGCGGTCGCCCTGCATCGCGCCGACCGGCTCGACGACGTTGTGAACAAAAGTGACAAGCTCGGGGCGGTCTCCCGTCGGGGCGGGAGCGGCGGGCGTCTGCCCGGCATCCGCCCACGAGGCGGGGATCTCCACCTTGCGCGCGGCGGTGGCTCCCGCGTCGATAGCGGCGTAGTTGAGGTCCACCATCGCCTGCCCCTTCTTGATGTAGGACTTATACGCCATCTTCTTCATATACTCGACGGCATCCTGCTGCGGCAGCAAGCCCGCTAGCGCGAAGAACGCCGATTGCAGCACCATATTCTTCACTTTGGGGTTGCCGATCTGCTGCGAGGCGATGGCGGTCGCGTTGATGATGTAGAAGGAGATACCATTTCGTGCGAGCGTGCTCTTGACGCTCGCGGGAAGGTGTGCGTCGAGCTCCTCGGGCTCCCACGCGCAGTCGAGCAGGAAGGTGCCGCCGGGCTTAATGTCGCTCACCATATCGTATTTGGTGAGATACGCCTGATTGTGGCAGGCGACGAAATCCGCCTTGTTGATATAGTAGGGGCTCTTGATCGGCTTATCGCCAAAGCGAAGGTGCGAGATGGTGATGCCGCCGGTCTTCTTGCTGTCGTATTGGAAATATGCCTGAATGTATTTGTCGGTGTGGTCGCCGATGATTTTAATCGAGTTTTTGTTCGCGCCGACCGTGCCGTCTCCGCCTAAGCCCCAGAACTTGCAGGCGATCGTTCCCGCGGGGGCGGTATCTGGGCAGTCGTGCTCGGGCAGCGATTTCCCGGTAACATCATCGACAATGCCGATGGTGAATCCGTTCACCGGCTCGTCCTTCGCGAGATTCTCATAGACGGCGAAGATCGAGGAGGGAGGGGTGTCCTTTGAGCCGAGACCGTACCGGCCTCCTACGACGCTCGCGCGCACACCCTCTTTGGCGAGCGCCGTCACGACATCGAGGTAGAGAGGCTCGCCCTGCGCGCCCGGTTCCTTCGTGCGGTCGAGAACAGCGATTTTCTTCGCGGTTGCGGGAATCGCGGCGGCGAGCTTGTCCGGGCAGAAGGGGCGGTAGAGGCGCACCTTGACAAGGCCGACCTTCTCGCCGCGCGCCGTAAGGTAGTCGATGACCTCCTCGCAAACGTCGCAGACCGACCCCATCGCAACGATAACCCTCTCGGCGTCCGGCGCGCCGTAGTAGTTGAAGAGGCGGTAGTCGGTGCCGAGCTTCTCGTTGACGGCGCCCATATATTCTTCCACGATGGCGGGCAGCGCGTCGTAGTATTTGTTGCACGCCTCGCGGTGCTGGAAGAAGATGTCGCCGTTCTCGGCGGAGCCGCGCAGAACCGGGTGCTCGGGGTTGAGCGCGCGCGCGCGGAAGGCGCGCACCGCGTCCATGTCGACCATTCCCGCGAGGTCCTCATAGTCCCACACCTCGATTTTCTGGATTTCGTGCGAGGTGCGGAAGCCGTCGAAGAAGTTGAGGAAGGGCACGCGCCCCTTGATCGCGGCGAGGTGCGCAACCGCGCCGAGGTCCATCACCTCCTGCGGGTTTGTCTCGGCGAGCATCGCAAAGCCGGTCGAGCGGCAGGCGTACACGTCAGAGTGATCGCCGAAGATGTTAAGCGCGTGCGAGGCGACGCAGCGCGCCGACACATGAAAGACGGCGGGGAGCAGCTCGCCCGCGATCTTGTACATATTGGGGATCATCAAAAGAAGCCCCTGCGAGGCAGTGTAGGTCGTTGTAAGAGCGCCCGCGGCGAGCGATCCGTGCACCGTGCCTGCGGCGCCGCCCTCCGACTGCATCTCCATCACCTTGACAGGCGCGCCGAAGATGTTCTTTTGCCCCGCCGCCGCCCACTGGTCGACATAGTCCGCCATCGGGCTGGAGGGAGTGATCGGGTAAATGCCCGCCACCTCGGTGAACGCGTAGCTCACATGCGCCGCGGCCTGGTTGCCGTCCATCGACAGCTTCTTGCGAGAAATAGCCATGGAATACTCCTTTGAGGAAGGATGAAGTGTTGCCGAACGGGAAATATCGTGCAAATGGCAAACATAACCTTTCTTTGTATTGTAGCACGTTTTACATCTGTTGTAAAGAGGGGGGCGGGAAAAAGGAAGGAAATGTCGGCGAGCGCGAAAACTCCCCCGCCCGAGCACAAGCCCGACCCCGCGCGCGGCCATCCTCCCGCGCGGCGAGCGAAAGCGCGAGCTCGCTACCCTCCCCCGCGATAGAGAAAAGCCACCCGGTGGGGTGGCTTTCCTCCGCCGCGCGCGGCTCCCGCCGTGCGCGACTTATGTCATTGCGCGGATGGTGTTGTTACGCGGCGGGCGTGGCGGCAGGCTGAACCCAATTCTCAGCCGGCGGCTTCCCGTCGATAGTGATGTTCGCGTTGGAGGCTTGGCTGCCGTTCGAGTTGCGATTGGCAAAGAAATAATAAGGATTACCCGGATTTTGCGTGGTGCAGTAGCAATCGAAGGTATCGCCCTGGAAAGTGAGTGTCAAACCATCATTGTAAAGGTAGAATTGCATCCACGATTTGCCAAGGTACGAACAGCCGGACGATGTCCAAACGCCGCCGCCCAAGTTTACGGTAACCGATGTAAAGGTCGTGTTCTCGACTGTCATCGCGGGATAAGCGATATTCGCGATTGAACCGCTAAGAGCGATGTCAAGGCGCGAAGAAGAAGAGGAGGCAGGTCCCGAAATTTCAGAGCCCTTGATGGTAATCGAGCTGTCCTCACCGGCTAACGGCAGGTTGAAAATCTGACTCGCCCCGCTAATGGTGCAATCCTCAATGACAACCTTGCCGAACGCCGTTTTGCTATCCGATCTCAGGAAATCTCTCGAGTTCACGGTGCAGTTCCGAAGGGTAACGTCCTTATCGAAGACAATGCAGACAGCGGTTGAGGTGCTGGTTTTTTCGCTGATGAAGTCGCAGTTCTCGAAAACGCCGCTTCCACTGACTTTAACTAAGTAAGATGCCGTGCTATCCGCCGGAAATTCAAACTTCATGTCGGAAACCGTGCTTCCTGAGAAAGAGATCTGCGGCTGCGATGAAAAACCGTTTGGTTGGGGATTCTCCTGCACATCGACCACCGTCTTGTTGCCATCCGCGTCAACCGAGCCTTGGATGTCGACGCCGGGCTGAATATCCGCGAAACTGTCGGCGTTATAGGTTCCCGGCAGGACGCTGACAATGTCACCCGCCTCCGCATGGGCGAGCGCATCCTGCACTTCCTCGTCGCTTGAGGCGAGCTGGATGTGGTCGTACCCGCTGCCGAAGCTATCGCTTTCCTCGGAGACCTGCGTCGCAAACACATCGACCGAGAAGGTCGCCT
>CAZYCC010000079.1:0-7409 GCA_964645985.1 uncultured Lachnospiraceae bacterium | reverse complement strand
ATCTACTTACATTATACAGTATTCTGCCTACGAATGCAAGGGGAAAATGCCAAAATATATGATATTTATGCGGTTTTCAATGTGCTTATTTAAAATGTAAGTCTAAAATTCATGAGGAACTATAGATAAATTATGCTTCTTAATGAGGGTCATCCTGAGTATTCGTTGGATTTTCTGACACCGAAAGAGTGCAGAGGGACCTATGCGCCCGGAGTCATCACCTGATCCTCTCATAGATTTTGAGCCTGAGAGATTTCAACCGCCGCGCAAATGGCTTGGCCTTAACAGCAAGTTGAAGTAAATCGCTATCATACCGATCCAAAGTGGAGCTTTGAGATTTGCTCATGAGTTTGTCGCCTTCAGTAGAAGATGACAGGCGATTTCCGAAATACTGTCAAGGCCAGAGGCTGGCAAGGTTTAATCTTCCTTATTTCCGAGACAAAAATCTTAAATTGGTGTCCGGCTTCTGTTGAATAGTACAGAGATCCAAGAAGATCGCGCGAGGGGCAACCTCCCCGCGGGAGCAACTCCGGAAAAATCGCGCGCAGAGGCAAGGAAAGCAACTCCCGCCAGACGAACGACGGGAGGAACGGTTTACTCCTCGCGCGCGGTTTGGAGGTGGATTTTCGTCATCTTGAGGCGCTCGATAACGCGCGCGGCGAGGCGGGTGCGCGGGTTCTCGACGATCCAGATGTTTGCCGCCTCCCAGACGGCGAACGACCCGACGATGGAGATAAGCTCCACCGGCACCGGCGGTAGCGCACCGTCCAGCAAAATCGCCGCCGCAACGAGCACCAGTCCCACGGCGAACAGCCACGCCTGCTTGACGCGGTTGCGCCGCTTTGTCGCGCGCACGCGCGTCTCCCTGCCGGCAATCAGCTCGCCGAACGCCGCCTTCATCCTCTCATAATCGATGGTCTCGGGGCAGACGACGACGAGGCGAATCTCCTCGCGAGGGTCTTTTTTGTCGATGTTCTCGTACTTGTCGGCGAGGTAGTCGGCGACCTCCGGGTTGAGCGTGCGCCCGCTCTCATCGAACCGGCAGAAAAGGTCTTCCTCGCGCTCGATGCGCAATCGAATCTCGTGCATAAGCGGGTGGGAGCGGGAGAGATGCGGATGGGCGACTCGGGAGCGGCGCGAGGCACGCTGCCGTTTTCACAAAAATAAAGGGGCACCGGGCGGGAGGCTTACGCCCGGGCCGCCGGGAGATTTTCCCCGGAGAGTATGGGCGTGAGCGCGCTCGTGGTGACGCCGGGAGCAGTTCGGCTCGTGCTACTCGTAAAACCAAATAAAGGCGGGCGCGGACGGCGCTTTTCCGGCGCAAGCGCGGCGGAGGCGAAAAAAGTCACGACGGGCGGTATCGCCCGGTTGCCGCGAGAAAAGAGGGGAGAGCGGCGGGGCAAGAGCGCAGAAGAATCGCGATTTCCATCTCGGCGCAAAGAAAACCTCGGATCTCGCGCGGGAGCTTCGCCACGCATTGCCTCGAGGGAGAGGCATTTGCCGCGCGCAGAGCGGGCGCTACTCCTTTTTCTTTTCGCGGGGGGAGGGTTTGTCGCCTGACGGGAGGTGGAGCGGGCGAATGCCGAAGGCGCGCAGGATGAGCAGCACGATGAGGACAATCGCGTAGAGGACGATATAGAAAACCGTCAGAAAAAGCGTGGAGCTCACCCCGTTTTTGGCGGCGAACCCGCTCATCACGAGCAAAATGAGGACGAGCGCGCCGGTCGACGAAAGAAAGTGCACCCCGACGCGAACCGGCAGCGGCAGGGCGCGCGCGTACAGAATCCGGTTGAGCGCCGCGAGGACAAGCGAGAAGAGCAGCAGCACCATCGCCTGCGAGAGCGGGATCGCGGGTGTCACATCGGGCGAGGCAAAGGAGGTCGCGAGGGCGAGCAGGAAAACAAAAAGCGTGAAAAATCCGCAGGCGGGGAGGAGAATCTTCTCCCAAAAGGTTTTGAGGAAGCTGCGAAACATTGCTTTCACCTCCCGCGCGAGCGGAATATGGGAAAAGGCGAGCGTCGCGGTTCGCGAAACCGCATTGGCGAGGATTCCGCGGGGTTGCACTCCCGCCTCTCCCGGCGGCGAGGACGCGCTCACCCGCGAAGGCGGCGCGATCCCACGTCGGCGCGGCGAGAACCGACCGAGCACCTCCCGCGCGGCGCGTGCGGTCACGCAGGGCGATATTTTTCAAAAAAACGGCAAGCGCGGGGGGATTGGAGGCGCGTGGGAATAGCGAGATGGTCTACGGCGTACAGGTCAAGCTCAGCCGCAGAAAATTCGAAGCCGTGCGCGAGAATTAGCGAGGGGTTTCGGGATGGCGGCAAAGGGGCGCGAGGGCGATGGCGGCACGGGCGGCGCAAGAGCAGAAGACAAAAACGAGCCGCGCGAGGGGGAGCTGTCGGCCGGCTTTGGGCGGCAAAACCGATATTATCGGTGTTCCCGGCATGGCCGGCGCTGCGGGCGCAGCCAAAGCGGGCGGAAAACCGCGCAGTAACGGGCATTTCGCGGGAAATCGCCGCCTCTCAGGTCACCACTTGCGGGGCGGCGTCTTGCGAGGAAAGGTGGGAGCGCAGCTTCTCGATGTAGAGCGACGCCATCGACGAGAGAATGCTCTTGTGGCGCCGCAGATAGCCGATCTCCATCACGCCGGCGTCGCTGCCATCCTCGTTCTCGACAGGGATAGCGAGGTAGTCGCCGCCGTTGAGCTCCTCCGCGATAACACCCGAGCAGATCGTGTAGCCGTTCAGCCCGACCATCAGGTTGAGGACGGTCGCGCGGTCGCAGACCTTGATAATCCGCGCGTAGTCGTTCATGCTGAAGATGTCCTCGGCGAAGTAGAAAGAGCTGTTCCCTCCCTGCTCAAACGAGAGGCAGGGGTAGGTTTCAAGCTGCGAGAGGCGAAGAGCCTTCTCTCCCGCGAGCGGGTGACCGCGCCAAACATAGACGCAGGCGCGCGAGGTCGTCAGCGGGCAGAAGTCGAGGTCGCTTCCGCGCAATAGCTTGCGGATAATCGTGCGGTTGAAGTCGCTCTCGTAGAGAATGCCGACCTCGCTCTTGCCGGTGGCAACGTCCGAGATGACATCGAGGGTCTTGGTCTCGCGGATGGCGAACTCGTACTCGCTCGTGTCAAAGCGCCGGACGAGGTCGACAAACGCCTTGACGGCGAAGGAGTAGTGCTGCGTCGAAACGCCGAAGCGTTTCTTGCGCTCGCCGCCCGTGCCCTTGCCGAATTTGTCGAGCAGGGTCTCGTACTCGGTGTAGACCTGTCGCGCGTACAGCAGAAACTCCTGCCCCTCGCTCGTGGGGGTGACGCCCTTGCTGCCGCGGTGAAAGAGCGTGACCCCGAGCTCCCGCTCGACCTCATGCACCGCGCTCGAGAGCGACGGCTGCGCGACATACAGAACCTCCGCCGCGCGGCTGAGCGACCCCGTGTCCGCGATCGCGAGGATATAGTGAATCTGCTGCAGCGTCATACAAGAGCGAAGTGGGGGAGAGCGAAGTCTTTCGCGAGGCAGGGGCGGTTTTACCCTACGATCTCGCCCGTGACCTCGCCGAAGGCGGCGGCGGCGTTCGCCTCGTCGGTATCGATGTGCATTGCGAGGGCGTAGTTGTCGGCGACGCGCACGACCGTGTCGCCGTAGATGGTAGAGCGACCGCCGCCCGAGTGCAGGAGCACCCGCACGATCTGCCCGTTCGTAACGCCGAAAGCGGCGGCATCCGCCGGGGTCATGTGCACATGGCGCTTAGCGATCATTACGCCCTCGGCAAGATCCAATTCGCCCGCGGGCCCCACGAGGTGGATACCGGGCGTCCCGGCGACATCGCCCGATTCGCGCACCGGGACATCCTTTAGCCCTAAGGTGCGCGCGTCGGTGAAGGATAGCTCCACCTGGCAGGCCTTGCGCTCGGGCCCGAGGACGCTGACAAGCAGCTCGCCGCGCGGTCCCACGAGCTTAATCTTCTCGTTATCGCAGGCAAACTGCCCGGGCTGTGAGAGCCACTTCTTGACCTTCAGCGCGGCGCCCTCTCCATAGAGGATTGCCACCGCCTCGCGCGTCAGGTGAATGTGCCGCGCCGATGTTTCCACGATAAATTGCATAATTTTGCCTCTTTTACAAGAAAAGTTTCCTTTTTGGGATAGAAAGAATCGAAGTTTTGAGAGCGCCCCCTCAAAGCGAGAGCTTCCCGGCGAAATAAGATGGCAGAGCGTCAATCGGGACGCGCTCCTGCGTCATCTCATCGCGCGCGCGCACGGTGACGCAGTTGTCCGCCGGGCTCTCTCCGTCGCCGACCGTCTGAAAATCGACCGTCACGCAATAGGGCGTGCCGATTTCGTCCTCGCGCCGGTAACGCTTACCGATGGAGCCGGTCTCGTCGTAATCTACCGGGAACAGTTTCGAGAGCGCGGTATAGACCTCGCGCGCCTTCTCGCCGAGCTTCTTAGAAAGAGGGAGCACCGCCGCCTTGAATGGCGCTACTGCCGGGTGCAAGCGCAGGACGGTGCGTGTGTCGCCCCCCTCGAGTTTTTCCTCGTCGTAGGCATCCGAGAGGAGCGCGAGCGCGAGCCGCCCCACCCCGACCGACGGCTCGATGACATAGGGGAGGATGTGCTCGCCGGTCTCCGGGTCGAAATACTCCTGCCGCTTGCCGCAGCCCTCGCTGTGGCGCGTGAGATCGTAATCGGTGCGGTTGGCGATACCCCAAAGCTCGCCCCAGTCGAAGGGGAAGAGGTACTCAATATCGGTCGTTGCCTTGGAGTAAAAGACCAGCTCCGCCGAGCTGTGATCGTGCATTCGCAGGTGATCGCGCGAGATGCCGAGGGAGAGAAGGAAATCGTAGCAGAAGGAGCGCCAGTAGTCAAACCAGTGGTCGTCCTCGCCGGGGCGGCAGAAGAACTCCAGCTCCATCTGCTCAAATTCTCGCGTGCGGAAGATAAAATTGCCGGGGGTAATCTCGTTGCGAAACGCCTTGCCGATCTGCGCGATGCCGAAGGGGAGCTTTTTGCGCGTTGTGCGCTGCACGTTTGCGAAGTTGATGAAGATGCCCTGCGCCGTCTCGGGGCGCAGATAAAGCGTGGCGGAGCTGTCTTCGGTGACCCCTTGGAAGGTCTTATACATCAGGTTGAAGAAGCGAATTTCGGTGAAGTCGTGCGCGCCGCAGCGCGGGCAGGGGATCTCGTGCTCGGCAATGAAGGACTGCATCGTCTCCGGCTCCATCTCGGCGGGATTCACGTCGACACCGTTCTCCCGCGCCCAGGCCTCGATGAGGTCGTCCGCGCGGTGGCGCGACTTGCAGGCGCGGCAGTCCATTAACGGATCGGCGAAGCTCGAAAGGTGCCCCGACGCCTCCCAGACGCGCGGGTTAAGGAGAATCGCCGAGTCGAGCCCGACATTCATCGGGCACTCACGCACGAACTTCCCCCACCACGCGTCCTTGATATTGCGCAGCAGCTCCACGCCGAGCGGGCCGTAGTCCCAGGAGTTGGCGAGCCCGCCGTAAATTTCCGAACCCGCGAAAATAAAGCCGCGGTTCTTGCAGAGCGCGACTAACTTGTCCATTGTTAATTCCCGGTGTTCCATAGTTGCCTCGGTGAAGAAGTGGGGGCGCGGCGGTCCCGCGCGGCGCCGTATATTCGAAAAAGATGTCCCGCAATGATGCGGCGACGCGTCAGGTTTTCCGCACCATGAGAAGATTGACCGCGAGAAGGAGCGCGATGGAGAAGAGGATCGCGATGTTGCCAAGGGCGCGCACGAGAAAGCTCTCAGCAACGGCGCCGATGACAAACGCCCCGATTACGCCGAAGTAGAGCGCGGCGCGGCGCGCGTCGGCGCGGTCACGCGAAGAGAAGAAGCGCCCGAGATAGTGCGCGCCGGCGCGCAGATTGCCAATACACATCGTCGTGGCGACGGCGTTGCCGCGCAGGGCGCGGAAAGACTCTACCTGAATGCCGCAGGCGAAGGAGATAAGTGCGCAGGCGATATTGGGGTGCGCAGAGGGGATGAGCGCGACCGCCGCGAGAATGAGAGTTTCGGTGAGCGCGGCTGCCTGCCGCCAGTGGAAGCGGACGGCGCGCGCGAGGGCGCGGCGCAGAAGGTCCGCGAGGAGAACTCCCACGGTGAAGGCGAGGACCGGCAGAAGGTAGCGCGCCGCCGCGCGCCACTCCCTCGCGACCGCGTGAATGCCGAAGAGGACGAGGTTGCCGGTCTGCGCGTTGGCGAAGATGCCGCCGCGGCAGAGGTAGGAGTAAGCGTCCATCCCGCCGCCCGAGAGGGCGAGCAGCGCGAGGACGAGCGGCGACTCGGAGGGCTGAGCGGTGTGGTCGGGGGTCACGAGCAGTAGGGGGCGAGCATCTCGGTCGCGCTCTCGATGTTCGGGGTGAAGAAGCGGGTGGTGTAAGCGCCGGGGTACTCCATCGGCAGGAAGTTGAGGCTGCCGTAGCCGAAGATCACAGAAAGGTAGCTTGACAGATCCGAGAGGGTAAAGTTCGTTTCGACGAGCGGGGAGAGCTTGCGGTAGAGTTCGGCGGCGTTCTTCTTGTGGGTGTAGGTCGCCTCCTGCCGAAGCAGCTCGTAGGCGACCTGCGCGCCGAGAGCGGTGCGCACAGCGCCGGTATGATCGACATCGTCGTTGCCGTTATAGCGAATGAGGCCTAAGGTCTGCTCCCCGGTGAGCTTCTGCCTCCCGGCGGCGAGGTGAATGAAAAGACCCTGCTCTGCGTCCTCGTAGTTCATATCGTAGGGGACATCATAGGTGAAGCCGCCGAGCTCGTCGATAATCTGCGCAAGGCCCTCAACGCCGACCGTGACATAATAGGGGATAGTAAAGCCGACGAGCATGGAGACTTTATCGGTAACGAAGCCCGCACCCTTCTCGTTATACGCCTGCGCGAGGGTCATGTTGTTGCCGTCGACCTTGGTCATCGTCTTCGCGGGGATAGGGCAAATGACGAGCGAGCCCGCGCGCGTGTTGAAGCTGACGAGCAAAATCGTATCGGCGGATTTGGCACGCCCGCCGCCGTAAGAGAGGTGCGAGGGCGCGTAGTCGGTGCCGATGAGCAGCAGATTGAGAACGGTGCCACTCGCCGGGACGGCGGGCTCGGAAGGCTCGTCCGGCTCCTCGGGCGTGTCGGGGGCGGGGGCGGGCGTCTCCTCGACGCGCTGGAGATAGCCGCGGATCGCGTGGACGCCGCCGGTCGCGATAACGGTGAAAAGCAGCGCGGAGATAAGAAAAGAGATGAGGAAATTGCGCAGATTGGTCGGCATAGGGAGCCTCTCGGGCGCGGGGGGTATGGGAACGACGCAGGAACAGCGCAAAGGCGCGGAAAACCACCGCAAAGTATAGCACATCGGGCGCGGGAATGCAAGGGGGAGCATAAAAACAAGGCACGCGGCAATGCCGCGTGCCTTGGG
>CAZYCC010000078.1:0-7420 GCA_964645985.1 uncultured Lachnospiraceae bacterium | reverse complement strand
ACTGTTACGGTGAGCGGGGTGTACCCCTCTTTGAGAAGTAGATTCGTGACGCGGGGGGACCAAAGAGATTGATAGAATATTCGGAAACGAAACAAATCCCTACCCTTCGGGGGATGGGGTTTTTCGGGAGGCGGGGTTGGGATTAGCGTAACTTGCACTGCCGTTTCTAAGTTAAGTTTTCGGGAAACCCCACTACCGCGCGGTCCTTTCCCCTGCTCCCTCGGGAGCGGCGTGTTTCGAATAGGTTACTGCCCCTATCGTCATTTTTCGCTGCTCCGCTCGCGCGCGCGGGGAGTATCCCTCCCCCTCTACTACCCCGGTTTTGCGCACCTCCCTTCCGCGCGGGTTTTCTCCCGCTGCCGTACGCCCCTCTGTTTTCCGCATTTTGGAATGTTTCACGTGAAACATTTTTGCGGAAAGCTTTGCGCCTTTGATTGTCTTTTCTCTTTCTACCATGCGTGGTTTTCTTTTGCGCTTTGGCGCGGTCGTGATGGCGCTCGCGGCGGTTTGCGGGCTTGTGTCTTGCGGGAAGAAGTCGCCAGGGGAACCCTCGCCCGACATCTCTCCCCCTGCGCGCGCGGAGGATGTGGTGCGAGCGGTGGCAGCGCGGGAGGAGGGCGCGCCGGGGGTGGTGTTTGCCCTCGGGGAGGAGAGCTTCGCTGAGCGCTTCGAGGCGATGTTTCACCTCTCAAGCGAGCTTCTCGCGGACGGCGCGATCGCGCTCGCGTCGGGGAACGTGGCCGATCAGATTGCGCTGCTGCGTCCGGCAGACGATACCGCGCGCGCGTCGCTGCGCGATGCCTTCTCCGTCCATTTGCAGGAGGAAATTTCGGTTTACGAGGGCTACAGCCCGCAGGACGTCGCTTCGCTCGAGCGGGCGGAGGTTTTCGAGGAGGAGGGCTTTCTCGCGCTGATCGTCTCACCCGGCGCGCGCGATCTGCGCGCCGCCGTCGAGGGGTATCTTCGCGATCCCGCGAGCCTGCCCGAGGTGAACGATTCGCGCGATTCCTCGCTCGCGGCGCAGCTGCCCGACGCGTCGAGCGAGGTCTCATCGGCTACCGCGAGTGAGGTTTCCTCGGATGCGGCGAGTGAGGTTTCCTCGAACGCGTCGAGCGAGGTCTCATCGGCTACCGCGAGTGAGGTTTCCTCGGACGCGGCAAGCGGGGTCTCCTCGGACGCGGCGAGCGGGGGGTTGCCCGCGCAGGACAGCGGCGCGTCCTCCCTCGCGTTTGACCCCGCCGAGGAGCAGCCGCGCACGGGAACGATCGCCGGCGCGCCCGCCCCGGAGGACTACTGCTCGGACATTGCCTATCCCTACATCCCGCCCGAACCCGCGCCCTCGCCCGATCCCATCGAGCCGGACTATATTGAACCCGAACCGCAGCCGTCCCCCTCACCCGACTATATCGAACCCGAACCGTCCCCCGACTATACCCAACCCGAGCCATCTCCCTCACCTGACTATATCGAACCCGCGCCCTCGCCCGAGCCGACTCCCACGCCCGACTATACCGAACCCGAGCCTGTCCCGGAGCCGCAACCCGATTATATCGAACCCGAGCCTGAGCCGTCCCCCGCGCCGCAGCCCGAGCCTTCCCCCGATTATATCGAGCCCGCGCCCGAGCCGCAGCCGTCTCCCTCGCCCGACGTTGTCGAACCCGCGCCCGAGCCGCAGCCCGCGCCGGGAGTAGCGGTCTTCCCGAACGATCTGCCCGAGTCGGAGGACCGGGGCGACGGTTATTTTGCCGACGCGCTCTTCCTCGGCGACTCGCGCATAGAGGATTTCCTTTCCTACACGCACCTGCCGGTCGCGGCGAACTACGCCTACGTTTCGCTCAGCGTGTCGGCGGTCTTCACGCGAAATCTCACCATGCGCGCCGATGGGGCAGTTCGCACAATAGCGGACGATCTGCGACAGCGCCGCCCCGCCTTCACAAAAGCCTATCTTTGCTTTGGCCTCAACGAGGTCGGCTGGCCGAACCTCGACCGCTTTATCGAGACCTACGAGCAGGTCATCGCGCTCGTGCGGGAGGTCAACCCCGGCGCGATTGTCTATATCCTCAATATCTACCCGGTGTCGGCGTCGCTTTCGGATCGCCACCTCGCCGAGGGCCTCGCGGAAAATAACCTCGCCATCGCCTCGCTCAACGCGCGCATTGCCGAGATGGCGGCTCGCACCGGCGCGCGGCACATTAACCTCGCCGCCGCCTTCTGCGATGAGACCGGCGCCCTGCCGGAGGGGTGCGCTACCGACGGCGTGCACGGCGACCCCACCTTCTGCAGGCGGATGCTCGCGTTCTTGCGCACCCACACGGGAGCTTAGCGCTCCCCCGGGGTTTTTCACGGGAAACATCAGGGGAAATACCCTATGGTCTTTGCCTCGCCGCTCTTTCTCTGCCTTTTCTTCCCGGTAGTCCTCGCGGGGAATTTTTTGCTGCGCGCTCTGCCCGAGCGGGTCTTGCGCGGGAGAGGTTCCCCCGCCGATGCTGCTCGCCGCAAGAACAGGCTGTGCAACGCCTGGCTGCTGCTCTGCAGCCTCGTCTTTTACGGCTGGGAGGAGCCGAAATTTCTCCTTCTAATGGCGGCGACCGCCGCGCTCGATTACGGCGCGGGGCTGCTCATCGGGTGCGCGAGGCGACGCGAGAAGCGCGCTCTCGCGCGCTCGGCGCTCATCGTCACGCTGACGGCGAACATCGGCTGCCTTGCCTTTTTCAAGTACGCGGGATTCCTCGCGCAAAGCCTTTTAAACTTGCTGACCTCGCTCGGGCACGCGCCGGCAAACACCTCTCCCTTCGACTTTCTCATTTCCCTCGCCCTGCCAATAGGTATCTCCTTCTACACCTTTCAGACCCTCTCCTACGTCATCGACGTATACCGCGGCAAGGTCGCGCCGCAGCGCAATTTCCTTGACTTTTTCACCTATGTCGCGCTCTTCCCGCAGCTGATAGCCGGGCCCATTGTGCGCTACACCGATGTGGAGCGCGACCTCACCGCGCGGCGAATTACGGTTCCCGAGGCGGCGGAGGGGGTCTGCCGGTTCTGCGTGGGCCTCTCGAAAAAGGCGATTCTCGCCAACTCCGCGGGGGCGCTGTGCGAGGCGCTCAAGAGCTACGCGGACATCGGCTCCTTCACCTGCCTCATGGCGTGGACGGCGTCGCTATCCTACTTCTTTCAAATCTATTTCGATTTTTCGGGCTACAGCGATATGGCGATCGGGATGGGGCAAATGCTCGGCTTCCGCTTCCCGGAAAACTTCCGCTACCCCTACGAGGCGCGCTCGATTACCGACTTCTGGCGCCGCTGGCACATCACGCTCTCCTCCTGGTTTCGCGAGTACCTCTACATTCCGCTCGGCGGCAACCGGCGGGGTCTTGCGCGGCAAATCCTCAACCTGCTAATCGTCTGGAGCCTCACGGGTCTATGGCACGGGGCGGGATGGAATTTTCTTCTTTGGGGGCTTTATTTCTTCGCGTTTTTGCTCATAGAGAAGCTGTTTCTCCTGCGGGCTCTGGAGCGGCCCGGGCGGCTGCGCGCGCTCGCCGCGCACGCCTACGCGCTAACTGTTGTCTTCTTCGGATGGGTGATCTTCGCGGGCGCGCCGGGCGAGATGTCCTTCGCCGCGATGCTGCGCGCGCTCTTCGGGGTGGGCGTCCCCGCCTCCTCGCCGATGTCCTTCTACTATCTGCGCACCGCGCTGCCGCTCCTGCTCGTCTGCGCCCTCGCCTCCACCCATCTCCCCGCCTCTTTTGGGAAATGGCTCGAGAGTAAAGCGCGGAATCTGCGCGGGATAGGCAAAGCGACCGCCGCACCCATGGCGAGCGGAACTTCCTACGGGAAACTCGGCTCCCCCGCGCACGCCCCGCTCGCCGCCGGGGGCGGCGCGCCCGAGAGAGCGGGTAGCTCCGCCGACGCGGGGGCGGGAGCATTATCTGCGGCAAGCGACCCCTCCGCCGCGACCGTCGGCGACAACGCGCTCGCGGAGAAAGAGGCCTACGCCGCTGCTGCCGACGGCTGCGCGCCCCCGGCGAGCGAGGTTTCTGCTGCGCGCGGCGGGCGAGGCGAATCGGCGGCGGGAGCCGCAGCCCCGGAGGAGGGGATGGCGCGCGAACCCGGAGCGCCGTCGGTCGCGCGCGGAGTGGTCTGCCTCGCGCTGCTCGTCCTGTCGGTTGCCTACCTCATCGGCGAGAGCTACAACCCGTTCCTCTACACGAGGTTTTGACAAAGGGATAACAGAAAACCCCGCTCACGGCGTGAGCGGGGTTTTGCGCGAGCGTGGGGACGCGGTGTTTGCCGTGAAACGCCCTACCCCCGCCGCTCCTCCTCCTCGACGCGGCGTTTCGCACGGACATAGCGCACGCGGGCGGTGATGAGGACCGCGACGATCATCGCGGCGGCGAGAATGAGTACCGTGCGGCGGAAAAGTTTGGTTTGCAGGACCGAGCGCAAACGCGTCCAGAGAAAGGAGCTGCGGCTGAGCGACGCCGAGAGCTTCGTCACGAGCGGGCAGCTGTCGATAACCTGCCCATCGGAGCCGTACACCGTGACGCTGCCGACCTCGAGCCCCTCCTCGACCGGCGCTTGCAGCTCCTCAACCTCGAGCGTCGGCTTGACGCGCACGGCGTCGGCAAGGGAAGTGCCCTCCGGCAGGAACACCTGAATGGTTCTCGTCGGGCAGACGGGAATGGCGTCGCTGCCGACCGCGAGATCGACGTGCACCTCCCCGAGCACGCTCATCGGCGAGATGACCGTCTTGTAGACGAAATTCCGCGAGCCCCATTTGAACAGATCCTGCGCGTATTTGTAGCAGGACGCGACCGTCACCGCCTGCCCGTTATATTCCGCGCTCGTCTCCTGCGCGCCCATCACAACGGCGAGATAGCGCACGTTGCCAAGCGACTTTGTCGCGACAAGGCAGTTGCCGCCCTTCACGGTCGCGCCGGCGTTCAGACCCGTGACATCCGGGTCGTAATAATAGGGGTAAATGCGCCGCGAGAGGAAGTAATTGCGCGCGTGAAGGTTTCGCGCGCCCTGCAGATTGGTCGCCGGTATCTCGTAGAGAGGAATAGCGGCAAGCTCCGACAAAAACTGGTTCGCGTAAACGGTCGCGCCGAGCGCGGCGACATCGCGCGCGCTGGTCTGCCCGGCGACATCGTCCACCCCCGTGACATTGGCAAAGCGCGTTGAGGATAGCCCGAGATCCTGCGCGCGCTCGTTCATTTTCGCGACAAACAGCTCGGTGCTGCCCGAGGCGAGATTAGCGAGCAGCATCGCGGCGTCGTTTGCCCCGGCGACCATCAGCCCCGCGAACAGCTGCCGCACCGTCACGTTTTCCCCGGCGAGAAGGCTCATCTTCACGCCCGCGGCGTCCCGCGGCACCTCCTCCGGCACGGTGACCGTCTCATCGAGGCGCTGCGAAAGCGCGTCGTACGCGACGAGCGCGGTCATCAGCTTGACGGTGGAGGCGGGGTAGACCTGCGCGTCGCCGTTTAGTTCGTATAGCGTATCCCCGCTGTCGAGGTTGAGAAGAACCGCGCTCGCCGCGAGCGAGAGGTCGGGCGGCACGCTCTCATCCTGCCGCTCGGGCAGCGCCTCGCTTGGGATGACGTTGCCCTCCGCCTCCCCGGACGCGCGCGAAAAGACCGCTCCCGAGGCGCAAAGCGCGAGCGCGAGCAGCAGCGCGAGCGGTCGCGCGAGCGCGCGCGAAAAAGAAGCTCTCATAATAGGCAAGTATAGCACGACGGGGAGGCAATGTCAAACGTGGGGCGAGGCCGCCCGCCGCCCCGCCTCGTTGACAGCGCTTTTGCTGTGTGGTATACTATATAAAACTTTGTCTCTTTCGGGCTTATGGCGGACGAACTATCAAAACGGAGGGTGCCGCTTGACGCGGAGGCGGAAAAGTCGGTAATCGGCGCGGTGATCGTCGACCCGAACCGCTTCAGCGATGTGGCGGAACTGCTCTCCCCGGACGACTTTTATTTCGAGCTGAACCGCGACATTTTCGGCGCGATGCAGTCGCTCTTTTTGCAGGGGCGGAGCCTTGACGTCGTCACGGTGATCGACCGGCTCGTTGCAGGGGGCGCGCCGCGCGAGGAGACCATCGCCTACCTCAAAAACGCCGCGGACACCGTGCCGACCGCGTCTAATCTCGTCGACTACGCGCGCATTGTGCGCGACAAGAGCCTGCTGCGGCGCCTGCTTGAAATGTGCGAGGACGTCGCTACAAAGGCAGTGGAGGAGAGCGAGGAGGCGGCGCGGCTGCTCGACTACGCCTACAGCCGCGTGGAGGAGATCGCGCGCGGCGCGGCGGGCGGCAGCCTCAAGGCTATTTCAGACG
The DNA here is from genome assembly GCA_964645985.1 of uncultured Lachnospiraceae bacterium. Classification (GTDB taxonomy): domain Bacteria; phylum Bacillota; class Clostridia; order Oscillospirales; family CAG-272; genus CAZYCC01. The sequence continues at coordinate 1,086 of CAZYCC010000078.1, read as the reverse complement.
TCGTTCTGCGCACGCAAGAGGAGCTGTCGAAAGGGGAAACCGCCGGGCTGCCGACCGGGTTCGGGGATCTCGACGCCGTTATCACCGGGATGGGGCCGGGCGACCTCGTTATCGTCGGCGGGCGGCCGGGGATGGGCAAAACAGGCTTCGCGATGAATGTCGCGACGAGCGTCGCGCGAAGGAGCGGGCGCGCGGTCGCTATTTTTTCCATGGAAATGACAGACGTTCAGCTCTGCAAGCGGATGATCTCCGGCGAGGCGGCGGTCGACAGCGCGACGCTGCGCCGGGGCGACCTATCGGTCGATGACTGGAGCAAGGTGGTCGCCGCGGAGGCGGAGTTAGCGAAGCTGCCTGTCTACATCGACGACGGCGGCGAGGCGACGGTCTCCTCCATGAAAGCAAAGCTGCACAAGATAGAGAATCTCGGGCTTGTCGTCATCGATTACCTGCAGCTGATGCTGCCCGACAAGGAAGCGAGCCGCCGCAGCGACACCAAGGCGACGCAGGTGGGCGAGATCACGCGCAGCCTCAAACTGATGGCGAAAGACCTTGCGGTGCCGGTCATCGTCTGCTCGCAGCTTAACCGCGGCCCCGACCGCGAGAAGGAAAAGCGCCCGTCTCTCATCGAGCTGCGCGACTCCGGCTCCATTGAGCAGGACGCCGATATGGTGCTGCTGCTCTACCGCGAGGAGTACTACCACCCCACCCCCGAAAACCACAACCTCGCCGAGGTGATCGTCGCGAAGAACCGCCACGGCGATACCAAAACCGTGCAGATGACCTTCCTCGGGAAGTTCACGAAGTTCGCGTCTCTTGCGCGCGAGGAATTTTCATGAGGCATTTTGCCTCTTCATTGGGAGGAGCGCGACCGCTCCGGGGGGGGGTTTGAAGCGCCGCCTCGGGGGTGTTGTTTTCGGGAAACCGCATTGCCTCGGTCGTAATTTGAACTGCACCGCTGCGGGGGAAGGTGTGAGGGAACCTCCGCTTTGTCGAGATTGCGGCTGCTCCCTCTAAGGATTAGTTTTCGGGAAACCGAAGTGCCTCTGTCGACATTTCCACTTTCGCGAGCCGCACCCACTGTTCTCG
>CAZYCC010000077.1:7197-7477 GCA_964645985.1 uncultured Lachnospiraceae bacterium | reverse complement strand
CCCCCCCCCCCCCCCCCCCCCCCGCCCCGGGTCTTCGTGCCAAGGCGTGTGTGCGCTATTCGCTCCTTTCGACAAGGTTTTTCAACTTTCTCAACGTTTTGCGCGGAAGAATCGGTAGGGAAGAGGCGTGCGCCTTCCGCGAAGGAAGCAAGGCGGCATGGCAGTTCCTGCGCACACCGCAATACGCCGCGATGCCGCCCGTGCGGCGCGCGGGGTGAGAGGCGGGAAAGGGGGACGCTGAGATGACAGAACAAGCGGGGAGAAGCGCAGCGCGCGACCC
>CAZYCC010000077.1:1874-7187 GCA_964645985.1 uncultured Lachnospiraceae bacterium | reverse complement strand
CTCGCGCAGACCCACTGCAACATAGAGCTTGTCCTTGTGGACGACGGTTCGACCGATGACACATGGGGCGTTTTCCAAAAAATCGCGGCAAGCGACGCGCGCGTGAAAATTCTGCGCCAGAGCAACGCGGGGCCGACGGCGGCGCGGCTGCACGGGGTGCGCGAGGCGGCGGGGGAGTGGATCGGGTTTGTCGACGCGGACGACCGCGTCGAGCCGCAGATGTACGCGCGATTGCTTGAGAACGCGCTGCGCTATGGCGCAGACATCTCTCATTGCGGCTACCAAATGGTCTACCCAGACGGATCTGTTCGGTACTACTACAACACAGGCCGTCTTGCGCAGCAAGACAAGCTAACAGGTCTGCAAGACCTGTTAGCCGGCTCGAGAATCGAGCCGGGCCTGTGGAACAAGCTCTTTCACAATAGCTTGTTCCACAGCTTGTTACACAGCGTGAAAATCGACCTTTCCATACGCCAAAATGAAGACCTCCTCATGAACTACTACCTCTTCAAGGAGGCGAGGTGCAGCGTCTGGGAGGATATTTGCCCTTACCACTACCGCCAGCGCCCGCGCTCCGGCGGTGAACCGCCCGCCGAGAGCGACTTTTGCGATCCCATTCGCGTTAAAGAGCAAATTCTGTGCGATGCTCCTGCGGATCTACTCCCGGCGGCGAGAAGCGCCTATCTCGGCACGGTTCTCACGATGTACAACGGCGCGGTTCTGCGAGACGGGGAAGAGTTCGCGCGGGCGCAAGACAACTATCGCCGCCTCATCCGCGAGCACTACGCCTATCGCCTCGATATTCCCCTCCCGCGCCGCTACCTCGCGGTGATGATTCTGCGCGCGCCGCGCCTGTATCGGCATATCTACCGCGCCTACCGCCGCGGAAAAGAGCGCGCCGCCGCCCGCGAAAAACAAAAACAGGCGCAGCAAAGTAAACCGCCCGGGCGATGATCGTTTCAAGACAAAATCGGGGGGAGCGGCGCCCCGCCGCCGCGAAAACAGCTCTCTTTATCCTCGGGCGGGGCGCTCGCTGATAAGGCTGCGCTTGATGCGCTCCCCCTATTGCCGCACTATGTTTCACGGTAATACGCGGGAGGCAGCACCTCCCGCGCGCATGGCGCCGCATGGAGCGGGGGCCTTGGGATGTCGTGAACGCCTCGCTTGATGGCCCCCGCGAGAACGCCTTGGCAGTCTTGCGCTATTCGGGTGACGAAAGGAGCACCGTATGTCCGCCCCGCAAGTGAGCGTCATCGTCCCGGTGTACAATGTCGCGCCATACCTTGACCGCTGTGTGCGCTCTCTCCTTGCGCAGACCCTGCGCGACTTTGAGCTGATCCTCATCGACGACGGCAGCACCGACGGCAGCTCCGCCCGCTGCGATGACTGGGCGGTGGCAGACTCGCGCGTGCGCGCCGTTCACCAGGAGAACAGGGGCCTCTCCGCCGCGCGCAACGCGGGAATGCGCGCCGCCTTGGGCGAGTATTTTTCCTTTGTCGACAGCGACGACTGGGTGGAGCCGTGTTTTCTTGAACAACTGGTCCACGCGATAAAGGCAACCGGCGCTGACATCGCCGCCTGCGGCTACCGCAAGGTTGCCGATGACGCTCCCTTTCCCCCGCAGCCCGCTCCCGCCGCCCCTCGGATTTACGAAGGGGAGGAGATTCTCGCCGCTTATATTCACGGGCGCGGAATCGAGCAAATTACCGTAAATAAGATCTATCCGAGAAAATTAGTCGAGGACCTTCCCTTTGAAGTGGGAAAGTTTCATGAGGATGAATATTGGACTTACCAAGTTTTGGGGCGCGCGCAGCAATACGCCGCTATCGATTATGCCGGTTACAACTACTTTATGAGAGACGGGAGCATTATGCGCGCCCCTTATTCTCTTAAGCGCTTGGACGCGGTGGAAGCGAAAAGACGGAGGGTCGACTACCTCATGCGTACCCACCCCGCAATCGGGGAAGAAGATAAAGTTAACTTTCTTTTTTCTTGCTTTTTTCACGGTCAAATGTCCCTGCGCTATCTCAGTGGGGAGGACCGCGCGGTTGCGATGCCCTACCTTACGAAGATGGCGCGCACCTACAAAATCACGAGCGACGACCTGCGCGGCGAGACCTTTTCGCACAAAGTCTGGGTTTTCCTCGCACGGATTTCCTTCCCCCTCACCTGCCGCCTGCGCAATCTTCTGCGCATCGGCTTTTGACTCTCTACCGCCATGACACGAGGATTTGTCACCATCGCGACGGGAGGCGCTTGCTACTACCGTCTCGCGGAAAATCTTTTGCTCTCATACCGCCGCCTCGCGCGGGATCCGCTGCCTTTCGCCATCCTCTGCGAGGAAGAGAACCGCGTCACCGCCTCCTTCGACCGGACGATTCTTCTTGAGCGCCCGGCGGGGTCTTATCTCGATAAGCTTGAGCTGCTCGTCCGCTCCCCCTTCGATGAGACGATCTTCCTCGATGCCGACTGCCTTGCCTACCGAGACATCGGCGATCTGTGGCAATATTTCCCCTCCGACCCCGAGACGGTTTTCAGCGCCTTCGGGCAGGCGCTCCCGCTCGACAGCACAGAGGGCTGGTTCACGCGGGAGGGCGCGGGAAAATATAAGGACAAAATCGAGTTCGTTACGCATCTGCACGGCGGGCTGTATTTTATCCGCAAGGCAGGGACGGGGGGGGGGGGGTTATCGCCCCTCGTGCAGATGCGGGCGACCTGTCGCGACATCGTCGAGAAATACGGCAGTTTTAACTTTAGGATGTTCGACTCCCCCGCCGATGAGCCGGTGCTCGCTCTCGCGATGGCGGTGCACCGGCAAAAGCCGGTTCCCCCGCCGCCCGAGGGAATGTGTTTTTACCCCTGCGCGACGCGCTTCGAGGCGGATATTGAGGCGGGACGGGTCTTATACAGCGTCCCGTGGTTTGACGGGCGGGTGCAGAACGGAGCTTACCTCGTGCATTGGGGCTCTTACTATTGTGATAGGCTGCCTTATCTGCGCGAGGCATACACCGTCCGCCGCCTCGCCGCCGGGAAGCGCGTCCCGCGCGTGCGGCGCGCGCTGCTTGGGCTATACTGGCGCGGGGCGAGCTGCGCGAAGAAAATCCTGCGCCTCATGAAGCACCTCCTCTCCTGCTCGAAAAGCAAATCTATATGAGGGCATTTTTCCGCAAACTCCTGCAATTCCTCCCCGAGGAGCTGTTCTGCGTCGCGCTTCTTCTGCTTGTACTCGGCGCGATCCTCGGCAGCGGGGGGCTGCTGCTCGCGGGAGGCGCGATCCCGCTCGCGCTCTTTCTTTATGAAGGGGCGCGCTATCTCCTGCGCGGCAGAGCCGGCCGCGTCGCCATCTCCACGCCCGACGGCTCGGACCAGCCCTACCATCCGAGTGTGCTTTTCTTTCCCAAGGGGTTTGCCGGGTACCGCTACATCATGGCGTACACTCCTTTCCCTATCGGCGCTTTGCCCTATCCCGACCGCTGGGAGTACCCGTGTATATCCGTCTCGCAGGACGGGGTTGCGTGGCGCGCCCCCGGCGAGAATCTCCCCCTCGACGACTTAACGCCGGAGCAGGTCGCGCGAGGCGATTATTTTTCAGACCCGCATCTCGTCTATAACGAGAGCGAACACCGCGTTGAGCTGACTTACCGCCTCTCGACCGGCGGCGTTGCGCCGGGTGGCGAGAAGAGTATCGTTCTTTTCCGCCGCACGACGAGTGACCTGCTCGGGTGGAGCGCGCGTGAGGCCGTTACCTGCGACGCCTACCCCGGTGCCGCCTTCCCGGCGATCAGCCCCGCCGTCCTCCGCCGCGGCGGCGCCTACGAAATGTTCTACATTCTCTCCCCCTCCCCCGCGAACCGCGGGATGACGCTTTGGCGTGCGCGGTCGCGCGACGGGCTGCGCTTTGGGAGAGGGGAGCGCTGCCGCCTCGAGGGCGCGGCGGTCGACCCGTGGCATATCGACTGCAAATATGAGGACGGGCGCTATCTCCTGCTTACCTACGACTTCACGCACCGCCTCATGCTTTGGAAGTCGTCGGACGGCGGCGCTTTCCGCTATTTGCGCACTATTCTCACTCCCTCTCATGTCTGCGGCTCCTTCTACGAGTGGACGCTCTACCGCTCCTGCCTGCTGCGAGATGAGGACGGCTGCAAGGTGTACTTCTCGGCGGGAAACGAGCGCGAGCGCGGCATAGGTCTGCTTCGCGGGAAAGAGTACTCCTCCCTTTCAGTGGTTTCCGCCTCGCGCGAGCGGCGGGGAGGCGACTTCTTTCGCGATCTTCTCGAAAAATATACCTGCCACGCGCGCGCCCTCGCGCGCAAGGGCAAAGACGCTATCGCAAAACGAAAGGAGGCAGGCGGCTCGTGAGCTTCCCTTATAAAATCACCCTCTTCACGCCGACCTACAACCGCGCCTACACGCTCGGGCGGCTGTATGAGTCAGTGAAGGCGCAAGCCTACCGTAACTTTGAGTGGATCATTCTCGATGACGGATCGAATGACCGGACCGGCGATCTCGTGCGCCCTTGGATAGCGGAAGAAAACGGCTTTCCCATCCGCTATGAGTACCGGGAAAACGCCGGCAAGTGCGCTGCTATCAACCGCGGTCTTACCCTCGCGCGCGGCGAGCTTTTTTTCACGATGGACTCGGATGACACCCTGACCCCCGACGCTCTCGAAAAGATCGCCTCATGGGAGGAGGCGATGCCGCACGACGGAAGTTTTTGCGGCTTGGTCGCCAATCGAGGGCAAACACCGCAGAGCACGACTAACAACATCTTTTCCGGGGAGTACTTCGACGGCAGCTCGCGCGACATTTACCGCGAAATGGACGGCGAGCGCGCCTTTGTCTTCTACACCGACATTCACCGCAAATACCTTTACCCGAGTTTCCCCGGCGAGCGCTTCATGACCGAGGCGGTCGCCTGGAATCGCATGGCGCGCGATGGCTACAAGCTGCGCTTTTTTAACGACATTATCTGGGTGTACGCCTTCCTCGACGACGGTCTGACCAAGGCGGGCAGCGAGATGTTCCTTTCGAATCCTTACGGCTACGGCCTCGCTCTTCGCGAGCGCGCGCAGCTGATGGGCGAAACGCCCCTGCAAAAGCTGCGCAGAATCTACACCTTCACATGCGACCTCAGCGGCCGCTGGGACGCGATGACCACGGCAAAGGCGATCGGCGCCCCGCTTTTCCTCGTGAAGGCGATCCTGACCGCGCGCAGGCTGCTGGGGAAAGCCTCGGCAAGCGCCGGCACCGCGCGCGCGGGGGGGGGGGGGGGGGTGGGGGGTGGGGGCGGTTTTCAAGGGGGGGTTTTTG
>CAZYCC010000077.1:0-1864 GCA_964645985.1 uncultured Lachnospiraceae bacterium | reverse complement strand
CCGGCGCCGGGGGCCTCATCCCCCGCCCCCCCCCCCCCCGGGCGGGGGGGGGGGGGGGGGGGGGTTAGCTCTTAGGTCGGTTTTCAAGGGGGAGTTTTTCGGTGCCTCTCTCTTTGTCTATCGCCGCAGACGGTTTTTCTTCTCGCTCAGGAAGGGGTCGGCGGTATGACGGGCGGCGGGAGCGAGAAGCTCATCAGCGTCGTGCTGCCGGTCTACAACGGCGAGCGCTATCTTGCCGAGAGCATCGACAGTGTCCTCGGGCAGACCTACCGTAACTGGGAGCTGCTCATCCTCGACGATGCCTCAAGTGACTGCACGCCGCAAATCGCGAAGTCTTACGCCGCTCGCGACGCGCGCATTTTCTACTATCGCAACGAGCGCAACCTTCGCCTCCCCGCCAACCTCAACCGCGGGTTCTCGCTCGCGCGCGGAGATCTTTTCACTTGGACATCCGATGACAACCGTTTCCTTCCGAGCGCGCTCGAGAAAATGGCATCGGAGCTCGAGAGGGAGGGGGGCGACTTCGCCATCGCCTCCTGCCGCATCATCAACGAGGAGGGAGAGGGCATTGAGTTCGCGATGGTCGACGAGAGCAGCGGCGCGCGCATGGTCGGGCTGAACCCGGTCTGCGCTTGCTTTCTTTACACGAGGCGCGCGGCAGAGGCGGTCGGCGGTTACGACCCTGCCTTCACTTTAGTGGAGGACTACGACTACTGGCAGCGCCTTTACACTTCCTTCGGCATGGTCACCCTGCCCGAGATTCTCTACGAGTACCGCTATCATCTCGCCTCGCTCACCTCCACCGCGGATAAAAACAAATTCAACCGCACGCTCGAGGCGATGCTGCGCAAGAACCGCCCTCTCTTTGGCGATCTGACGTTCGCGCAGACCTCTTACTACTACACCGGTCTTTACCGCTGCCGCGCGAATCGCGGCAGAAGAGTCAACCGCTACTCGCTGCCCTATACTTTCTTTTTTCTGTGGAATCTCCTGCGCTATCGCGTTCCCGGGAAAATTAAACGCGAGCTGCGCGCCCGATCTGCCGCGCGCGGGGCAGGAAAGGGCGGTTCGTAGCCGCGTGAAAGCGTCTGCTTGACAAAAGTACCTCATCCTCGTATACTATATAAGATTTGCGCCCTTGCGGGTGATCTCGGGGCGATCTGTCTGACGACACGCTATGTTCAAGCGAATTTGCGCGAGCGCGCGGGCGCGCTTCCTTCATCCGTGGATGGAGCGGCATTATCGCCTCACCAAATGGGGTAGAGCCCTCGCTTCCTGCCGCGGAGCGCACGCGGGGGAGCGCTGCTTTCTCATCGGCAATGGCCCGAGTCTGCGCGCGGAGGATCTCACTCGCTTGTGGGAGAAGGGAGAATTCACCTTCGGCTTCAATCGCGTGTACTACATCTTCGAGCAGACCCCTTGGCGCCCGAGCGTATATATCTCGCAAGACGAGAAGGTTCTCGGGGGGTGCCTTGACGAAGTGCGCCGGGTGCGCGTCCCGCTCAAGCTGCTGCCTATCCAGTGGATGTGGGATTACGGCTTCACATCGGTCGATGCCGTTTATTTTAATATGCGCGGGCAAGAGTCGATGGACGGCGAGGGCGATCTGCTCTTTTCGAGCGACCCGAGCCGCTGCATCTACAACGCGGGTACATGCCTATACACGGCGGCGCAGATGGCGCTCTATATGGGCTTTTCCGAGCTGATTCTCATCGGTGTGGACCACAGCTTTCACGTCTCCCAAAACAGCAAGGGCGAAATTTTGGTGGACGAGCGTACGAAGGACTATTTTTCCGATAAATACAAAAAAGAAGGCGAGAACCTCTACATCCCGAATTTGGAGCAGAGCACGCACACCTTCCTC
>CAZYCC010000076.1:0-7509 GCA_964645985.1 uncultured Lachnospiraceae bacterium | reverse complement strand
CTCGGTTTCGGTCGGCTCAACGGCCTCGTGATGGGTGAGGGTATGGCCTGTCGCGGGGATGGTCACTTCCTCGAGCGTGGTCGGCTGCGTGCCGGCGGCGTCGAGGTAGAGGTTACCTTCCTCGTCGGTGTAATACTCTTTGTTGCCGGGCTCCTCGCAGGTGGGATCCTTCGCGGGGACCTGCGTGAGGGTCTTCGCCTCGCCCACGGTGATCGATGTGCCGACAACGGTGGTGCCGGTGATGTCGACCTCGTAGGGATCCTCGGCGGCGGCATAGTAGAACTCGGTCACTTCGCCGGTGATCTCGGCGGCGCCGGTCGCCGTCTCAGCGGCGATTTGCAGCGTCACGCTGCCGGCGCTAAAGTCAGCGGTCGCGTTCGCGGTGCCACCGGTCTCGCCGTCTTTGGCGATAACGCCGAAGACTGTCTCCTCGGTCACGTTCGTGCCGCCTAAAATGGTGCCGCCCTCGACCGTGCCGGGCTTGAAGCTGTCGGCAACAATCGTGATGCCCTCGGGGAGGGTCAGTTTGACGGTCCAGCCGTTGACACCCTCGGCGGGCAGACCCGACACATCGAGCGTGAGGTCAACCGTGCCGCCCGCCGGAACTTCGGTGGCGGAGGGGGTCAGGGTCACTTTGGCACTGCCCACAACGGTCTCGGCGGCCAGCGACGCGAGAGACATCGCGGGGATGACCGAGACAATCAACAGCAGGGAGAGCACGAGCGCGATGATTCTTCTTGTCTTCATGTTCCTCTTTTCCTCCATTTCGGTCTTGGGGAATGTTTCATCGGATATATCACCCGGCCGCGCGCGCAGCGCGATGGGGAATTCCTTCGATTATTGGTGAATGGTGCGGCGTTCACGAACTATCGCGGCGAGGCCTCGCCGTGCGTGCCGCGGCGTATGGGCGCGAGCGCGCTCAGTTATCGCCCTCGAACTTGGGCGGGAGCGTGTCGTAGCCATCCCACTGCGCGAGGTAGCGCGCGAGGATCATGCGGTCGAGCGTCGTCACCTTGCCGTCCATGTTGACATCCGACTGCTGCTCGTTAATGCCGATGTCGAGCTGCTCCTGCCACCCCGCGAGGAAGTGCGAGAGCGCGAGGCGGTCGGCATCGTCGACGAGGCCGTCGCTGTTGACATCGCCAAGGAGAGCCTCGATGGGCGGGAGAATGACCTCGTCGCGGGTCGTCTCGATGAGACCTTCGGCATCCTTGAAGAGCTTGCCGCAAATCTCGCAGCGGTAGTAGGCGAGGTTGCCCTCCTCGGTCGTCGTCGGCAGCTTCGCCGGGACGAGGGTCAGCTTGTGCGGCCCCAGCTCGCCGTAGCTCTGCCCGCAGACCTCACAAACCGCCCGATGTTGGCAGTCGGCGGTGCCGCCGCGGTGCTCCTCAATATCGAATTTGTGCCCGTGGACATCCTCGTGATAGTGGGTCGCCGCGTCGTAATTCCACTCGCCGTCGGCGTCGATCTTCGTGCAGGCGACCGTCACCTCGCCGGGCGTTGCAGTCACATCGACCGGAACGAGGTCTTTCGTGTAGACCTCGCAGTTATCCTCGTCGGTGAGGACGCGCACGGTGTAGGTGTCGCCGAGCTCCGCCTCATCTGAGATTTTAAAGGTTAGCGTGACGAGCGTGCCGGTGGCGGTAGTCGTCTCGGAGAGATCCCCATCCCACAAGACGGTGTAGGGGTTCTTCGCGAAATCCTCGGGGGCGGTGCTCCAAGAGGGAGCGGCGCCGCCCTCGGCAGTGAGAATGCTGCCGTTGGTGATGCCTGTCAGCGTCAGCCCCGCGTCGTAGGCAACGCGCAGGAGCGCGGTCGATAGACCTGTGTTTTCGGTAAGATCAATCGTCACCTCGACCGTGTCGCCGATGTCGCCCGAAACTGAGCCGACCGTGAGCGTCGCGCTGCCGTGCGGGACGACCGGGGAGACGTGGACCGTCGCGGGCTCCACCGCCGGTTTGGGAGAGGTGATCTCGTTATTGTCAGGGAGATCCGGGTTGATGTAGTAAATATCCTCGATGCTCGCCGTAATCTCCGCCTCGCCCGATGAGAGTACCGTGTCCGACGCGCGGAAGGTCAGCGTCGCAATGTCGGTCGATTCCTTGAGGTTGACGACACCGCTGCCGTCAAGCCCGGTGACCGTGCCCATGAGGTGCCGGGACTCTTTGTTAAGGACGCCGAGAATCTTCCCCTCGGTGCTCGTCCCGTTCTCCGCCGAGAGCAGCTCAACGCTGTCGGGATAGGTAAGGGCGATGTCCCAACCGGCAGCGCCGCTCGCCGGAATATCCGAGAGCCGCAGCGTCACGGTAAAGGTCTCGCCGGCATTGACGACGGCGCGGTTAGGGGTCAGCGTCAGGGCAAAGGAACCGATCGGCGGGATGGTCAAACTCTCGAGCGTCGTTTCGCGCTCGCCCAGCTCATCCTCGAAGAGCTTCTCGCAGACACTGCACTTCCAGTGTTCTTTATAGCCCGGCTCTGTCGCGGTCGGCTCGGTCGCCTCTACCTTGGCAAGGGTATGGCCCTTCGCGGGGTCGGTGACATTCTTGTCGGCAATTTCGTCGGTGGTGTCCGCGTCGCGGAAATATTTCCCGCAGACGCTGCACTCCCAATATTCAATGGTTCCCGCCTCGGTGCAGGTCGGGGGAACCGCCTCGTGATGCGTGGGGGTGTGGCCGGTCGCGGGGATGGTGACTTCCTCAAGTGTCGTCGGCTGGCTGCCGGCGGCATCGAGGTAGTAGTTGCCCTGCCCGTCGGTGTAATATTCTTTGTTGCCTGGCTCCTCGCAGGTCGCGTCCTTCGCCTCGACGTGCGTGAGACCCTGCACGGTGACGCTCACCTCGCCGTTTGTAATGGTGTAGTCGGTCTCGGTCGGGTCGGGCTCGCCCGAAACCATCAGGTAGAAGCAGGCGGAGTCGCCTTTGAGGTCGCTTGTCGTTGCGAAGGTGTAGGCGGAGTTCTCGGCATCCTCCTTCACGCGGAAGGTGAGGACGGCGAGTGTTTCGCCGTCGGCGACCGTCTTGCCGCCGCCCAAAGCGCAGCCCACCGTCAGGGGCGCGCCGTAGGTATCCGCGTCGGTCGAGGCGAAGCCGTGCACGTTTGACGCTTCCACGCCGGGAGCGTGAGATGCCGAAACGAACTCGAACGCGGTGGTGTTATAGGTCACGCCGAACTGCCAGCCGTTCGCGCCCTCGGCGGCGATGCCGCTCGCCGTAACGGTGATCGCAAGCGCCTGCGCGCCGGGGGCGACGGTGGTCGGCGCGGCGGTGAGGCCGAGCGTGACCGCCCTCTCCTCGGCGGGAGCGGCGTACAGCGCGTCTCCGCTCGCGCCGATGTCTTTATCTTGGAAGATAAGCCCGTGCACGCCGCCGTTTTTATCAAGGTCAGCTTGGTGCGCAACTGTATTGTTGCAGTTGGGCTTTTCGGTCAGCTTGAAGTTGTCGTGCTGCGCGGTGTATTTCACCGCTCCGTCGACCTGAATTTCAATGTCGAGGCTGTACTCGTTGCCGAAGGTGACGAAGGGCTTCTCGTCGTCCGGAGTGTCCGCTTTGAGGTACAGCACACCGGTGCTGGTGCCGGAGATGTCATACACGACAAGCTGCGGGCCCTCGGTGTAGACCTTTTGCTTGCCGTCGCGGTCGGTCGCGGTGATTTTCCACTTGACGTTCTCGCCCCAGCTGTCGACGCTCTCCGTGTCGCCCGCCACATAGCCGAGCGATTCGAGGAAGGCGCTCAAGGGCAGCTCAAGATCCCTCTCGTTTTCCGCTTGGTAGCGAATGCCGAAGAGCGTCGCGCCGCCGTACTCACCGAAAACAGCACGGCCGAAATAGGTGTCATTCGGACCGGTGCAAAGGCTGGTGATGCCCATATTGTTGGGCGTGATTTTGATCTCAGTCGGCCCCGCCTCGGCGGCGGCGGTGTAGATCGCCATCATCGGCGTCATCGATAGAACCAGAAGCAGGGCAAGCGTCAGTGCCGTGAGCCTTTTCATAAGGTCGCCTCGTTTGGTCGTTTTCCTTGGCCCGAGAGCCCGTGTGACGGGCACTTTTGGGGATAGACGCACCACCCCCCACTCGGGAGCAGTAGCAGTATAACACATCCAAATCGCATTGTCAAGCGGAAATTTCGCCGAAATGCGCCATTCGGTCAAAAAAATTTCAAAATTTCGCAGAAAAATCAAGAAAAACCGGAGAGGCGCGGAGCGGGGCGCGGGGGAGCGCGCCCTCTCCCCGGGGAAGAGAGCCGCACCAATTCCCTCGGCGGCAGCTTCCCCGCGCGGGGCGAGGGCAAGTTCCTACATTATTATATATACGCGCGCGGGTGCAGCGCGCAAGTGACGTGCGGGGCGCGGGAACGGCGCGGCACCCGGCGCGGGCGGGGGTCCATTCTCTTCGCCCGCGCGGGTCGTACATCGCCCACTTCGCGCGGGCGCGGGCGAGTTCCTACATTATATATACGCGCCGCACGGAGTGGTCACTACATTATTTATATATGCGCAGGGAGCGAACGTTCCTACATTATTATATATGCGCGCGGGGGAGAGTGTGCGGCATCGCTACATTATTTATATATGCGCCGTCGGGCGACGATCTATCGCCTATAGCGCGCAAAAACCCCGCGGGGGCGGGGTCTTTTGCGGCAAGGAGAGGGGCGGGGAGTTACTCCGCCCAGAAGAGCAGGTCCGCGTAGGTCGGGGTCGGCCAGAGATCGGCGGGGACGCGCCCCTCGGCGCGGTCGACCGCCGCGCGAAGGTTATCCATCGCCCCACGCACCTCGCTCTTGTAGTAATTCGCCTGCTCGCGCGATCCGTCCTGCGCGGCGGGCGCCGCGTCAAGTGCCGCGCGCAGGCTCGCGATAGCGTCGGCGATCGCCTCCTCATCGGAAAGAAGCGGGGAGAGCAGGCGCCGCGAGGTGTCTGCCGGGAGGGATGCCGCCTCGCGGGCGGCAAGCTCGCGCGCTCTCTCGTCCACGGCGCGCGAGACGGCGGGCAAATACTGCCGAGATGCCATATCGAGCATGGTGCGCGCCTCGATGCGCAGAACCTTGCTGTAATTCTCGAGCATAATCTCGGCGCGGGAGGAAAGTTCGGTGCGCGAAAAGATACCCATCTTCTCGAAGAGCGCGACGTTTTTTTCGTCGGTTAAGTGCGGGATCGCGTCCGCGGTCGTCGGCAGATTCGGCAGACCCCGCCGCTCCGCCTCCTCCTTCCACTCCTCCGAGTAGTTGTTGCCGTTGAAGACGATGCGCTTGTGCGCGGCGTAGCTCTCGCGAATGAGCCGCTTTGCCGCCGCCTCGGTGTCCTTCTTGCCCTCTAAGCGGTCGGCGTAGCCCGAGAGGACCTCGGCGAGCGCGGTGTTGAGGATCATATTGGGGTCGCTTATCGACTGCGCGGAGCCGAGCATACGAAATTCGAACTTATTCCCGGTGAAGGCGAAGGGCGAGGTGCGGTTGCGGTCGGTCGTGTCCTTTTGAAAATCGGGCAGGACGTGCACGCCGGTGCGCATTGCCGAGCGCTTTTGCGGGGCGTACTTCTTGCCCTGCTCAATCGCGCCCAAAATAGAGGTCAGCTCATCGCCGAGATAAAGCGAAACGACGGCGGGCGGCGCCTCGCTGCCGCCGAGGCGGTGGTCGTTTGAGGCGGAGGCGACGCTGATGCGCAGCAGATCCCCGTAGTTATCGACCGCGGCGATCACAGCCGTGAGGAAGAGGAGAAACACGGTGTTCTCGTAGGGGCGCTCGCCCGGCTTGAAGAGGTTCTCCCCTTCGGCGGTGGCGACAGACCAGTTGTTGTGTTTACCCGATCCGTTCAGCCCGGCGAAAGGCTTCTCGTGGAGCAGGCACACGAGGCCGTGCCGCTCCGCTACCTTCTTCATTATCTCCATCGTCAGCTGATTTTGGTCGGCGGCGATGTTGGTGAGGGCGTAGGCGGGCGCGAGCTCGTGCTGCGAGGGCGCGACCTCGTTGTGTTCGGTGCAGGCGTAGATGCCGAGCCGCCAGAGCTCCTCGTTGAGCTCCGCCATAAATTCCTTGACGCGCGGGCGGATAACGCCGAAATAGTGATCCTCCAGCTCCTGCCCCTTCGGGGCGGGGGCGCCGAAGAGCGTGCGCCCGGTGAAGCGCAGATCCTCTCGCTGCTCAAAGAGCTTGCGGTCGATGAGGAAATACTCCTGCTCCGCGCCGACATTGCAAACGACTCGGCGGGTCGGGCGCCCGAGCAGCGCGAGAACCCGCGTCGCCTGCTCGGAGAGGACCTCGCAGGAGCGCAGGAGAGGGGTCTTCTTGTCGAGCATCTCGCCGCCGTAGGAGCAGAAGGCGGTCGGGATGCAGAGCGTGCCGTCCTTGATGAAGGCGTAGGAGGTCGGGTCCCAGGCGGTGTAGCCGCGCGCCTCGAAGGTCGCGCGCAGTCCCCCGGAGGGGAAGGAGGAGGCGTCCGGCTCGCCGCGGATGAGGTTCTTGCCGGAGAAGGTCTCAATGGCGGTGCCGTCCTGCTGCGGGGAAAGGAAGGCGTCGTGCTTCTCGGCGGTAACGCCGGTCAGCGGCTGAAACCAGTGGGTGTAGTGGGTCGCGCCCTTTTCGATCGCCCAGGTCTTCATCGCGTTGGCGACGACATTGGCGAGGTTGCTGTCGAGGTCTTTGCCGGCGTCGATCGTCTCGCGAAGCGAACGGTAAATGTCCTTCGGCAGCTTCTCGCGCATCACGGCGTCGTTGAAGACGAGGCTGCCGAAATTGTCCTGCAAGCGGCTCATGGGGTGTCCTTTCGAGGAGGGGGATATAATATAAGGAAGGGAAAATCGAGAGCAAGGAGCGCGCGGGGCGGGGAAAAAATTTCTCGGGAGGCGCGGGAGGAGGAGGGAGGGCAGGGAGAGGGGAAAATCGCGCGCAAAGGGCGAAGGGAGGGGGGTTTTTCCGGAAAACGGGAGAATATCGCGGGAAAATCGCGGGGAGCGCGATTTTGCGATGGAAATTTTCCCGCAAAGAGGGAAAACCGCGCAGTTTTTCGCGGAAACAAAAATTTTTGCGGGGAAAACTTCCTTGGCGCGAGCCGGGACAGGGGGATTTTCGGGGGAAAGCGGTGGGGGAGGGGAAATTTCCCGCGCAAAAAGAAGTATAGCGCGGGAATTGCGGCTTGTCAAGAGGAAAAACGCGATTTTTTCGCGAAAGAATCGAGCTTTTCGCGAAAAACGGGGCGGGAGAATTTTTCGGGAAAATCTCGGAAAACCCCTTGACAGGGGGGTGCGGGTGTGGTATACTGCTACCGCATGGGGGGACCCGCCCCCCGCGGGTACGCGAGAGCGTACCCGCACCCCCCATGCACCCCGCGAGATTAGTTCACCGGTAGAATGCGACCTTCCCAAGGTTGAGAAGCGGGTTCAATTCCCGTATCTCGCTCCATTCCGCCGCCACCGCCCACCCGGGCGGTTTTCTTTATAATCCTTTGTGGCGCAAGGCTTCGCGGGCTCTCGGCGATCGGGCGAATTTTTCCGTTTTCTGTAAATTTTTTCCGTTTTCGGG
>CAZYCC010000075.1:0-7592 GCA_964645985.1 uncultured Lachnospiraceae bacterium | reverse complement strand
CGCGCCGCCGCGGAAACGGAACAGTGCGGGGGGAGCGATACACCCCGCGAGGGCGAGCGGGGCAGCGCAAAATCACGATGAGGGGCAGTCACCTATCCGAAACACCCCGCTCATAAGGAGCAGGGGAAATTACGACAGAGGCAGTGGGCTTCCCGAAAACTAAATCTTAGAGGTAGCTGTCGAAATTTCGCAATCCTCACCCCGCCCCCCGAAAACACCCCATCCCCCGAAGGGCAGAGAAAACGTTTCGCTTCCGAATATTCTATCAATCTCTTTGTGCTTCCCCTGCGTCACGAATCTACCTCGCTTTGAGGAACACACCCCGCACCCCGAAACAGTTCGTTATGTGGGGGTTCCAAGGGGGAGCGCAGCTCCCCCTTGGTAGGGGATTCAAGGGGGAAAGCCCCCCTTGGCCGCTTCTCGAGAGAGCCGGGGGAGGGCTCTTTCGGGAAAGAGCACTCCCCCGGAGGAGCGAGGTGGCAGCTCCCGCCACGAAAACAGTAGGTGCGGCTCGCGGAAGTGGAAATGACCGGGAGGTAGTGGGGGTTCCCCGAAAACTATATTTAGAAACGGCAGTTCAACTTACGATAGGGGCACATCGGTTCCCCGAAAACTAAATCTTAGAGGTAGCAGTCGAAATTTCGACAAATTGCGGTTGCCTCACACCTTCCCCCCGCAGCGGGGCAGTTCGCCTCACGATAGGGGCAGTTCCGTTTTCCCCGGAACAACATCCCCGAGGGATTCCCCGAAATCCCGACAAAGCAGGGAGTCACTCCCGAAGCCAAAGAGCGGGGCGCACGCCCACGCCGGACACATCCACGGCGGCCGCGAGGTCAAACCCCAGCACGGCGATTCCTCCATCGTCCATCACGACGGCGGCGCTGCTGTGATGCACCCCGGGAGAGCGCAGCCACCAGTAGCCGGGCCGCCCCTCGAAGAGCGCGCGGCGCGCGCCGTCTCCCGCCCCCGAGAAGAACCCGCCGCCCCCGCCTACGGCGGGAACATATCTTCCGCCGTCAAGATCGAGCGCGCAGCTGCGGTCGGGGAGGGTGTCGCCGAAATAGCCGACCGCCTCCTCAATGGAGAGCAGGAACACGCGATCGCGGGTCGCCTCGCCGCCGGGCGTATCGTACCACGGGTTTTTCCCGGTAAAAACCTCGGTCTCGAGGATGCGGGAGCGCTCCCCCTCGGTGAAGCGCGCGAGAAACTCCCCATTGAGGTAGCCGCGCAGCTCGCAGCTGCCCCAAGTCTCCTCGTCAAAATCGCTGTCGTAAGGCAGCAGCGCAAGGATGTCCCGCGAAAGAAGCAGCACCCGCCCCTCCCCGCGCCGCAGCGGCAGCCAGTCCACCCCGCCTACTCGCATTGTTTCGGTTTCGCCCATTTCGCTCTCCCCGATAGAAAATCAAACCGCTATTCACCCTTCGCCCCGCGCCCCCGCCTCAGTCGCTTGCGTGGAAACCTTTTCCGATGATGTCGCTCGAATTGGTGACGATGACAAACGCCTGCGGGTCGACCTCGCGCAGATAGTTGCGCATTCGCAGAGACTGCACGCGGTTCATCACCGAGATGAAGGCGAACTTGCGATCGCCGCTGTACGCGCCCTCGCACTCCCAAACGGTCGCCGAGCGGTGCAGCTCGTCTGTAATGAAGCTCTCGACGACCTCGCGCTTGGAGGTGACTATCATAAACTTCTTGCTCTGCCCGAGTCCGTCGATGAGGTTATCGACGACGACGCTCTTGAGCAGCATTCCCATAAGAGAGGAAAGACCTGTCGTCGGGTCAAAGAGGAAGAAGGAGACGATGACGATGGTGGCGTCGGTGCAGAGCAGGGCCTTCCCGCTGTCAAGCGGCGTGTGCTTGCGCAGGATCATCGCGAGAATGTCGGTGCCGCCGGTGCTGCCGTGGTTGTAGAAGAGAATGGCGGAGCCGATGGCGGGCAGCGCCACCGCCCAGAGCAGCTCCAGCCCCGCGTCCCCGGTCAGCGTGTGGAGCGTTTGCTCGCCGCGCACGACCTCGACGGCGAAGACCCGCGCCGGCACGAGCGCGTCGAAGAGGTCAAGCAGACCCGTCAGAACGAGCGAGCCGTAGAGCGTCTTCACGCCGAAGTCGCGCCCGAGAAAGATAAACCCGACAAGAATGAGCAGCAGGTTGAGCGCCGTCATATACAGCGTCGGAGAGAAGTTCGGGAAGAGCGAGGTGAGGATCACCGAAATCCCCGCCACTCCACCGGTGCAAAAGTTGTTGGGAAACTTAAAAAAGAAGATGCCTACCGCGGTGATCAGCAGCCCCAAAGTGAGAATGCTGTATTCCTTCAGCACCCGCAGCAAAACCCTCCCCGCGCCGCCGCTCGCCGCGCTCGCCGCCCCCCCGCGGGGTATTTCGCTCGCTCCTCCCGCGCCGCGCGCCCGGTCCCCGCGCGATTCTACTCCGCCCTCAGCGGAGTTCCCGCCCTCGGCGGGGTGCCCGCCCCCCGCGAGGTTCTCCGCCTCGATGGCGAGCGCCGCAGGGGAACTCTCCTCGCCCCTCCCCTCCGCGCTCCCGCGCCGCCGGTCATCGTCCTCTTTGTCCGCGCGCATTTTCTCGCCTCCCTGCGCAAATCTGTCGTTCGCCCGCGCCGCGCCCCCGCGCACCCATCGCGAAAACCGGCGCCGCACGCAGCTCTACCCCGAATAATCCCGCTGCACCGCTAAGCCCCCGCCAAAGCGTTTCGCGGGAAACGCCGCTGTTCCCTCTCGCGTCAAAAAGTCATCTGTACAAAAAACCAAACCCGCCGCTGCGCCGCCCACGAGCGCGCGCTCCTCACGCGAACTGCGAGAGAAAGCGCGTGTCGTTCTCGTAGAGCAGGCGCATATCGTCGATATTCCACTTGCGCATGGCGATGCGCTCGATACCGAGGCCGAAGGCGAAGCCCGAGTACACCTCCGGATCAATATCGCAGCCGCGCAGGACGGCGGGGTGCACCATCCCCGCGCCGAGAATTTCTATCCACCCCTCGCCCTTGCAGATGCGGCAGCCCTTGCCCCCGCAGGCAAAGCAGGAGACGTCAACCTCGCAGGAGGGTTCGGTGAAGGGGAAGTGGTGCGGGCGCAGGCGCAGGCGTGTCGAATCCCCGAAGAGCCGCCGCGCGAACACCTCCATCGTCCCGACAAGATCGCCCATCGTCACGCCCCGGTCGACGACCAGCCCCTCCATCTGGTGAAAGACCGGAGAGTGCGTCGCGTCGACCGCGTCCGAGCGGTAGACCCGCCCGGGAGAGATAATTCGAATCGGCGGCTTTGTCTTCTCCATCACGCGCACCTGCATACCTGAGGTCTGCGAGCGCAGGAGAATGCTGTCGTCGATGTAGAAGGTGTCCTGTGTGTCGCGCGCGGGATGGTCGGGCGGGATATTGAGCGCCTGAAAATTGTAGTAGTCGGTTTCGACCTCCGGCCCCTCCGCAACGGTGAAACCCATCGAGCAGAAGATCTCCCGCAGCTCCCCCTCGACCTGCGAGAGCGGGTGCCGCGCGCCTATTGCCGGGGCGACCCCGGGCGCCGTGACATCGAGGCGCTCCGCGGCGAGCCGCGCGTCGCGCGCCCCGGCGGCGAGCGCCCTCGCCTTCGCGGCGATCGCCTCCTCAATTTCCGCGCGAAGGCTGTTGGCGAGCGCGCCGATCTCCGGGCGCTCCTGCGGCGAGAGCGCCCCCATCCCGCGCAAAACGGCGGTCAGCGCGCCCTTCTTGCCAAGGTAGCGCACGCGCAGCTCCTCGAGCGGCGCGTCGCCAGCGATTTCCTCGAGCGCCTGCCCGCGAATGCTCCGGAGCCGCTCGCGCAGCTCTGCGGCTCCCCCCGCGTTTTCGTTTGTCGTAGCCATAGCGTTATTCCAAAAGAAAAAAGATAGCTGCCCCTCCCGCGCGGGGCAATCAATATTGTAAAAATGTCATCGCGACCCCCGCGCGCGTCCTCGCGCAATTGCGCTTGCGATCCGCTGGTGAGTGCGCGGGTTTGTCTCGTCGGGGGAGGCTTCGCGCGCCCCTGTTTTTATAGACCGGTGTGGTAAACCGGTGTGGAAAATCGAAGAGGCAAGCCGGGGCGGTAAAGCCGGGGCTAAACCGAGGCGCACGGCTTTCCAAGGCCCCGCGCGGAGTCTCTCCCCCGCGCCGGCGCGCGCCTATCTTGCGATTTCCCGCAAAATGCAGTATACCACACCCCCCGCCGATTTGCAAGGGGCGCACCACCGCCGAGCAGAGCGTTTCGCGCGGGATTTCCTCCCCCACCAATTACTACCCACTAATCACTTTTCACTGTCCACTATCCACTATTCACTAACCACTTTTCACTATCTACTACCCACTATCCACTGCCCACTATCCACTATCCACCCCTCACGTAAATCGCGCGGGTTTTCGCCCGCGACACTCCCGCCCGCGCTCACCCTCCCACAGCGCACCCGCGCCGCCGCTCCCCCTTGACAAATTGCCCGCGCGGCGGTAAAATATTTTAAGTTCACCCCGTCTTTTCCGCCGCGCCCGCCGCGCGGGATGTTTCCCGCAAAACGACCCGCGAGGAGCGCCTCGCGGAGAGGGCGAGCGCGCGCAAGAACGACCGAGGGGTTCCGCGCGATCTTTCCCGCGCACGGGTTTCTCCCGCTCCCCCGAACCTTCCCGGGTTTTCACCTCGCCTCGGTGAAACTTCCGGCGCAAACTTGCGCCTCGCGCGCTCGCGCGCCTTACGGTCGCGCGCGCGGTAGCCCGACCAAGCAGGCATTGTTTAGCGCGCAGACGGTGCGGGAGCCTCACGCTCGTGCCCGCGCGGTAGTCCGATCAAAAGGGACTTCCGCAAAGATTCCCGCGATACCGGAGGTTTCGCGCTCATTCCCGCGCGATAGACCGATTGCGCCGATGATGAGAAGGGTGCGACCGGGGCGGTCGGCTTGTCCTCGTGCTACTCGTACGCACGCGAAATAGCCCGCTACCGCAAGACCCGCCTCGCGGCAAAAAATCGCCGCGCTTCGCTCTCTCGTGCCCGCGCGCAATAGCCCAACCCCGGGGAAAAAGCGCGATTCGGCGGCGTTCCCCCTCCCGGGCGCGGGCTCGCTTTTCAGCGAGTTTTCCCGCGATTTTCCTTCTTTCTTCAAACAGTTTTCACATTCGGCGCATAGACTGTAACCGGTAAGCGAAACGAGAGCTTCGCACGACGGCGCGGCTCCGACGGGTGCGGGTGCGCCCGGCGGCGCCCCCGACCATATCCCCGCCGGGTAAAATTCTCCCGGCAACCGAACGGGCCGCGGCGATCCCCCGCGCGCGAGGTAACCACTTTCCGCGAGACGCCGGGGCTTCCCTACCCTCTCCCGAAGCTATCGCGCGCGCACGAGGTGTTACCGCCAAGTGAAGAACGAACCCACGGGGCAACTCCCCGCGTACAATCCGATCGCTTGCCGGCTTGTGCCGAGCAAGTAACGAACCCGCGCGCGACCCGATTCGGTTGATGAGGCGCTCGCCCGGCACGCTCCCGCGCCGGTTTGCGCCGCGCGGCAGACCCGCACTCATATCTCTTTCACATCTTTCGTGAGAAAGGCAGGCATAGTATGTTTGACAAAAACGAGCTCGAGCAAGACGACCGCTTCGAGGGCGATGGGGACAAGCGGGGCGAGAGCGGCGACACCTCTTCTCAGACCGATGCGGGGCAGGGGAGCGGCTACCGCGTCAGCTCCGGCGATTCCACCCCGGCGAGCGGCGCGGGAGGGTACTCCTCCGGCAGCACCTCAAGTCAGCCGACATACGGCGGCTCGCCCTACGGCGGCAGCACCGGCGGGAGCGGCGGCTCCTACGGGAGCGCCTACAGCAGCGCATACGGCGGGGGGTACGGATCGGGAGGGGGGTACAACCCCTACAATCCCTACAGCTACGGAACACAGCCGCCCTACAATCCGCCCCCGTCCGGCGGTGGGAAAAAGCCTAAGAAGCAAAAGAAGGGCAGTGCCGGTCTTGTCGTCGCGGTGGTCGTGCTGTCCTTCCTGCTCGTCGTGGGCGGCGTGACGGCGGCGGTCTACTTCCTCACCGACCGCAGTGACCCGACCTCCCCGGGCATCCCGAACGATGTGACAAGCGAGCCGGCGGGCGGCGGCGGCGGGGACAATTCCACCGACAGCGGCAGCACGCAGACCCCGAGCCATCAGGCGGGGGATGAGGGGGGCGATGTGCAGTACGGCGGCGGCTCGGGCTTTGCCGACAGCGCGATGGGCGATGACGCCGTCTCGAACGCGGCGGTCTTCTGCTCCAAATCCGTGGTCGCCATTACGACCTCCGCCGCCACCTACAACCCCTTCTACGGCAACTATGTGACGCAGGGGGCGGGAAGCGGTGTCCTCTTCGCCGAGCAGACCGACGAAGCGGGCGCGGTCAGCGGCACTTACGTTATCACGAACAACCATGTCGTCGAGGGGGCGAGCGAGATCACTGTCACGCTGCCGGACGGCACGCAGTACACCGCTGACCTTGTCGGCACCGACGCGCAGACCGATGTCGCGGTGGTCTTCATCGGCGCGACAGACCAGAGCGATGCCATCGCATCGATTGGCGACAGCAGCACGCTCGTTTTAGGGCAGTCGGTCATCGCGATCGGCAACCCGCTCGGCGAGCTTGCCGGGACGGTCACCAACGGCATCATCAGCTGCCTTGAGCGCGAGATCGACATCGACGGGGTCAAGATGAACCTCCTGCAAACGAACGCCGCCGTCAACCCCGGCAACTCCGGCGGGGGCCTCTTCAGCCTAGACGGGAAGCTCATTGGCATGGTCAACGCGAAAAGCTCGGGCGAGAATATCGAGGGCCTGGGCTTCGCCATCCCCGTCAACACGGTAAAGGAAATCGCGGGGGAGCTCATTGAGAACGGCTACATCACCGGCCGCCCGAAAATCGGCATCAGCGGCTACGAGGTGACCGCCGACAACTATCAGTCCTTCCGCACGAGCGACCCCGACATCTACAGCTACATCGAAAAGTACTACTACGCGAATGGCGAGCAGCTGCTCGAGGGCTGGTACATCACCGACGCGAGCGGGGCGCAGCTTGTTAACCCGGATAACGGCTTTCAAAAGGGCGATGTCGTCTCGGAGATCGACGGCGCGCGCGTGATGGGGCAGAGCAGCATCACAGAAATCCTCAACTCCCACGCGATAGGCGACACGGTGACCGTCACCGTCTGGCGCCTGTCCGAGGAGGGCGGACGCTTTCGCCCGAGCTATTCCATCACCTCGGTGGATATAGAGATCGTCCTGTCCGCCCCCACCCCTCCGCAGGGCTAAAGCGAGGCGTTTTGCCCCCTCATTTCGGGGGGAGGTACGGGGACACCCCGCTTTGCCGAGAGTGTGAGGGATCCCTCTCGGGAGCGGTGTTGGGGAAACGGCGCTGCCGCTGTCGTGAGGCGAAGCGCCGGTTCTGGGAATAGTTTTCGGGAACCCGAAGTGCCCCTGTCGGAAATTACACTGCCGTTCCTAAATTTAGTTTTCGAGTAACCTCGCTGCCTCCCGGTCATTTCCACTGCCCCGCGCCGCACCTACTGTTTTCGTGGCGGGAACCGCCACCTCGCGGTCCCCGAGGAGTGCTCTTTCCC
>CAZYCC010000074.1:0-7867 GCA_964645985.1 uncultured Lachnospiraceae bacterium | reverse complement strand
GTGCCGCCGCGCTTTGCGCGGCGCAGGCGCGTCGCGCCCACCCTCGCGCCCTGCGGGCGCGAGGGGCGCACGTCCGTCACGCCCCGTGAGCAAAAATCGCCCCCGGCGATTTTTCCCCCACGGGGCGGTTTTGCGCGCTACTTTCCTTCCCCCTCCTCCTCGGGAGCGGGGCTTTTTCTTTGTCATATTTTTTTCTGTAATAATCCCTTGACAACCTTGTTTTCTTATGCTACACTTTTGGGGAGGGGGGAGACTGTGCTTTGGGAGGGCTATCGCGCATGAAATTTTCGGATTTTGTGAAGGAGCACCGGCCGCTCGTCATTGCGGGGGCGCTGCTGCTTTTCCTCGCGGCGGTGGTCGCGCTGGTTCTCGCGGCGAGCCTGCCGGGCGGCGCCGCGGGCGCGGCGAGCGCGACCGTGACGGCGGGGGAGAGCGGCTACCTCTCCCCGGCGGATGTCGCGGTGTACGATCACTTCGCCTTCTTCGCCGACGCCACTTCAAATCAGGTGATAAAAGTCGACCTTAATGGGGCGGCGAGCGTCGCGATGAAGAACAAGGACGTGGGGCTCCCGGTCAACGGCGTATACGCCGACGAGAACCACCTCTACGCCCTCGAGGGGGGGCTTGACGGGAAGGTGGCGGTGCTCGATCAGAACGCGAGCGCCTCGGCGACCATTAGCGTGGGGCATACGCCCGTCGCGGCGGTGAGCAGCGAGGACGGCCGGACGCTCTATGTCGTCAACCGCTTCTCGGGAGACCTGTCTGTTGTTGATCTCTCGGAAAACAAGGTCACCGCGACGCTGCCGGTAGGGCGCGAGCCGATGGCGATTGTCCGCAAAGAAAACAAACTCTACATCGCGCTGCACCTGCCGGAGAGTGCGGCGAGCGATGAGACGGTCAGCGCCGCCGTTGCCGTGGTGAGCACCGACAACCTCAGCGCCGAGAGCGAGGTTAAGAAAATCCCGCTCGTAAGCGGCAGCCAAGGCGTGAAGGACCTCGCCTTCTCGAGCGACGGGAAATATCTCTACACCGTCTCGGTGATCTCGCGCTACGCCTACCCGACGACGCAGCTGCAAGAGGGCTGGGTCAACACGAACGGCATCAATATTATCGATACGCAGACCGACACGCTCCTCACCGCGGTCCTCCTTGATGACAGCACGCGCGGCGCGGCGAACCCCTCGGGCATCGCCGTGACAGGCGGCAAAATCGCCGTCACCATCGCCGGCGAGAATCAGCTGATGATCGTCGACGAGGCGGCGATGCTGCAGAAGCTGCAAGCTGTCCCCGAGGGCGAGATTGCCGCCGTCGCTGACGACCTCACTTTCCTTACGGGCCTGAAGACTCGCGTTCCCTTGCAGGGCAAGGGCCCGCGCGCGGTGGAGGTTATCGCCGAGGGCGAGGTGATGGTCGCCGATTATTTCTCGGCGC
This sequence comes from uncultured Lachnospiraceae bacterium, assembly GCA_964645985.1. GTDB lineage: Bacteria > Bacillota > Clostridia > Oscillospirales > CAG-272 > CAZYCC01. The sequence continues at coordinate 6,436 of CAZYCC010000074.1, read as the reverse complement.
AGGGCGAGCGCGTCAAGCTCGATGATCCGTCGAGCACGAGCGTCATTTCTCTCGGCGAGTCAGCGGAGCCGGGGCCGGTGCGGCGGGGAGAGATCCTCTGGAACGACTCGACCTCCTGCTTTCAGGCGTGGGAGAGCTGCGCCTCCTGCCACCCCGACGCGCGCATGGACGCGCTCAACTGGGATAACCTCAACGACGGCCTCGGCAACCACAAGAACACCGCGAGCATGGTCTACTCCTACCGCACCTCGCCTGTGATGGCGACCGGCGCGCGCGAGAGCGGGGAGCTCGCCTCCCGGCGCGGTATGCTCTACATTCAGTACGGTAAGCTCAGCGATGAGGAGATGGGAGACATCGACGCCTATCTGCGCTCGCTGCAGCCGATCGAAAGTCCCTATTTAAATAAAGACGGCACCCTGACGGCCTCCGCCGAGAGCGGCAAGGCGCTCTTTGAGAGCGAGGGCTGCGTCACCTGCCACCCCGCGCCGCTCTACACCGACCGCACGGCGCACAAGTCGCCCTACTCCGGCGAGGACGGCACTTGGGAGAACCGCGAGATGTACACGCCCTCCCTTGTGGAGTGCTGGCGCGCCGCGCCCTACAGCTACACGGGGATGCAGACCGACATGGTCGAGATTGTCAAGCGCTTTGACGCCGACAAGAGCCTAACCGAGCAGCAGGCAAAGGACCTTGCCGCGTTTGTCCTCTCGATTGGAGACGCGGGCGAGAGCTACGGCGTTGTTGAGGTGTTCACGCGCGAGGGGGAGGGCGAGGAGAAGGCGGTGCTGCCGGTGCCCGGCAGCGCGCTCTCGTCCTTCACTGTGATGAAGCAGAGCGGCGAGAGCGATGAGGCTACCGTCAAGTGGACGCTCTCGGGCGGGAGCGAGGGGGAGGTCACCGGGGAGCTGAAGCTTGACGCGATGTCGCCGGGCGATACCGCGACCCTCAGTTTCGGGGAGGAGCCGCCGGTCTTTGCCGAAGGGACGACACTAACCATTGAAATCGCGGACGGCGAGGGGAACGCTCTCGCCTCGCCCTACCGTCTGACCTGCAAAGCCGCCGGGGGCGCGGCAAGCGGGTCTTCAAAGTGATGAGGGGAGGATAAGCTTTGACAGTGCGCAAGTCTTATAAAAAGCAGATTGCCGCGGGCCTCGGGATTCTCCTTGCCATTGCGGCGGTCATCGCGCTCGCCCTTGTCGCCGGCACGAGCGCCGGCGCCTCCACCGAAGCCCCGGCGGCGGGTTCATCCTCCACCGGGAAAAACGGGCAGTATTACGGCAGCGCGGCGAAGCTCGCCGAGGGCTACACCGATACCTACATCGTTGTGAAGCAAAAGCAGCTCGGCGCTTCGCACTATTCCTACACCGAGAGCGTCTCGGACGATTTCACCGCCGGGTACCCCTATCTTGAGCAGGTATGGAACGGCAGAACCGGCGCGCAGCTCGTCAAGCTGACGCTCACGCCGAAAGCGGACGGCTCGGGGGTCGACACCAAGGAAGAGGTCCTGCTCGAGTCGACCACCGGCATTATCCGGGACCCGGACGTCTCGCCCGACGGAAAGACGGTCGTCTTCTCGATGAAGGCGAACCGCGATAACGACGATTTCCACCTCTACCTCTACCACCTCGATACCGGGCGGCAGGAGCAGATCACCTTCGGGCAGGGCGTTTCAGACACCGAGCCGAAGTTCCTTCCCGACGGGAAGATCGTCTTCTCCTCCTCGCGCGATGAGCAGCGCATCGACTGCTGGTATACCGCGGTCTCCAACCTCTACCGCTGCGACGCGGACGGGAGCAACATCGTGCGCTTCGGCTACGAGCAGGTGTCCTCCACCTACCCGACCGTCACGAGCGACGGCCGCGTCCTCTACACCCGCTGGGACTACAACGACCGCACGCAGATGTATGTGCAGGCGGTCTTCCAGATGTATCAGGACGGCACGAACCAGACCGAGGTCTACGGCAACGGCACCAACTGGCCGACCACCCTCCTGCACACCCGCGAGGTGCCGGGCAGCCCGAACAAATATGTCTCCATCGTCTCGGGCCACCATGTCAACCAGGTGGGCAAGCTCTGCTTCCTCGATGTCGACAAGGGCAGCAACAACCCCGACGCGGTAGATTTCGTCTTTGAGGATCAGTGGACCCGTAACCGCTCGGAGTCTCAGGACACCAATATGATTTACGGGTACCTTTATAAGTACCCGTACGCCATTAACGACAAAGAGCTGCTCTTCTCGCGCACGGCGTCAACCGAGCACGGCTCCTTCTACGGCTTCTCCTCTGACGCGCTGAACACCGACTTTGATATTTGGTATTACAACACCGAAACGAAGGAGATGACCAAGCTCGTCGACGGGACGACCACCTACCCCGCCTCGCAGATCGTCCCGGTCATCGAGCGGGAGATGTTCGATCGCCCCTCGAGCGTCGATTACAGCAAGGACACCGCGACCTTCTACGTTTCGAACGTGTACGAGGGCGCGGGGACGACCGGCATTGAGCCGGGCAGCGCGAAATATCTTCGCGTTGTGGCGCTGGAGTTCCGCCCCTACTCGGTGGGAACCCTGACCGTCCCCGAAATTAAAGCCTCAGAGAGCGATGACGGCAAGCTCTACGCGCAGTCCGACCCGCACACGCCTGTCGGCTCCTCCTACACCTCCTGGGACGTCAAGCACGTTCTCGGCGTCGTTCCCATCAACGAGGACGGATCGGCGATGTTTGAGGTGCCGAGCGAAACGCCGGTCTACTTCCAGCTGCTCGATGAGAACTATAACCTCATTCAGTCCATGCGCTCATGGTCCACGCTCATGCCGGGGGAGACCTTCTCCTGCGTCGGCTGCCACGAGAACAGCGGCAAGGCGCCTCTGCCGACCGGCGGCATCACGCAAGGGCTGAAGAAGGGCGTGCAGAAACTGCAGCCCGAGGAGTGGATGAAAGAGCACGGCGAGGAGAGCTATGACCCCGCCGACGCCGAGGGCTTCAGCTACCTTGAGGTCATTCAGCCGATTCTCGACGAGCGCTGCATAACCTGCCACACCAATCTGCAAAAGGCGCAGGCGCAGACCAAGAGCGACCCCACCGGCAACCTTGAAACGATCATCCCGATGGGCGACACCTGGAGCTACCTTGTGCAGTCCGGTGCCCTCACGGGAAGCGACTGGGCAGGCGTTGACTTTGCCGCGAGCGGCTGGAAGAGCGGTAAGGCGGGCTTTGGCACAGTTTCGGACGCGCGCGACCCCTCCAAGGGCGCGACCTCGCTTGACTGGCTCAATAAGAACGCCTACTTCCGCCATGAGTTCACCCTCACCGCCGAGCAGGCGAAGGTCAGCGCGGTGACCGTGCAGTGGCAGTACGATGAGGACCCTGTCCTCTTCATTAACGGCACGCAGATTACAAAAATCGGCGGCAGCGGCACCTACATTACCTCTCCGCGCACCGATACGCTCACTATCCCCGCCGGGGTCCTCAAAGAAGGAAAGAACGTCATCGCTCTGCACCTGACCAACATCTTAGGCGGGCAGTATTTCGACCTAGGGCTATATACCGACAAGACGGTCGGCACGCTGACACAGCTCTTCCCGCTCGGATCGGAGTGGAGCTATCAGATTCTGAGCGAGAAGGCGCAGAACACCGACTGGACCGGCAAGGACTACGACACCGCCGGCTGGAGCACCGGCAAGGCGGGCTTCGGCAAGAAGTCCGACGGGCGCGCCCCCTCGGTGGGGAACACGGAGCTCGACTGGCTCGACAAGTACATCTACTTCCGTCGGACCTTCACCCTTACCGCCGAGCAGGCGAAGGGAGACCTTTCCCTGCAGTGGCAGTACGATGAGGATCCCATAGTTTACGTCAACGGGCGGGAGGTCTACCGCGATGTGCACACCTCGGGCCAAGGGCACTACGTCATTTCGCCTCAGACCCTGAATATCGACATCCCCGCGGGAGTGCTCACCGAGGGCGAGAACGTCATCGCGGTGGAGCTTGCCAACTACTACGGCGGCGGTTACTTTGACCTCGGCCTATCGAGCAACCTCGTGGAGGGCGAGGCGGAGCAGCCGCCCATCGCCCTCACCTCCGACCGCGTCACCGGCTCGCGCGAGCACATGACCTACCCCATCTCCTACCTCGTGCTGACAGGCTCGGTGAAGAACGGCGACTACTATTGCGGCTCCTACCACAACAAGTACACCGACTACATCCCCTCGAGCAGCGCGGCGGAGGTTCTTCCCGCGTATATGTACGGCTCCTCGAAGAGCGAGCTGCTCAAGATGCTGCGCGGCGAGGACAACAAGCTGATGGTAGGTCACCCCGACACCGGCATCACCGAGGCGGAGATCCGCGCGATCTCCTGCTGGATAGACCTCGCCTGCCCCCTTCGTGGCGCGTACGACGAGGAGGCGAACTGGAATACCAACGATGTGCGCACGGCGGAGGAGCTTCGCACAAAGCAGGACTACTACCGCACGCTCGATAACGTTACCAAGGACGTTCTCGGCGGCGTGCGCGATAACGAAACCACCCTTACGGTCTCCTACAAGCAGGGCAAGGACAGCTACACAACGAGCGGAACCGGCCTTGTCAACCTCTATGTGCCGACCTCCTACCGCAACCGCGGCAGCATCACGGTGAAAGCGCCGCACGGCGTGCAGTACGTCTACCTCGCCTTTAACGCGCGGATTCGGCCTCAGCTCGTCTTCCTGCGCAACGGCGAGGGGACCTTCACCTTCACGCCGCAGATGCTCGACGCGAGCGCGCCCTCCAAGCCGAAGACGCTCTACGGCTACAAGCTCAACAACATCTATGTTTGGCTTCCCACCGAGGAGGAGCTGAAAACTGAGGTCAACCTCGCCTACCGCGCGATAGACGGCACGAACGTCGATGTATCGGCGTCCGACAGCTACGCGGGCAGCTGCTTCGCCCCGGAGAACGCCGTCGACGGCTACCGCAACAACAAGGGTCACCAAAACTACCCGCTGCAGTCCTGGGGCCCGAACGAGAACCCCGCGAACCTCAGCTACACGGTAAGTTTTGGGCACCCGGTCAGCGTGAACAGGCTCGTGCTCTACATCCGCGCCGACTTCGGACATGATACCTATATCACCTCCCTGAAGGCGACCTTCACGGGCGCGGACGGCGAAAAAACCGAGCGCGTCTTCGATGGCCTCACCGAGACAGCCGAAGGGCAGGTCCTGCAGCTCGATGAGCCGCTCATCTGCACCGAGGTGACCCTTTCTGACTTCGCGAAGGTCCGGCCGACGTGGTTCGCCATCACAGAGCTTGAGGTCTACGGGACAAACGTCCCCGAGCTTGACCCCGAGCCGGATCCGCCCCCGGTCGAGAGCACAGGCGTAATTTCTTTGACCACACCGAACACTGTCGTTCGCGAGGGCGAGACCTTCCCGGTCACGCTCTCGCTCACCGGCACGCCGGACGTGGGTGTTTCCTCATGGGAAGTGGCCCTCTCGTTTAACGGCGTTCTCGTCGTCCCGGTGGCGACCGAGGCGGGAGAGGGCGCGGGCGGCGCCTCGGCAATGGACGAGGCGGGGGTTGTGACCGGCAGCTTTGCCGCGAATCAGACGGGGGACCTCACCTTGGGCACGGTCAACTTCCGCGCCCTTGAAACGGCTCCCGTGGGGCGCGAGGCGAATATCAACGGCACGGTCAATTCTCTATCCTACACGCCGAGCGACGCGGAGGCGAACCCAGAAATCGAGGGAGTGACGGTATCGCCGCTCGCCCTGACCATCGGCTACCGCTATGTCCCCGGCAGGAAACCTACCTGCGGCGAGCCGGGCAACAAGCCTTACTACACAAACGAAAAGGGCGAATTTTTCCTCGCCGATAACGGCGAGCAGCCTACCACCGAGAGCGAAGTTCTCATTCCCGCGACAGGCGCGCACACGCCCGAGCTCCTGCCCGGAACTCCCGCCACTTGCGTGGAGGGCGGAACCGCCGACGCTTGGCGCTGCACGGTCTGCGGCAAGCTCTTCTCCGATCCCGCCTGCGAGACCGAAATCGAGGAGCCAATCGCGACCCCGCCGGATGAGAGCAAGCACGTCCTCGTGACCGTTCCCGCCGTCCCGCCGACCGACACCGAGCCCGGCAACGTCGAGTACTATCGCTGCGAGGTCTGCGGGAAGGTCTTCCTCATCGTCGATGGCACTCTCACCGAAACGACCGAGGACGAGGTGGTCCTGCCGGCGGGCAGCGTTCTCCTCGGCGATGTCAACGCCGACGGCGCCATTACGGCAGCCGATCGCACCACGCTCGCGCGCTATCTCGCCGAGTGGCAGGGCTATGAGGAGGTTGACCTCGCCCGCGCCGACACCAACGCCGACCGCAACATCTCCGTTGCCGACCGCACGGTCCTCGCGCGCTATCTCGCCGAGTGGCAGGGCTTCGAGACCCTCCCCGCGGGAAGATAAAGAGCGCGG
>CAZYCC010000073.1:0-7891 GCA_964645985.1 uncultured Lachnospiraceae bacterium | reverse complement strand
GCGAAAAATGTTACCACAAGTATACCAAAAATCATCGGATTGTGCAAGAGGGAGATGCTCTGCGGAGGCGGCCGCGCGCCCCCGCGCGCGGTATCGCGGCGCGCCTCCGGCGCGCCGTCTGTTTGTGAGAGGATATGGATTGTGATAATTGTGGATTGTGTTTCGTGTATCGTATATCGTGGTTCGTGTTTACAGGCGCAAAAAAAGCGAATGGTTTTGTACGGTTTTTCCCCTTACAGGGCAAGGGATTGCGCGGGGCGCAGAGAGCGAGCACGAGCAAAATCCCGACGAGGGACACCGCCCTCCCCGCAAACGCGTCCTCCCCGCGAGGGTTGTGCGGGGGGAGGTGTAGCGCGCAAAACCGCGGGGGGAGTCTTTGCGCGCCGTTTGGCGCGCGCCGCCGCGACCCGGCGCAGCAACGAGGGAGGGATACCCCCGCCGCGATTGAGCGGGGCAGCGCAATATCACGATGAGCGGCAGTTACCTACCCGCAGCGCCTCATCCCAGAGGGAGCAGTTGCAATCTCGCCAAAGCGCGCTCACCCCACACCTTCCCCCGAGCGGGGTGGTTCGTCTTCCCCAAATTTATCGCGCGGCTTTTCCGAAACAAAATCGCGTTCGGGGCAGCCTCGCTCCGTCAACCAAAGCGGCGAGATGCCGCGCCCGCTTGCTTGACATCCCCCCCGCGGGGTGGTAGAATGTTTTTGTACCATAGGGTTCTTTTTCTTATCGCGGTGGGGGGCGCGGCGATGCGGGTGGCTTATGCGTGTGCGGGTCCTACTGCTGCTTCTGGCGGCGATGCTGCTCCTTGCCTCGTGCGGGGATCTGGCGGTCGTGCCCTCGCCGCCGCCGGGAGGGGAGGGCGCGGCGAGCGGGCAGGCGCCGTCGGTCATGCTCAATCGCTCTCAAATCGAGCTGCGCGTTGGCGAGGAGGCGCTTCTCTTTGCGTCGGTGACGCCGCTCGACGCACCGGAGAGCGAGCGCCGGGTTAGCTTCGCCTCCGATACGGACTGCGTCTCGGTGAACTCCCGCGGACATATCCGGGCGCTTTCGAGGGGGGAGGCGACGGTCAGCGCGACCTTGCCAAACGGCGTGAGCGCGACCTGCGCCGTGCGCGTCACCGAGGTCGAGCACACAGTGGAGGGGGAGGCGGGGGCGCGCCCGCAGGCGGTGACGCTCTCGGCGGCGCGGCTGTCACTTGCGGTCGGCGAGCGGGTTCTCCTTACCGGGAAAATTGAGCCGGCGGAGGCGGAAAACCGCGCGCTCTCCTTTGTCAACAGCAACACGCGCGTGATCATGCTCGAAAATCATGAAGAGAATATAGACAGCTCTTTCACAAGTAGTATTACCTCAGGGGATACCCCGGACGGGGCGCGCGAGGTCGTCGCGGTGGGCGCGGGGCGCGCGGTGATCACCGTCACCGCCGAGGACGGAGGCGCGTCCGCCGTCTGCGAGGTCGTCGTCGCCGAGCGCATCACGGCCCTCACCTTCCCGGCGGGCGGCGTGCGCCTCTTCCCCGGGCAAACGCTTTCGCTGCCCGCTTTCCTCACGCCGGACAATCTGCCAAATCTGCGCGCTGTCTACAGCAGCTCCGCGCGCTCGGTCGCGACGGTGGACTCCTCTGGGACGATTACCGCGCTCGCGCCGGGGGCAGCGACGATCACCGCGTCGAGCGGCGGCGTGTCGGCGTCGCTTGCCGTCACCGTTACGGAGCCGGGCGAGTGGGAGCTCTGCGCGCTCGCTCTGCCGCGCGAGCAGGCCTGCGGCGCGACCCTCGTTGTCGGCGAGAGCCTCGCGCTGCTGCCGACCGTCACGCCCGCCGGCTGCGGCGAGGAGATTGTCTACAACTCAAGCGACCCGACGGTCGCCTCCTTCCTGCCGGGCTGCTCTGTCGCGACCGCGCTCTCGCCGGGCGAAGCGACCCTCACGGCGTCGAGCGCCGACGGCAGCGTTACCGCTTCGGTTCCCCTCAAAGTCGAGGGAGACGGCGCACGCGCGGTTTATCTTGACCGCGATGAGCTGACGTTGTTCTCCGGGGAGACGGTTGCGCTCGAGGGGGTGCTCGCCGGGGCGGCGCGCGAGGGCGAGACGCTCACTTTCCTCTCCACGCGCCCGCAGGTCGCCTCGGTGGACGCTGCGGGAGCAGTCACGGGAGCCGGCGGGGGCAGCGCGATTGTCGCGGCGGTCGCCTCCCCCTCCGGGCGCGCCGCCGTCTGCCGCGTGACCGTTCTCACCATTCCGGTCACCGGCGTTTCGCTCGATCGCGCGGCGATAGTCCTGCGCACAGGCGAGCGCGCTCTCCTCACCGCGACCGTAGAGCCTCCCGGCGCGAGCGAGAATGGCGTGGTGTTCTACAGCTCCAACCTCGCCGTCGCCACGGTCAGCTCCGACGGGACGGTCGAGGCTCTCGCGCCCGGCGAGGCGACCATCACCGCGCGCACCGTGGACGGCGGGCACAGCGCGACCTGCACGGTTCTCGTGCAGTGAGGCTCTTTGCGGGATTTTCCCGCCTCATTTCGGTGAGGCGTTCCGCCTCAGATCAGGCTTTTGTTTTCGGGAAAACAGCACTGCCGTTATCGTAATCTGAACTGCACTGCTGCGGGGGGGAAGGTGTGTGAGAACCCCTGTTCTGTCGTAATTTCTACTGCTCCCTCTGGAATGAGGTGTTGCGGGTAGGTTAGTGCCCCTGTCGTGATTTTGCGTGCTCCCCCCGTACCTCCGCCCCTCGAGTTTTCCGCGAAACATACGCAAAACCCCGCCTCATAGGGCGGGGTTTTTCTGCGCGGCTTTTCAAAACAGGCTCATCCTTCCCTCCTCGTCCTCCTCTATCTCCTCGTTCGCGGTCTTTTTCTTTTTCTTGCTCTTTTTCTTTTTCGGGAGGGGAGCGTCGCCGAAGAGGGCGATTTGGTTGCGGGTCTGAAGGCCGTCCAAGGTGCCGTTTAGCTCGAGCAGGTCCATCACGTTCGAGGGGATTTTCGCGCGCTCGCGCAGGTCCTCTCGGGAGGTGAACTCGCCCTCGCCGCGCACGTCGGCGATGTTTTGCGCGGCGACGTCGCCCATCCCGGGCAGGGTGCAGAAGGGTAGGCGTATCCCCCCCTCCTCCGGCAGGAAATGCGCGGGATCCGAGCGGTAGAGATCGATTGGCAGATAGGCGATGCCGCGCGCCATACTCTCGTCGATGATTTGCAGCGCTTCCAGCTCTCGCGCCTCCTTCATCGAGAGCTTTTCCCCGCCGCTGCCCGCCTTGCGCTCCTTCACGCTCGCGTCAAGCTCCGTTATCATCTCGCGCACCACCTCGCGCCCCTTTTGCACAACGAGGGCGTTGACCCCGAGAGGCTGCGCGGTGAAGTAGGCGGCGTAGAAGGCGAGCGGCTCGTGAATTTTGTACCATGCCATGCGCACCGCCGACATCTGATAGGCGGCGGCGTGCGCCTTCGGGAAGAGGTACTGAATTTTCTTGCAGGAGGCGATGTACCAGTCGGGCACGCCGTGCGCGCTCATCTCCTCCTCCCATTCCTTTTTTAACCCCTTGCCCTTGCGCACCTTCTCCATAATCTCGAAGGCGAGAGAGGACGGCAGGCCGTAGCGGATGAGCGTCAGCATAATGTCGTCGCGGCAGCCGATGACCTCGGAGATGCTGCACTTGCCCGACCGAATGAGCTCATCGGCATTGCCCGCCCAGACCCCGGTCCCGTGCGAGAGCCCGGACACCTGCAGCAGATCTGCGAAGGACTGCGGGCGGCTGTCCTCGAGCATTCTCTGCACAAAGGGCGTTCCCGCCTCGGGCAGCGCCCATGTTCCCACCTTGCAGTCGATGTCCCCCTCCCGCAGCCCGAGCGGCTCCACCGAGCGAAAGAGCCGATAGACCGCCTCGTCGTTCATCGGCACGTCTTCGATTTTCCTGCCGGAGTAGGTTTCCAGCCACTTGTATTTGGTCGGAATATCGTGGCCGAGCTCATCGAGTTTGAGGAGCGTATCGTGCAGATAGGCGAAGGGGAAGTGCGTCGTGATGACGTCTTTCGCCGGGTTGTCGGCGGGGTGCTGCACCGGGGTGAAGTCCTCGATTTCGTACTCCTTTGGCAGCACAACGATGCCGCCCGGGTGCTGCCCGGAGGTCTTCTTCACGCCGAGGCAGCCGTTGACGAGGCGGTTGACCTCGGCGCGCGGCAGGGAGATCCCCTTCTCCTCGAGGTACTTCATCACATAGCCGTAGGCATTGCGCGAGGCGAGCGTGTTGAGCGTCCCCGCGCGGAAGACGTGCCCCTTGCCGAAGAGCTCCTCGGTGTAGCGGTGAACCTTGCCCTGCACGTCGGGGGAGAAGTTGAGGTCGATGTCGGGAGATTTCTCGCCGTGAAAGCCGAGGAAGGTCTCGAAGGGGATATTTTGCCCGTCGCAGCGCAGGGGCTCTCCGCAGACCGGGCAGGCGCGCGGTGGCAGATCGAAGCCCGATCGCACCTCGGGGTGGCTAAAGTCGCTGTAGCGGCAGTTCGGGCAGAGATAGTGCGGGGGCAGGGGATTGACCTCCGAGATGCCGGCGAGCATCGCGACGACCGAGGACCCCACCGACCCGCGCGAGCCGACCGCGTAGCCCTCGCTCTCGCTGTAGGTGACGAGCTTGCGCGCGATGATGTAGAGCACCGCGAACCCGTTTTGAATAATCGAGCCGAGCTCCTTCTCCATGCGCTCGGAAACGACCTGCGGCAAAACTCCCTCGTGCCCGTAGAGTTCATCTGCGCGCGCGCGGCAGATTTGCGCGAGCTGCTCCTCTGCCCCCTCCAGTTTCGGCGTGAAAATGCCGTCTGGCACCGGAGACACCCGCTCGATTTCGCTCGCCACTTTGCGCGTGTTGGTGACGACGACCTCGTATGCCTTCTCCTCGCCGAGGTAGGCAAACTCGTCAAGCATTTCGTTGGTTGTCCGCAGGTAGAGCTCGCTGTCGCGGTCGCCGTCGGCGTACTTTTGCCCTTTCAGGAGGATTTTGCGGAAGATTTCCTCCTCGGGATTTAGAAAATGCGCGTCGCAGGTCGCGCAGACGGGTTTGCCCATCTCCTCGCCCAAGGCGACGATGCGGCGGTTGATGTCGCGCAGCGCCTCCTCATCCGGCACGCCGCGCCGCCCGGACTGCCCTCCCACAAGGAAGCGGTTGTTCGAGAGCGGCATTATTTCAAGGTAGTCGTACTTTTCGGCGATTTTGCGCTGATCCTCCTCGCTGCGCCCGGTGAGGATCGCCTCGAACAGCTCTCCCGCCTCGCACGCAGAGCCGAGCAGCAGCCCCTCGCGGTATTCGAGCAGCAGAGAGAGCGGGATGCGCGGGAAGCGGCGGTAGTACTCAAGGTAGCTTGCAGAAATAAGCTTGTAGAGGTTCTTGCGCCCGGTCTCGTTTTTCGCGTAGATCACCATGTGGTAGACCCGCCCGTTTTTCGGGTCGGCGCCCTCGGCGAGCGTGTCGTTGACCTGCGCGAGGTTGCGCACCCCCTCCTCGCGCAGCCGCGCGGCGAGGCAAAAGAAGATTTTTGCCAGCATTTCGGTGTCGGCAAGCGCGCGGTGGTGGTCAAACTCGCCGAGCGAATACGCCTCGGCGAGGGTGTTCAGGCGGTGGTTATAAAGCTCCGGGTTGAGGTAGCGCGCGAGCGGCAGCGTGTCGAGGTAGGTGTTCTCGAAGGGGATGCGGTGCGCGCGGCAGATCTTGCGAAGAAAAGGAATATCAAAGGACGCGCCGTTGTGCGCGATGAGCACGTCCTCCCCTGCGAACGCAAGGAAGGCGCGCACCGCCTCCTCCTCGGTGGGGGCGCCGCGCACCATCTCGTCGGTGATGCCGGTAACGCCGGTCACCTCCTCGGGGATGTGCTCCCCGGGGTTAACGAGACTGTGCCACTGCCCGACAATTTCCCCGCCGCGCACCTTCAGCGCGCCAATCTCGGTGAGGTGGCAGGTCAGCACCGAGATGCCGGTCGTTTCGATGTCGAAGACGACAAGCTCGTCCTGCGTGAGGTCCGCGCGCTTGTCCCCAAAGACCGCGCGTGCCGTGTCGTCAACGAAATACGCCTCCATGCCGTAAAGGACCTTTACTCCGGGAGGGGTGTGCTCCGGGTCCGCCTTGTGTTTCTTGTCAAGGTCGGCGGCGAGGTCTTTTAGAATGGGGTAGGACTGCACGTTTCCGTGGTCGGTGAAGCCGACCGCGTCCCAGCCCCAGCGCTGCGCCGTCTCAAGGACGAACTCGGGAAAGGGCAGGGCGTCCATCGTGGAGAAGTTGGTGTGCAGGTGCAGCTCGACACGCTTCACCGGCGCGTTGTCCTCGCGAAGGACCCGCCTCACGCGGAAAATGCGCGAGGGGTTCAGCTGCAGCTCGCGCGGCGATCCGTCCTTGCGGCGCTTCTCATAGCGCAGATCGCCCTCGACGGCGAGGTCTAAGTCGTAGACCGTGATGACCGGCTTGCCGCCGCGCGAGAGGGTGCGCCCCGCCGCCGTGAGGGCGGCGCGCAGATCCTCCGCCTCCTCACCGCGGAGGACGAGGCTGACCATCACCGAGGAGCGGTAGTCGGTCACGCCGATGGAGAAGAAGGTTGTCGCCCCGTCGAAGCTTTCGCGAATGTCTACCTGATCGACATGGCCGACCGCCGTGATGTGCCGCGCCGGCGCACTAAGGCGCGAGAGAGGGGTCGGGCGCCCGAGCGGGGCGCCCGGGTCGCCTCCCTCCTCCTGCGGCAGGAAAAAGAGCGTAGGCTCGCGCAGGTCAAACACCGCCTTGCCGAGCCGATAAACACCGGGGGCGACCTCCTCGCCGTCCTCCGGGGGGTCCTCGCCGTAGAGCGAGGTCACACGAGTGGCCGGGGGGGCGGCCTGCCCGGGATCCTCCCCGTCCTCCGCGTCCTCACCCTCCCGGGAGAGCAGATCCGCGGGCGGGATGAAGGGCTCGTTTACCGCGGCGGCGATGTCCTGCGCAACCCGGCGGTCGAGCTCCTCGCGGTAGCGCTCCGCACCCTCCCCCTCGACAATCGACACGCGAATGGGGCAGTCTTCCCCGCGGCCCGCGTAAAACTCGCTCGCTAAAATGCCCTCGATGGTGCGCGCGGTCCCCGCCGCATCGTGAAGGAGGGCGGCGCCGCCCTCGAAGGGGATTTTGAGCGTCAGGCGCGTGCGGTCGGGGGTGAGATCGAAGGAGTAGCGCCCCTCCTCAAAGAAGCCGTGCCCGAGCGCGCCGACGCGGCGGCACTCCGCCATCAGCTGCGGGACATAGTCGGCGCTGAAAGTCTCGGGCGGGTAGTGCGGCAGAATGCGCACCTCGCGCACCTCCACCGCCTCGCCGTAGGCGCGCAGGATCTCCTCCTCCGCGCGGTAAAGCAGGTCCTTTGAAAGAGGCGCGGGAAAGCACGCGTCCACCATCAGCACATCCTCCCGCCCGCGCGCACGGCGGACGGAGGTTACCACCCCGGGCTGAACCTCATCCGGTAGCGAGCAGAGGGGGAAACGCGAAGAAAACGTCGAGCTTGGCATAGAGAGAAAATCGGCAAGGTGGGGGCGGAGAAATCCGCAACAAAATATTTCGCGAGAAACAAGTTCAATTCGGGGGGGTTATAAAATTCTCGGGCAAGGGAGAGCGCGGAAGCAACAGCGCTGTTCCCTCTGCGCGGCGAGGGGGCGCGCGCCGTCACGACCCGGCGCAGTGACGGGGAGGACGTGCGGCACTACCCTATCCGCAACACTCCGCTCCCGCAAGGAGCAGTGGAAATGTCGACAGGGGCAGTGGAGCTTTCCCGAAAACTATATCTAAGAGGGGGCAGTGCAATTTACGATAATCCTCACCCCGCCTCCCGAAAACACCTCATCCCCCGAAGGGCAGGGATCTGTTTCGTTTCCGAATATCTTATCAATCTCTTTGCTCTTCCCCCGCG
>CAZYCC010000072.1:5708-7939 GCA_964645985.1 uncultured Lachnospiraceae bacterium | reverse complement strand
GCCCGCTTCCCTTGACACCCGCCCCCGATTCTGCTATACTTAATGTGGATTTTGTTTCTTTCTCTTTTGGCTATGTCCCGCCGCGCGCACAGTTCTATTCTCAAGGACCCCTCGCCCACCTCCTCCCCCGAGCGGGAGGAGGAGCTATCGCTATTGCAGCGGGAAAAGAAGGTGCGGCGGCGGCGCTCTTATTTTGGCGGGAGCGTGCGCAGCGTCGTCAAGACGGCCGCTTACCTCACGCTCGTGCTGCTGCTCGGCGTGCTGCTCGCCTTCGTGATTATTTTCGCGGCAAACGACGTTTTCGCCCTCAACGATAACTTGCAGGCGCGCCGCTACCGCGAGGGCTACCGCACCGACGACCCGACAGTCAGCGTGGAGGTGGAGCTGCCCGAGTACGCGGGCGTTGAGGACATCGCGGAAATCCTGCATAAGAGCGGGCTTGTGCGCTATCCGACGCTCTTTCGCGTCTACGCCGCCCTGCGCCACAAGAGCGGAGCTGACTTTCAGGCGGGCAGCTACACCCTCAACAATACAATGGATTACGACACGCTGCTCTCCGCTTTCGTGCCCTCGCGCGGCAAGCGCGAGCAAATCGCCATCACCATCCCCGAGGGCTACTGCGTCGATGACATCATAGATCTTCTCGTCGAGCGCGGGATCGGCAGCAAGGAGGGCTTCGCGCGCGCTATTAACGAGGAGAGCTACGACTATTGGTTCCTTGAGGACCTGCCGCCGATGGCGGAGGACGACGCGCGCTTTTACCGGCTCGAGGGCTACCTCTACCCCGATACCTACTATTTTTACTCGGATTCGAGCGAAAAAGAGGCGGTGGTCAAGATGCTCGACAACTTCGGCAACAAGTTCCGCCGCCGCTATGTTGAGCGCTGCGAGGAGCTCGGCTTCTCGGTGGATCAGGTGATCACGCTCGCCTCGCTCGTTCAGGCGGAGGGGCGCTTCGAGAGCGACTACACCGGCATCTCGTCGGTTTTTCACAACCGGCTTGTGTCCGAGAGCCTCAACCACACTCTCCAGAGCGACGCGACAATTCAGTATTATTTCCGCCACACAGAAGGCTCCAAGCACGACCCGGTGACGGTCGAGGACAACCAAATTGTGACCCCATACAATTCCTATCTCAATTCGGGCCTGCCGGTCGGGCCGATCACCAACCCGACGATCTCGGCGATCTCCGCCGCGATGTACCCCATCGAGACCGACTACTACTATTTCGTCACCGATACCGAGGGCAACTGCCTCTTCGCCAAGACCTACGAGGGCCACCAGCAGAATATCGAGCGCGTGCGCCGCGAAAAGGAAGCCGCCGCCGCCGCGGGGGAGCAATAGCCGCGCGGGCGCGCCGGGGGCGAGCCGCCCACTCGCGAGAACGAAAACCCGATAGAGCAAACTTCCCCTCGCGCGGGATTCTCGGGAAGTGAAGTGTGAGAGCGGCGAGAGCGCGAAGCGCAAATTTCCCGCGAAAAAAGGAGCCGACGCGGCTCCTTTTTTGTTTACAAAACGCCTGTGAGGTCGAAGGGCGGCGTGTAGGCGCGCGATGCCGACCCCCTGCTTTGCCCGTACCCCGAAAAGCCGCAGCGCACCGCCTCCTCGCGCACGCTCTCATACTCAAAGGTGGTGAGAGGCCGGTTGAGCGGGGGCGGCGCGCCCTCAAAGGGCGTATATTGCGCGAGCAGTGAGAGGAGAATGTCCCCCGGTGAGAAGAGCGCGCGCAGGCGGCGTACCGCCGCGATGCTCTCCCGCCGGTGCCCCGGCAGCACGAGGTGCCGCACGAGCGTGCCGCGCGAAAGCGTTCCGTCCGCGGCGAAAATCGGCGGCCCGGTGCGCTCTACCATCTGTTCTATCGCCCGCTCGGCGACGCGGGGGTAATCGGGCGCGCCCGAGTAGAGCGCGGCAAGCGCGGGGTCGCTATATTTATAATCGGGAAGGAAAATGTCGGCAATATCGGCAAGGAGATCCACCTGGCGCGGCGTTTCGTAGCCGCCGGTGTTGGCGATAATAGGCAGCGCGAGCCGCTCCCGAATGGGGAGCAGCGCCTCGCGCACGAGCGGCGCGTAGTGGGAGGGGGTGACGAGGTCAATCGCGCGCGCGCCCGCCTCCTTCAGCGCAAAGCAAATCTCCCGCAGCCGCTCGGGCGTGACGGTTCGCCCCTGCTGCCGCCCGTCCCAAATCTCCTTATTTTGGCAGTAGACGCAGCGCAGCGCGCAACCGGTAAA
>CAZYCC010000072.1:0-5608 GCA_964645985.1 uncultured Lachnospiraceae bacterium | reverse complement strand
ACGGTCGGCACGTCATCGGGCCGCTCGCCGGGGAGGGGCGGCAGAACTTCGCTCGCACGGACGGGGGAGGAACTCGCACTCGCCGATCCCGCGCTCGCGCGGGGGGAGGGGGAAGAGCCGCTCTCGCCCTCGCGGGCGGGGTACTCGCCCGGTTGGGCGGAAGATCCGTTCGTGCAGACAGGAGCCGCGTCCTCGCGGGAGGGAAACCCGTCCTGTTGGGCAGGGTACCCGTCCTCACGGACGGGATACCTATTCGCGTGGGCGGGTGCCGCGTTCTCTCGTGCGGGGTACCCGCCCTTTCGCACGGGCGGGCAGAAGCAGGGTTCCTCGAAATAGTGGAGCGCGGCGCGCGCGAGGCGCATTGTCGCGCCGCCCCCGCAAAACCCGGGCGCGCTCTCCCGCCGCGCGCCGCACGCGCGCGGGCAAAGGGTACAGGAGGACAAGAAAAAATTATTGAGAACGGGGCGCGCTATCTCACCACCCCATAGACGATGGTGGCGGCGCCGATGAGAATGCAATAGATGCCGAAAGCGCGAAAGCTCGCCCGCCGGGCAAGGGTTTTCAGCAGTTTAATGGCGAGAAGGCCTACAACGAACGCCGCCGCCGCGCCGGCAAGATATACGCCGATTTGCCCGCTCGCAACGCCGCCTGAGATGAGATCCGGCAAATTGAGAATGCACGCCCCGGCGATGGCGGGCAGGGACAGCAGAAAGGAGAACTTCACCGCGCTCTCCCGCGAGAGACCCGCGAGCCGCCCGCCGGTGATCGTCGAGCCGGAGCGCGAGAGCCCGGGGAGCACCGCCGCGAGCTGGCAGCACCCGATCAGAAGCGCGTCGCGCGGCAGAGCCTCGGATAAAGACTTTTCTCGCGATTTGCCGCGCGATGGGAGAAGGTCGGAGAGCAGCAGCAGCGCGCCGTTGACAATGAGAATCGCGCCGATTGCCGGGAGCGTGCGCTGCAGCAGCTCAAGGAAGGAGAAGCTGTGCTCGATCACCGCGCCGAGGATGAGCGGAAGCGTCGCGATCACAAGCAGCAGCGCGAGCCGCTCATTCTCCGTATAATCCGAGAGGTGCCGCTTGCCGCGGAAAAACTTGCCGATGAGCGTGAAGAGCGCCGGGACGAGCGCAATAATCTCGCGCAGGTAGACGAGAACCACCGCGAAAAGCGTACCGAGGTGGAGCAGCACATCGAACCCGACGGGGTTCGCGAGCGCCTGCCCGGTGACATCCCCGACGACCGCCTGCACGATTGCAAGGTGGCCCGAGCTTGACACCGGGAGAAACTCGGTGAGGCCCTGGACGACCCCTAAGAGAATCGAGGTGAGAATGTTCATAAAGACATTCGTTTTCGCGCTCGCTTGCCCGCGCCGCCGCCCCCGAGGTCACGCAAGCGGGGGAATTTGTTAATCCCCGTCACGCGCCGCCCGCCGCTCTTTTACCGGGGACTTTCCCCGGAAGCTCCGCGCCTGCGCGGGGGATTTGCGTTATTTTGTACTCGCTCCCGCGCCCTCGCAATTGCGCGCGCGGTTTGTTTTATTCCCCGTCAGGCTTATCGCCGTTTCCTTCGTCGCCGCTGCCCCCCGAGGAGGGAGGACCGCCCCACGGCGGCGGAGGGAATCCCGGCGGGAAGGGCGGGACAGGCGGGACCCCCTGCTGCGGGCTGTTCCCCTGTCCCCCTTGCCCGCCTTGGCTGCCCGGGTTTCCCGGGTTTCCCGGGTTTCCCGTGCCCCCCGGATTTTGCGGGGGAGGGGGATTGCCGTTTTGCATCGACTCGCGGTAGGCGCGGTCGCGCTCGGCGAGCTCCGCCTCGCGCCGCCGGGTTTCCTCCTCCTCAATCTCGCGCATGCGGCGATTTTCTTCCTCGCTGACCCGCCGCTTCTCGGCGACCATCGCGTCCAGCTCCTCGAAGGTGGGGTTGTCCTTTTCCATCGCGACCTTGAACTGCTCATCGTCCATCACCTCATACTTAATAAGGAACTTCGCGACGAAATGCAGCTTGTCGAGGTGCTCTGTGAGGATTTCGCGCGCCCGCGCGTACGCCTCATCGATGATTTTCTTGATTTCGGCGTCGATTTTCGCCGCCGTCTCCTCCGAGTAGGTGCGCTCCGCCGAGAAGTCGCGCCCAAGGAAGACCTCGTCCGAGCCGTGCTCCGAGCCGTAGAGAATCGGCCCGAGGTCGCTCATGCCGAGCTGCGTGACCATTTTGCGGGCGATCTGCGTCGCGCGCTGGATGTCGTTTGACGCGCCGCCCGAAAAGTCGCCGAAGATCAGCTCCTCCGCGACCCGCCCGCCGAGCAGTGAGGCGATATTTTCCTTCAGCTCCTGCTTGTAGACGCTGTATTTGTCCTCCTCCGGGTGGGAGAGGGTGTAGCCGAGCGCCCCCTTCGAGGAGGGGATAATCGAGATGCGGCGCACCGGGTCTTGCGTGGGCTGATAATAGTCGAGGATGGCGTGCCCCGCCTCGTGATAGGCGGTGTTCTCGCGCTCGCGCTCCTTCATTTTGAAGGACTTCTTGTCGGTGCCGACCATCACTTTGAGCGCCGCCTGCTCGATGTCGTTCATCCCGATGAGCGACTTGCCCTTTTTCGCCGCGAGTAGCGCCGCCTCGTTCATGAGGTTCGCGAGATCCGCCCCGGTAAACCCGACGGTCATCTGCGCGACGCGCTCGAGGTCTACCGCCTGCTCGAGGGGCTTGCCGCGCGAGTGGACTTTGAGGATGTCCACGCGCCCGCGCAGGTTCGGCGTGTTGACCGTCACCTGCCTATCGAAGCGGCCGGGGCGCAGCAGCGCGGGGTCGAGGATGTCCGGGCGGTTGGTCGCCGCCATAACGATGACCCCCTCGTTTCCGGCGAAGCCGTCCATTTCGACGAGCAGCTGATTGAGCGTCTGCTCGCGCTCGTCGTGCCCGCCGCCTAGGCCCGCGCCGCGGTGCCGCCCGACGGCGTCGATTTCGTCGATGAAGATAATCGCGGCGGGCGATTTGCGCGCGGTCTCAAAGAGGTCCCGCACGCGCGACGCGCCGACGCCGACGTACATCTCCACGAAATCCGAGCCGGAGATCGAGTAAAACGGCACCCCCGCCTCGCCGGCGACAGCTTTGGCGAGCAGGGTCTTGCCGGTGCCGGGAGGGCCGACAAGCAGCACGCCGTGCGGAATTTTCGCGCCAAGGCGGGTGAACTTCTGCGGGTCGCGCAGAAACTCGACTATCTCGACTAGTTCCTCTTTTTCCTCATCGCACCCGGCGACATCCTTGAAATAGACCTTGCTCTTTTCGTCCGCGCCGGCCTTCGCCTTCGCCTTGCCGAAATTGTGCGCCGCGCCCCCCTTGCCGGACGCCTGCCGAATCATAAAAATCCACATCGCCACCATCAGCAGGATGACGATAATGAAGGGCAGGTAGGACAGCCACGCGGGCGTTTCGTGCGTCGGCAGGTCGTACTTTTCGAGCGTGCCGTCCTCAAGCGCGCGGTCAATATCCTCGCCGACGTCCGCCTCGAACTTTTCCAGCCACCAGATCTTGTACTCGATTTTCTTGCCGTCGACCGTCTGCAGCTCGAGCGTGCCGGAGTTATCGAGGGTGAACTCCTTCACCTGCTCCTCGCGGAAGAGCGAGACGACCTCCTGATAGGTGACGTCGCTGCTGCCGAGGCCGCTCGTCAAAAGCGCGACCACCCCCACCACAACGGCGATCAGCAGCACATATCCGATAATCTGTTTGGTGCTTTTTTTCATAACGAAAGGGAAACACGCACGACGCGCACGCGGCGCGGAAAATAAGAAAATAAGAAGAAGCGAGGGGGGGTGCCCCCGCGAGCCCTCAAAAGAGCGGGAGATGGCTCCACAGCGTCACGCGGCAGCCGCCCTCCCCGCGGGGGGAAACTCCCGGGAGAATCGCCCCGGCGGGCGTTTCCAGAACCGGGAAACACCGCCTCTGCGCGGGCGGAATGCCGCGCTCGCGCAAAACCTCGCGAAGGGGGCGAGGTTTGCCGCGCCACATTATCCGCTCGCCCGGCAGGGGCGATCGAATAGCAAGCGGAGAGGGATCGCCGGCCCCGGTCGCCTCACTCTCGGCGGGCATTCGTGTTATTGTAGCAAATTCCACCGGGCAAACCAACGACACTTTGTAAATTTTTTCGGAAGTTTTCGCCAAAATTTCGCGAAGGGGAAGGGGAGGCTCGCCCTCAGGGGCGCAAGCGTCCCCCACGAGCGCGATCACCGGCAGGCCCGGCAGGCGGTTACCCCCTTGGAGAAGGGGGAGCGGGGCGCGCGGCAGAAGGCGCGTATCCGGCAAGAAAGAGAGAACCCCGCGTGAAAAAACCGCGTCAAGCCCTCCCGGCAGCGACACGCGCGCGTCTTCCCCCTCCCGCAGAAGGGCCATAAGGCGCGTAATAGCCCGGTAGGGCAGCGGGCAGGGAGGCGAACTCTGCCCGTAAATAAAGAAAATCGCCTCCCGCGCCGCCCTCTGCAGGGCGCGCGAGAGAATGGCGTCGGGCAGCCCTGCCCACATGGCGGTGGGCAAGCGCGCCGCCCGCTCCGCCTCGCGCGAAAGATATTCCTCGTCCGAGGACAAAATCGCCGCGGTCCTCGCGAGCTTTTCCCGCAGGCACGGCTCGCGCGCGAGAAGGGCCGGCAGGACATTTTGCCGCAGATCCGATCGCGCGTAGGCGGGGTTCGCGTTTGTCTCGTCCTCGCGGTAAGATAGAGCGCGCGCGCGGCAGTAATCGCGAAGGCCCTCCCGCGAGAAGGGCAGCAGCGGCCGCAGCAGCAGCCTCCCGCCCGGCAGAGGGGTGCGCGCCGGAATTCCGCGCAGTCCCTCCCCCCCGCACCCGCGCAGCAGATGCAGCAGCATCGTCTCGGCGAGGTCATCCGCCTGGTGCGCGGTCAAAAGAGCGCAGAGCCGCTCCTGCTCTAATATAGAGAGCAGCGCCGTGTAGCGCAGCCGCCGCGCCGCGTCCTCCGCTCCGGTGCGCGCCTCGCGCGCCGCGCGCCGCGCATCGACAAACGCGGCGCGGTAGGCAATCCCTCTCGCCTCGCAGAACCGGCGGCAAAAGCGCTCGTCCTCGTCCGCCGCCGCGCCGCGAATGCCGTGGTGCACATGCGCCGCGACCACCCTCCCGCGAAGGGCCCCCTCCTCCGAGAGCCTTGCCACCCCGTCGAGCAGCGCGACCGAGTCTCCCCCTCCCGAGAAGGCGACGAGCACCCCCCCGGTCACCTCGCCGAGGACATCGCGCAAACGGGAAAGCAAATCGGGCAAGGGCGGCGAGAAACAAACAAGACGCGGCGCGCGGGAGTGTTTCACGTGAAACACCCGGGAGGGGGGAGCGGCGGGGTGGGTAGCGCGCCGGGGCAGTAGAGGGGGAGGACAAGCGGCGTTACCTTCCCCGCAGCACCCCGCTCCCGAGGGAGCAGTGGAAATTACGACAGAACAGGGGTTCTCACACACCTTCCCCCGCAGCGGTGCAGTTCAAATTACGACCGAAGCAGTAAAGTTTTCCCGAAAACTAAATTTAGAAACGGCAGCGCAAATTACGCTAATCCCAACCCCGCTACCCGTAAACACCCCATCCCCCGAAGGGCAGAGAAACGTTTCGTTTCCGAATATTCTATCA
>CAZYCC010000071.1:0-8212 GCA_964645985.1 uncultured Lachnospiraceae bacterium | reverse complement strand
CGCCTTCAGGGACTCGAACCCGGGACCCACTGATTAAGAGTCAGTTGCTCTACCAACTGAGCTAAAGGTGCATAACCGTTGCCGCCACTCGCGGCGACACTTAGGATACCACATCCCCCGCCCCCAATCGTGAACAAACTGTAAATTTTAGAAGAGCTATTGCCCGTCCCGTCGCCTCGGCGCGGCAGCCCCCGGGGTTTCCGCGAAACGCCCTCTCCTGAGCGCCCTGCTCCGAACGGAGATGCTTTCCGCGATTTTCTCTCTTGCCTCCTCATCCACGCGGCGCGCGACCGGGGAGATCGGGTTTCGCGACGATGAACTTTTCGCTCCCCGCGCGATTGGGGCGGTGGTGCCCCGCCCCGCGACCCCGCCCTCTCCCGCGCCGGGGCGGCGCGGGAGGGAGGGGGCGCGTTCCCGCGCCGGGAGCGGCGCGGGAGGTTTTGGTGGACCCGATGGGAGTCGAACCCATGTCCGATGATCCTTCCCCGAGACTTTCTTCGCAGACAGCTTATCCTTTGGTCTTTCACGCCCGCGCGCGGATAAGCACGCTCGCGGAGGCGGCAGCCCTCTTGTGCGTGACGGTTACGAGGGCGGATCGCCGTTCACGTTCATTGCGATATGACGCCCCGCGAAGGGCCGCAATCCTCCCTCCGGAGACGGGCGGCGCTCACGCCGCGCTTGCCCGAGGGTGAGCTTTGCCCGCTTTGCCCCCGGGCGGCCGCTTAGGCGGCCAGTGCCAACGTATTGTCGTTCGCAGTTAAATTTAGTTTGAGCCTTTTTCGGGATTGCTCGGCCCGCTGCGCTTATCTCGCTTCACGATCCCCGTCGAAACCATTGCGGGCCCGTGCGGCCGGGTACCCGGCCGAGTTTGCGTTAAGTTTGCGTTATTCGTAGTAGTAGGGCAGGAGATAATCCGAGTCGAAGTAGCCGATCAAAGAGCCCGCGCGGTTGCCGCCGAACAGAACCGTCACGCCGTCATCGAGCGCGATGTCGTCCTTGCCGCCGCTGTAGAGGTGCAGCTCGCCCTCGCCGCGACTGTCAACATCGGTGAGGTAGAGCACCTGCGTCTTGCCGCCTTGCCCTGCGAAACTCGCGGCGGTGACGTCGTCCGCGATCTTCACGGCGTTATCTCCGTCGTAGATCTTGAGCGTGTCATCGGTGAGGTAGAGCAGACCCGCGTCGCTCGCGGCAACGAGCGTGACCTCGTCGTCGAGCTGCTTGCCGTCGCGGCAGAGGTCGTGGTCGCCCTTGAAGTAGAAGAACCCGAGCTTTGAGATTTTCATATATCCGTAGCCGGTGACCCCGTCATCGACCTTCTCCTCCCCTTTCAGCTTGCCGCCCGAGACGCTCGCGCGGTAGAGTTCACCCTCATCGTTCTCCCAGTACCCGCTGCTGGTTTGTGCTCCCTGCTCCACATTGTCAAGGTAATACACCGTCTTGCCGTCCGGCGAGAGGCGGAAGCGACCTACCTCGCCGGATTCGCAGTCGTCATCGAGCGAAATTTCTCCCGCCTTGCCCTTGGTCGCGACACCGAAGGTCACAAGGTCATCGCCCTCGTCCTCCCAAATCTCGTAGACGATAACCGGCGTGTCGGCAGCGGCGGTCGCGTTGCCGGTCGCCTCGTCGGTTAAAAGCGTCTCCTTCTTGCCGTTATAATAGTAGAGCGAGGTATCCCGCCCGTCCTCGGTGACATAGTACAGCTCGCCCGTGTCATAGACCGCGACGACATCCTGCACATCCGAGCTCACCTTGGCGCGATCCTTGCTTCCCTTTTGCAGGTAGAGCGTCTCATCGCGCAGGTAGAGCACATTCTCAAGGTCGTCCGAGATCCATTCGACCCGCGTTACGCCTGAGGAGAGCTTTTCCTCCTCCCCGTCGCCGACCTTGCGCACAAGATCGCCCTCGTCGGTGATGTAGAGCACGCTCTCGCCATCGGCCGACGCGAAGAAGGACGCAACGTCGCCCGCGATTTTGTCCTCCTCGTCTTTTTTCAGATCATAGCGGTAGAGCGCCCCGCTGTCCTTGAGGTAGGTGAGCGTCGTCGCCTTCTCGTTGCACATATAAGCGACGACCTCGCGGTCGACCCGCACCGGGTCGCTCTTCGGCTTGTTGACTGCTTTGTAATAGAGAGCAAAACTGCCATCGCCGCCAAAGTCCTCCGGGTAGAAGACGTATTTGCCGTCCTGCGAGAAGACGATTGTCCTGAGGAGAGAACCTTCGCTGCCGCCGATGTTGTACGCGCTCCAGTCAGAGGACAGTTCCTGCCCCTCTTTGCCTTTTTTGAGGTTGTGATAGGTCAGCTCGCCGTCTTTGACATAGAGCGCAAGGGGAGTCTGCTTGCTGCCGCCGCCCCCGCGTAGCAGCAGCACCGCCGCGAGGGCAATCGCGAGAACCAGCAGTATCGCGATACAGATAATCAGCCCCTTCTTCCCCTTCTTTTTCGGCTTCGCCGCCGCACCCCCCGCCCCCGGCAGGGGCGTTTCGGCGGGAGAATACCCTCCCGCCCCCGGCGCGGCATATCCCGCGCCCGGTGCACTACCTAGCGTGCCGCCCTGCGCGCCGTTCCCCCTCGGTACCTCCGGCGCGCTCGCCCCGCTTGCCGCGGCATCCCCGCCGCCTACGGGCACGCTGTCACTCGCGGGAGCGGCGCCTCCTGCCGGAGCGGCATCCTCGCGGTGCGCGAGAACCGTCGTCTTGTCGGGGTCGGGCGCTTGCGTGGGAGAGGCGGGCGCCGCGCTCGCGATAGGCGCCCCGCAGACCGAGCAGAACGCATACCCCGGCGCTACGGGGCTCCCGCAGCGCGGGCAAACCTCGCCGGGTGCGCTCGGCGTGGACGGCTGCGCCGCTTCAGATGGCGAGGCGCCGGATGGCGACTGCTGCGGCGCGTCCGGCAGGACATATCCGCAGTTGTCGCAGAACCGCGCACTGTCGTCAAACACCTTCCCGCAATTCGGACAGCTTTTCATAGGAACTCCTCCCTCGTGCATGATACTTTACTATATCACAAACAAACAAGATGTGCAAGAGGCGCGTACAATAAGAAAACGCAAAAAATATATCAAACTGAGTTTGCGCCCGCGCGCCGTCTCTTCCTTTCCCGCCGTCCCTTGCTCCCTGTCGCGCTCCTCCCTTCGCAAAAAGCCCCCTTGCGGGGGCTTTTTGAGGTGTGGTTGGCGAGAGGCGAGGTTTATCCCTCCAGCATACGGAGCAGGCGGCTGACATCCTTTGCCGAGATGGCGCCGTCGCCGGTCAAATCCGGGGCGGTATAGGGGGTGACGCCGTCGGGCTGCGCGAGGAAGGTGAGGAGCGCGCTCACGTCGGTCACTTGCAGTGCGCCGTCGTTATCGAAGTCGCCGGCGAGCGCGCCGCCCAAATCGTAGATCCCGTAGATGATGTCGCCGCTGAAGTCGGTGATCGTCTCGTTATACTGCGACGTGATCCCTTTGACCAAACCCTGCCAGTCTTTCTCGCTGCCGCGGTAGTAGATGGTCTCAAGGGCGTTTGACTGATAGAACGCGCCCTGCCCGACCGTGTTGAGCGAGACAGGTAGATAGACTGTCGAGAGAACGGTCGCGTAGGAGAAGGCGTCCTGTCCGAGGACCTTCACGCCCTCGGCAACGCGCGCGGTGCGCATCGATGATAGCTTAGAGAAGGCGCGGTTGCCGATGCGGGTGATACCCGGCATCACGCGAACCTCGAAGATTTCAGAGGCGTAGGCGGCCCAAGGCGCGACAAGGTCTACCGTGTAGTCCTTCGTCGAGCCCTCGCCAGTGATCGAGAGAACTCCGGTCGCGCGGTCGAGCTCGTAGGAGACCCCGTCCTCGCCGCGCACATAGCGGTCGACCGGGTCGGAGGCGAAGCGCGCTGTGTAGACGGCATCCGCCGTCGCGCGGGGCAGCTCTTGCCCCACGCGGTGGAGAACGTTCTTGTCGTCGCTCCAGCCGGTGAAGGGGTAGATCTTCTCAGGGTCGGAGGCGAGCTTGACGGGGGTTTCGCCCTCGTAGACCGGGAGCTTGCCGCGCCGCAAGGTTTGCGTCGTCGTCTCCTCGCCGACCGTAAAGGAGATTGTAAAGGAGAGGAAGGATTTCGGCGCGCCGGTGAGCGCGTCGTTGCCGCTCTCAATCTCGACCTTCGCGAGATCCGCTGCGGTGCCCTCAAAGACGAAAGAGGCGATAGCGTCACAGGAGGCGAAGGCGTCGGTCTTGACCGCCGCAAGGGAGGACGGGAGGATGACCTCGGATAAGGCGCTATCGCCCTTGAAGGCAGACTCGCCGATCGAGGTGACGCCCTCCTTCAGCTCGGCTCTTTGCAGCGCGGTGAAGCCGGAGAAGACATTCTGCCCGACAAGGGTAATGCCCTTGCCGATATAGACGCGGCGCACAATCGTCTTGTAGGGTTCGAGCGCGGCAGCATCGGCGGAAGTGATTTCTCCGTCGCCGGTGAAGCGCAGCGAGAGGGTCTGCGCGTCGTAGGTCCAGGTAACCTTGCCGTCGGCGGTCTTTCCCTCGACAATGAGGTCCTCGTTTGCCGCGTCGCCCTTATCGTAGATGATGTAGGTGGCGTAGGAGAGGATCTGGTTGTTCGTAAAGTCGATGGCGTTCATCAGGTCGTAGCCGTCGTAGACCTGCATCAGCGCGCCTTGTGACGCCTTGCCGTTGAGCGCGCTGTAGGTTGGGGAATCGGCGGTGACCGTGCGCGGCGCGGTGACGCTCGGCACATGAACCATCGTGGCGGTGGTGCCCTCGTAGTCGAAGATGTTCAGGTTCTCGTTGAACTGCTGCATATCGTAGCTGTAGTGGCTGTGGCCGTTGAAGAAGACCACGTTGCGATATTGCGAGAGCAGCGCGCGCAGAGCCGCGCCGTCGGGCGAGGTGACGGCGGAGTAGCCCTGATCGTAGGAGTAGAAGGCGTTGTTGGTCAGATCTCCCTCGCCGTCGTAGGTCTCGTCGTCGTCGTCGTTGAGGTAGACATGGAAGTAGAAATAGACCTTGCGGTCTTTGTACTGCTCAAGCTGCTGCGAGAGCCAAGTGATCTGCTCCGTATCGACCATCTTGGGCTGCCGGTAGCCGGATCCCATCCAGTTCCAGTAGCACAGATTAAAGAAGATGAAAACCGAGTCCTCCTGCCCGGGGATCTCATAGGTGAAGTCAATACCGTTGTCGGCGACCGTCTTGACCCCGGCCATCGGCGTCTCATCGTAGACACCCTTGTTCATATAGCGGCGGAAGAGGCCGTTCTTGCCGAACATCGCCTCTTTTGTCGCGTACATCTCGTGGTTGCCGCTGCAGGAGAGAACCGGTATATCCACCTTGGCGGCGGCGGCGGCAAACTTCTTGTAGGAATCCTCCTCCGCGTACTTGCTGTAGTCGCCGGAGGTGGTGACGAGCGACGCGCCCGCGTCCTCGAAGAAGCGCAGCGCGGTGTCGAAGGCGTTGTCGGCATCGTCCATACTCTCCCCGCCCGAGTGGAAGTAGTTGTAGTGAATGTCGGACAGCACCCCGAAGGAGTAGGCGGGGTCGCTCGCGGCGGGCTTTTTCTCGGCGGGAATGTCGACGCTCTCGATGACCTTCTCGCCCTTGCTGCTGTTCTCGCAGAGGGCGATTTTCGCCGCGCCTGCGGGAATCGCCGTGAAGGATTGCAGCGTGTGCGTGAAGGTCTGATCGCCGCTATCGTCAAAGGAGAAGGTGACGAGCGGCGAGTAGGGCAGGGTCAGCTCGCCTATAGTAGCGCTGAGCGGCGCGCCCGCGTCGTTCAGCCAATAGACACCGAAGACGCCCTCGCTGCTGCCGGTGACGGCAATCTCGCCCGCGGCGGAGCCGGCGAGGTCGTTGCTCGGCGTGTAGGTAAAGGTGAGGTCGTACTCGGAGGGGTCCTTCGGGACGGAGGTGGGGTTGTAGTAAGGGCTGCTGGAGATAGCCTCCGCCCCAAGCAGGCTCTTGTATGTCCCTTGGCAGATCGCGGTCTTCGCGCCGGTGTAATCCTCGTAAATGACGACCGCGATGTTGTAATATTTTCCCGCGGTGGGGCAGAAGCCGACGTCATCGCTCGGCCCCTGCAGGAAAATGTCAAAGTAATTTCCCCTGCTTTTCGTGAGGGTCTGATGGACAGCGGGGAAGGTGTAGACTACCTCGCCCTTGTCTCCCGAGAGCAGGCTGAAGGTCATCTCCGCCGTAAACTCGTCAGGAGAGCGGCCGGAGTCGGTCAGCGCCTTTATCTCGGTGATGTAGGGGGAGAAGAGAATCTCGCCCGAGCTTTTCTTGCGCAGGCCGCCCTCCCAGCCGATATTGCCGGAGTAGCCGTCCTTGGTCTCGGTGATCTGCGGGATGTCCGCGGCAAACACTGCAGTCCCCGCGGGCAGCACCATCAGCAGCGCAAGCAGCAGCGCCACCGCTGCGCGCAGCGCGCCCGCTCGGCGGCCGCAGCGCGATCTTTTCGTTTGCGACATCATCATCGTTTCGGTCCTTTCATAGAGGAAATTTTGCCCCTCCCATGAGGGTTACGCAAAAATATTGTAACAGAAACGAGAGAAGATGTCAAGAGAGAATACACAAAATAAAGGAAAATGTATTGTAGCATATGAAATGCATAAGGTTCCTTCCCCCCGTCGGTGGGGCGCGAGGGTACGTGTCACGTGATGGGGACATTTTCCCTCGCGCAGCGCGCGATGGGAAAACAGAACCCGCGCGGCGGGTTCTTTTGTCGGCTGAAGGACGGCAATGTCAAGGCCTTACTTGCCGAAGAGCTCATGGCGCGGGCGGCTGACGACCGCTCCTGCCACCCGGATTAGGGAATACTAGGGCTCGCTGCCGCCCTGGGACGGCGTTTCGAGGGTTGACACGCTGCTGATTGACTATCTCGGCGCGAATGATAGCGCCAATACCCACGCGGTCACGAGAAAGACGCTCTCGCCCGGCTTGCCGGGGAGTGGTTTTCCGACTCCTTAAGCCCGAGCGGCGCGACTGGCAAATAGGCGGTTCCGGCGAGGTGATAACGCCGGGCGGCTTTTTCGGTTTGCTGTTTAGCGCTGCGCTCGCCCCTTTTCTTTTGCCGGGTATGGGAAAAGCGACCGGCTTTTTCCGGCCGGTCGCCTCTTCGTCATATTCCGCTTTTCTTCTTAGTGCTTTTGCATCGTCTCTTTATTTATCCTCCAGTTTCAAAAATCCCTGTGCAAATGCACCGGGGAACTGAAATTTTTTATCCATATTCTGAAATGTCACGGTGATCATTCCACCCTTGATTTCTTTCACCGCTCCCTTGCCAAACGCCTTGTGAGAAACGATTGCTCCTGCATGAACCCGCCTTGCGTCTATATGAGCGGTCTCCCTCTTTGCCGCCACGGTTTCCGTTACTACCGGAGGCAGATAAGAAGGATGATAGGTCGAGCTTTGGCTGCGAACTGCTTGCCTTTCCGAAATCGGCTGCCTCTGCGTGCTTTGCGAAAGGGAACTATCCTTACCCTCCGGTTCCGCGTCTATCTCAATATCCTCCTCATCATCAGAATCATCGCCGATATTCGCAAAGACAGGCGTTTCCGGAACATCATCGCTCTTTGGCGCTTCCGCCCGCATGGAAGAGGCAAGCTGTCCGGCCATCGCGTCATAATCCTTGCGGGAGATTACCGTGCTGTACAGCCCGACATCCTCGCCGGTATGCTTGTCAACGCCGGTATAGATAAGGCTTGCGTCCTCGTACCGTTTGAATTTGTACACCGCGTCGTTCATGAGCGCTTCGTTAAACACGTTGAGACTGACCAGCAGTTCAAAATCCTTCACGCCAAGGCCTGTCACCTTTTTGAAAAGCTCCGGTTCCAGCTGCGTGATGACATCCCGCAAACTGTATTCCCGATAATCGGTCAGATACATGAATACCGGCACCCGCGTGGCAAACTTAATCAGCTTTTCCTGAATCATCTTGCGCTTGGATTTATATTCTTTTTCGTCCTCGGTCAATTCTTTTCTCTGTTTTGGCGTCAGATTCTCGCTGTCGCGTTTCGCCTTTTTCACCACGCCCGATTTGTTGATGATCGTTTCAATGTCGGCGTTCAGGCTGCGGAACCCCTCAATGCGCATGAGCGCATCCATCGCCTCCTTGTTAGCTAGCAGGCGCGCGAGCGTGTCGTTATCCACATTGACAAGCAGGGCGCTCTCCCAGCGCTTTGCCAAAAGCGTGGCGGACGTCCCCGCCATGGCAATGTCCAGAATCTCGGCGGCGT
>CAZYCC010000070.1:2204-8465 GCA_964645985.1 uncultured Lachnospiraceae bacterium | reverse complement strand
GGTAAGGCGGGAAAATCCCGCGGCATCAAACCTGCTCGCTCGCGCGCAGCGCGTCGACCACGGCACGGGCTTTGTTGATGCACTCCTCGTACTCGCGCGCGGGAACAGAATCGGCGACGATGCCCGCTCCGCTGCGCACGAAGACGCGCTCGCCTTTTTTGTAGGCGATGCGGATGGCGATGCAGGTATCCATGTTGCCCTTGAAGTCAATGTAGCCGATAGCGCCGCCGTAAATGCCGCGCTTGCAGTTCTCAAAGTCGGCGATGAGCTGGCACGCGCGGATTTTCGGCGCGCCCGAGAGCGTCCCCGCCGGCAGCACCGCCGCGATCGCGTCGAGTGCGTCCTTATCCTCGCGGATAACGCCGCGCACAGTCGAACCGATGTGCATCACATGAGAATAGCGCTCGATCTCGTGAAATTTTTCCACCTGAACGCTGCCGAAGCGGGAAACCCGCCCGAGATCGTTTCGCCCGAGGTCGACGAGCATATTGTGCTCCGCTAACTCCTTCTCGTCGGCGAGAAGATCCCGCTCGAGCGCCTCGTCCTCCTCGCGAGTCTTGCCGCGCGGGCGCGTCCCGGCAAGCGGGAAGGTGTGCAGCACCCCGCGCTCGAGCTTGACTAGCGTCTCGGGCGACGCGCCCGCCACCTCCATATCGCTGCCGCGAAAATAGAACATATACGGCGACGGATTGATCGTGCGCAGGACGCGGTAGGTGTTGAGCAAACTCCCCTCAAAGGGCGCCTCGAGGCGGTTGGAGAGGACGACCTGGAAAATGTCACCCTCGCGAATGTGATATTTCGCCCGCTCGACCATGTCGCAATATTGCTCACGCGTGAAGAGCGGTGTCACCTCGCCCTGTAGGCGCCCGGTCGGGTGAATCGCCCGCCCCTCGCGCAGCAGGTTCGCCATCTCGGCGATGTCAAGAGCGGCGCGCCGATAGCCGCCCTCCGGGTCATCGAGCGGGACGTCCGCGATGAGCAGAATCTTCTGGCGAAAGTTGTCGAAGGCGATGACACGGTCGAAGAGCATCAGGTCGATGTCTTGAAAGCGCTCGTCGTCCTTTTCGGGGCGGCGCACCGATGGCTCGCTGTACCCGAGAAAATCGTAGGCGAAATAGCCGACGAGCCCCCCGGTGAAGGGCGGCATCCCCTCGACCGGCGCCGAGCGGTAATCCTCGAGAAGCGCGCGCAGAACCCTCTCGGGGTGGTCTGTGCGAACGGTGCGATCGCCTATCTGCATCACGCCGTCGCGGCAGGTGATGTCGAGCTTCGGGTCGTAGCCGAGGAAGGTATAGCGCCCCCAATTTTCCTTGTCATCCGCCGACTCGAGCAGAAAAACGTGCCCCGAGACCGCAGCGAGCCGGCGCAGCGCCTCGATGGGCGTAATGAAGTCGGAGAGCAGCTCGCAGCAGACCGGCGCGACGCGGTAGTCGCCGCCGCTCGCTAGGCGCTCGATTTCTTGCAGGGAGGGAGTGAGTTCCATTGCGAAAGCCATTCTCAGGCGATTTTACAAGAGCAGTATATCACGCGCCGGGCGGGATGTCAAGGAGAAGCGCGGATCGCGCGGCGAGGGGAGCGCGCGGCGAACAAAACCCCTACCGCAGGCAATACCCTTACCTACCCCGGGGATGAGAAACAAGCGCGAGGCGGACCGAGCCGGCGCGGAATATCCCCCGGTTTGCGCACGCTCTCTCGCGAGGGCACCGCGCGAGGTGTTCGGGAAACCCGGGGAGCGGTGGGAGACTATGCTTTTTTGAGAAAAGCGGCAAACGCAGGATACGCGAGCCGCGCCTTTTGCGGGGACGCGGTCCCGCGCAAAATCGGAGAGCGCCGATGGGCGAAGCGCGGATCGTGCGGGCGATGCCCGGCACGATCATCAAAAATCGCTGTACGAAGCGTAATTGCGCACGCTGCCACGAAAACCGGGGCAGTCCCGCGCGAGCGGGGAACACTTCGCGGGCGGGCGAGAAAAATCGGGGCGAGCCCGCATGGCAAAAGAAAAACCGGTACGCTGAGCGCACCGGTTTTGGCGGAGAGGATGGGATTCGAACCCATGTGGGGAGACCCCCAAACGGTTTTCAAGACCGCCTCGTTATGACCGCTTCGATACCTCTCCGGGATAGCATTTTCGGCGCGGGGGGCGGGGGCGCAGAGTAAGCTGCTCTTCGCGCCGCCGAAGGCCCCCGGGAGTGCATTATTCCGCGGGGGCGGGAAAGAGCGAAAGAACGCGTGGTACTGCCGGGCAGGCGCGGCTCTTTTCCTTTTTCCCGCGAATAGTGCGCGGTGGCCGCCTCGCCCCTCGGCAACGCGCCGCGAGCGCTCGCGGCGCTAAGGATGATTTTACCACACCTCGCCCGGAAAATCAAGCGGTGCCTCCTACGGGCGGTATCGCCCACCCGAGCAGCAGACCCCCCACCATCGCGAGAGCGGCGAGCAGGAGCGCGATACCGACCATGCGGCGCAGCGCGCCCTTCCCCCCCGCGCGCAGGGTGCGGGCGAGGACGAGCAGCCCCGCGCCGGCATTGGCGAAAAGCCCGGCGAGAAGGGCGCCGCCGCCTATCGTCCCCTCGAGAAACAGCTGCGTAAGGATAACCGAGACGGCGCAGCCGGGAAGCAGCCCAACGAGCGCCGCCGCGCCCGCCGCGAGGGGCGGCGCGCCCCCGAGCAGCCGCCCGACCGCCTCCCGCCCGATAAGGGCGAGCGCGAAGTTGAGCGCTGCCGTCACAAGGACGAGCGAGAGCGCGATCTTCGCGGTGTGAACGAGCGCGCCGATGACCACCCCGCGCCCGCGGCAGGCGCAGTGCTCGCTCTCGCAGATCTCCCGCACGCGCAGATTATCCTCCGCCTCGTTTTTGCTCGCGCTATGGGCGTTTAACCTGCGCGCGCGCGCCGCGAGGTCAATAGCGAACCCCGCAGCAACGCCGTACCCGAACTTGCAGAGAAGGACGGCGCCCATCGTGCGGGCGGGCGCGCCGGCGGCAACCATCACCGGGAGCATCTCGTCGGAGGTCGACAAAAAGACGGCGAGCAGCGTGCCGAGCGAGACCGCGCCCGCGCCATACAGGCTCGCCATCGCACCGGAAAATCCGCACTGAGGCAGAAGTCCGAGCGCTGCGCCGAGCAGCGGTCCCGCAGACCCCGCCCGCGAGACAAGCCTCGCCGCGCGCCCCCTCGCGTGGTGCTCTATCCACTCGAGCAGCAGGTAAGTGAGAAACAGCAGGGGCAGCAGCCGCGCGGTGTCAAACAGCGCGTCGAGCGCCGCCTGCCCCGCCGTCCGCAGAATTTTCAAGAGGAATCCTTACAAAAGAGAAAACGCAGGAAAATATCGCGAGAGAGATAAGCGCAGCCGCGCGGGAGCGGCGCGCGACCTCGGGCGATGGGTCGGCTCGCGTTAAGCGGTACGCGCGGGCAAAAACGAGAGGCGCGAGCGATCGCCCAAGCGAGAAAGGGAAGAAGCGCGGCGCGGCGAGAGTGAAGACCGTTTTTCGCGCTCGCGCTCTGCCGCCGCTCGCCGAATCGTCCCGGGCGCTCGCGCGGGGGAGAGCTGCTCGCCCGAGACCGAGGATACCCGCGCTCCTCGCTCACGGGAGAGCTCGCGCGGGGGGAGAGCGAAATCCGCTTCCCGCGAGGTATCGCGCACTTGCCGCAGGCGCGGATCCTTCCGGCACGCTCTCGCCCGGGATTGCCCGGGCTTGCCCGGGCTTGCGGCGCACGGCCGCCGCAGGCGAGGCGGAGATAACGGCGGAGCTGCCGGGAGAACGGGCGGAGCTTGTCGCGCAGGCTCGAGGGGGGTCGGCGAGGCGAGGGGTAGTTTGTAGGTTTTATGCGGGCAAAGATCAAGAGGCGCGAGGGTTCCCTCACACGGCGAGGGGCCGCAGGGGAGGCTTCCCGGCGAAGCGCCATCGGGCGATTGCGCAAAAATGTGTTATTCGGGTTTTGCACAGTTTCGCTTTTTTGCCTTCTCGCTCTTCTTTGCCTCGCGCACGGCGCGCTTCACCTCGGTGAGCGCCGCGCCCTCGCCGCGCGAGGCAAGCAGGACGAGCCACCCCTCGAGCAGAGCCGCGGTATCGGGGTGCATGGCGGTTTTCGCGTTGCCGCGGCGAAAATAGAGCAGCGGATCCTCGCAGCGATAGCTATCGCCGCGGTAGATTTTGCTCGCGGCAACCCGGTCGCAAAACATCTCGGCGGCGTAGCGCACCGGCATCGCGACAGGCGCGTACCGCCGCGTCGCCATGTCCATATCGCGCCAATACTCGTAGTGATGCTTGTTGCGCCCCATGTGGTGCATCCAAGCGGCGGAGTAGCCGCGCGCCTCGCGCTCGCGCTCGTTTGGCGAGCGGTTCCCTTGGAAATACCTCGCGCCGGGGATAAACTCGGCGGGGGAGTATTTCGAGAGGTCGTGCCGCAGCCCCTGCAAGAGGATCCCCGCGCGCGCACAGAGCCGCATCACGAGGTGGCGATGGCGCGTGACCGTTAGGAAATGTCGGAGCGGGTGCATAGGCGCGGGGAGATCACCGTGGGTAGCCGAAAAAGTGACAAATCGAGAAGGCAAAGTGGCAGGGAGCGCCGCGAGGGAATATCGCTTTTTTGAAAAAGTAAAATTTCGCGAGGGGCCGCTCTCCCGCGCGCCTCGGCGCGCGAGGCGGGCGCGGGCCGCGCCGAACCTCTCGCGGCTCGCTCGATTACTTTTCTTTCATCCTGCCGCGCAGTTCTTTACGGTACAGTCATTTTCTCGGTGCGCATCGCCTCGAAGAGCTTGCCCTCGGCACTCATCTGGAACTTGGCGACCGAGAGCGGCGCTACGGCGTATCCGTCGGATGTGAGGGTGAGGTCTCCCGTCGGGAGGGCGACATTGAGCGAGGTCATCGCCGCGAGGACCGCCCCGCGATCGCCCGAGCGGGCGGTGTGCGCC
The DNA here is from genome assembly GCA_964645985.1 of uncultured Lachnospiraceae bacterium. Classification (GTDB taxonomy): domain Bacteria; phylum Bacillota; class Clostridia; order Oscillospirales; family CAG-272; genus CAZYCC01. The sequence goes on along the minus strand of CAZYCC010000070.1, from coordinate 3,553 downwards.
GCCTCAAGGAGAATCCGCGCACCGGCGTACCCGGCGTAGCTCGCCGGATCAAACGAAAAGCCGTACGCCTCGGCGAACGCGATCGCCGACGGCTCACCCGGCAGTTTTCGCAACGGGCGCTGATAGATGCCGACGCAGAGTGAGCGCGAGAGAAGAGAGCGCGCCGCGTCGCTCGGCGGGAAAATCTCATCGACATACGGCGCGTAGTCGGCGCCGCCCCCCTGCAAAATCGGCCGCCCAAACGTGACCCCCGCCGCCTGCAGCGCGTCGGCGACGCTGTCCATCGCCGCCGAAAAGTCACACGCGAGGAAAAGCCCGTCGCCATCGTCAACGCGCCCCGCGAGGTTTTGCGCAAATTCGCGCAGTGACTCCTCATCGCCCGGAGAGAAGGCGAGGTCTTGCGCGATTTCAACGCCGAACTCGGCGCAAGATGAACGGAAGGCGTCCGAGGCGAGGGTGAAATATTCATTTTCCTCATCTGCCCCGAGGTGCGCGCGCGCGACTTTATCGGATTTGGCCAAAAATGCCGCCGCGCGCCCGAGCAGCGCGGGGTCGGGGCGCAGAGAGAACAGCGCCTCCGAGCCCTCCCCGTCCGGCGAGAGGCGCCCCTCGCAGTCGGGCGAGAGCAGCGCCACGCCGTCCTCTGCGGCGGCGGACGCGAGCTCATCGGCATAGGGCGCGGACGTGAGAATCGCCCCCGCGCCATCGCTCGTGAGGTCATCGTAGACGCGGCGCACCGCCTCGGGGTCGCCCGCGAGGTCACCGATTTGCAGCCGCACGGCAAGCGGCGCGTCGCCCTCGCCGGCTCTCGCTTCGTTTATCGCGAACTGCGCGCCGTAGAGGAAGTGCAGCTCGTCCGGGTCCGCCTCGCCCGCCGCCTGCCCGTCAAGGTCCACGAGAACGCCGAGCACGAACGCCTCATCCTCCGGCGTGCAGGAAAGCGCCGCGAGCAGCAGGCTCGCGAGCGCAAGCAGAGCAAAAAGGCGAACGCGCATAACCCCTCTGTCGGGAAAAATGACAATGCCGCAATCAGGAAAAGTATAGCAGAAAACGAGCGGGAGTGCAAGAGGAGCTCCTTGACGCCCCTCAGTTCTTTGTGGTATACTTGCCTATCTTATTTTTTCGGAGGCTTTTATGTCGACAAGAGAAGCACACAGCAGGCTATGGGCGGTACTCACGGTGACGCTTGCCCTGCTCGGCATCGTCGCGCTCGCGCTCTTCCTCGAGCAGTCCGGGACACAGGCTCACGCGGCGGAAGTGATCGACCAAGGAACCTGCGGGAAAAACGGCGACAACCTCCGCTGGACGCTGACAAGCGACGGCACGCTCACCATCGAGGGGGAAGGGGA
>CAZYCC010000070.1:0-2104 GCA_964645985.1 uncultured Lachnospiraceae bacterium | reverse complement strand
GACAGCGTGACGAGTATCGGCTATTATGCTTTTGGGGGTTGCTCTTCGCTCACCTTAATTAACATCCCCGACAGCGTGACGAGTATCGGCTTAGGTGCTTTTGAATCTTGCGGTTCGCTTACTTCAATCAACATTCCCGACAGCGTGACGAGTATTGACGATTGGACTTTTAACGATTGTGGCTCGCTTACTTCAATTAACATCCCCGATAGCGTGACGACCATTGGCGATTATGCCTTTTATGGTTGTCATTTGCTCTCCTCAATTAACATCCCAAAAAGCGTGACAACCATCGGCGATAAGGCTTTTAGAAATTGCTCAAACCTTACTGCCGCATACTATCCGGGAACAGAAGATGAATGGAACAGAAATGTCCGTGTTGGAGTATGGAATTCGTGCCTCACCGAACACCTCATTTTCGGGCAAAGGGGGCCGGTGCCGGCGCCTCTTTTCACTTCGGTTTTTGACTCTTATCAGTATTTCGCCGATCCGGGATTCTACAGCGAGGCGGCGGGGCCGTCTGACTGCGCCGAGATTTATCTGCGCTTTGAGAACAGCGGGGTGGGAGGGGATCTGCCGCCGCTCACCATTAGCGCGAGCGTCAGCGGCGAGGGGCTGTCCTTTGCGCGCGAGGGCGACGTGAAGACCTACACGGCGACCTTGGAAGAGCTTCCCGCGGGGACCGCGAGAGACGACCTACTGATGCTCTTCCCGCGGGGGCTTGATGTCTCCTCCGGCAGCAAATCCTACACGGTGGACCTGACGGTAACGGGAGACGGTGTGCAGACAATCACCGACTCGTATACTTTTACCGTGGATAGTCTGTCATCGAAGAGCGCGAACGACCATATTTTGTTCATTGGAGGAAACAAAACATATCGAGATTCCAAGCTAAACATCTACGGCGAATCAATGGTCGAACTGAAGGACAACCCCGCCTACAAGATCGCCAAATTCGCAAGTCTTCAGTTTGACAATTTCTACCAGATTACTTTCGCCGATGTTCTGCTCAATATCCTTGGGCAGAGCGAAAACGCTGGTCTTTCGGTCGCGCCGGAATTTTTGAAGAAGTGGACCGAGATATACAAACCCATCTGTCATGACGCGTACACTATTGCGAGTGGAGATACGGCAATCGATATTTCAGAAACCGCGTTTGACGCTGTGCTCAAAAAGAGCAAATACCGCAAGCCGGATGATCAAATCGAAGATAAAGTTTACAATGCCATTCTCAATTGCTTCAGTAAATCAGAAAATAAAGAGGCGATTCAAAACTCTATTAAAAACACCTTCGCGAATCTTGACACGACGGGCGCCGTACTCGACGGTGTGGAAATGACGGCAAATATCATCCAAGACACCGTTGAATATGTCAACGAAATAGCGCTGTACAATGCCTGTGCGAACGCAGAGGACGAACTGAAAATAACGCTCAAGGTTCTTGCCGAAAATATTCCGGATGAGGGGAACGGGGCAAAGATGCGGGAAGCCGTGATGGACTATGTCAACTATTCATCCGGCCACGAGGGGCAAGCAAAAGAAATGATCGAATCGCTCGGGCGCTTCGCCGGAAACGTCGCGAAAGACAGCTTGGAAGGGATCAGCGGGAAGGGTCTTGCCGCTTTCGTTGGCGCGGGAATCACAAAGTGGATAGGGACTTTTCCCATGAAAGGAGGGGGTGTATTCGCCGCGTCCCCGCTTTACGTGACCGTATCGACGACACTCGGCGCAGTTACGCTTGGCGTGGAAATCGGAAGCTGCTTGACCGAACTCATCTGTGATACGAGCGGACTTGTCGCCGAGGTCAGCAAAGTTGTCGCAATGTCTGAGTTTGCTCCTTACATTATCGATACTTTGGAGGTCCAGGAGGGCATCCTTTACGACGAGCGGGAAGACTGGGCGGTTAGACGTTTTGAGTACGCGTTTTTGCTTCACAAGGGATGCCAGCAGTATATCCTGGAGCACACGATGGCGGCTATCTCCTCACAAAGAGACACGCCCCTGATGGGTTTTGTGCAATGGCTGACCGGAACCAACGAATTTGATGCCGTTATCTCCGACATTCTCGCTCAGAAAACACAGCTTGACGCGATGGTCTGCCACG
>CAZYCC010000069.1:3401-8560 GCA_964645985.1 uncultured Lachnospiraceae bacterium | reverse complement strand
TTGAAACGGCGGCGCGCGGCTAAGCCTCCCCCCCGCTCCTTCCGCCGCTGTCCGGGGCATCCTTGATGGCATCCCAGTAGGCCCTCGCCGCCTGCTCGGTCTTGTTTTCGCCGAAGCTGTAGTAGCGCTTATCCTTCAGGTCATCGGGGAGATACTGCTGCGCGACATAGTGGTGCGGGTAGTCGTGGGGATATTTGTAGCCGGCGTAGCGGTTGACCGGGCGCATATAGGGCGGCTGCGTCCGCCCGCGCCCCGCCGCGACGTCCTCCTTCGCGGCGTCATACGCCATGCAAGCGGAGTTTGACTTGGGGCAGGTCGCAAGGAAGATCGCTGCCATTGAGAGCGGCAGCGTCGCCTCCGGCAGACCTACCTCGCGCGCCGACTGCACCGCCGCCATCACGATCGGCAGCGCGAGGGGGTAGGCAAGACCTACATCCTCCGCCGCCATCACCTGCAAGCGCCGCGAGGCGCCGGGGAGGTCTCCCCCCTCTAAAATGCGGGCAAGATAAAAGACGGCGGCATCCGGGTCGGATCCGCGCACCGACTTTTGCAGGGCGGAGAGCAGGTCATAGTGAACATTTCCGTCGCGGTCGAAGTCGCCCATTCCCCTCCCGCGCGGCAGCAGCGCGTCGACATTCTCGCGCGTAATCTCCCCGTCCGACACCATCGCCGCCCCCTCGAGCAGATTGAGCGCGGCGCGCGCGTCCCCCGCGCCGAGGCGCGCGATGTGGAGGAGCAGATCGTCCGAGGCGGTAAGCGCGGGGTCATCCTCTTGCAAAAGGGCGAGCCCACGGCGAAGAACCGGCAGAATTTGCGTATCGGTGAGAGGCTTGAACTCGAGGATCATCGCGCGCGAGCGCAGCGCCGCGTACACATAGAGGTAGGGGTTCTCGGTGGTTGCCGCGATCAGCGTCAGCCGCCCGTCCTCCATCAGCTCGAGCAGCGACTGCTGCTGTTTTTTATTGAAATATTGAATTTCGTCAAGGTAGAGGAGAATGCCCCCCTCGGGCGGCAGGCGGGTCGCCTCGGCGAGGACCTCTTTCACATCGGCGAGCGTCGCGGAGGTCGCGTTGAGGCGCCGTAGCGCCATGCCGGACTGCCGCGCGGCGATCGCGGCGCAGGTGGTCTTTCCGGTCCCGGGAGGGCCGAAGAAGATCATATTCGGCAGCCGCCCACGCGCGCACACCCGCCGCAGCACCCCCCGCTCGCCGACGAGCCCCTCCTGCCCCGCGACAAACGAAAAATCGAGCGGCCGCAGCCGCTCCGCGAGAGGGGAAGTTGCCATACGATCCTCCTTGTATTATGGGGGAAGTATAACAAAAAGTGGAAAAGATGTCAAGCGCGGCCGGCGCAATGCCGCCGCTTGCCCTATTCTAATAAATCACGAATCGATCTGGTTTTCCGTGAAAATTTTTAGTTAAATGCGCGAATTTCCCTTTAAAGCGCGAGGGGTTTGCCGCGTGCTTGCGGAAAATATCCCTTTGCCGGGGGTGCCCCTTTTCCCCCGCGCGCCTCTTCTTTGCCGCGAGCGCTCTCTCAAATCGCCTCTCCGGTAACCGCGGCAAAGCGGCCGTCGTAAAGAAAGCCGAGCGCGCGGGCGATTTTGCGCGAGGGGCAGTTATAGCGCGAGGTGCAGTAGGCGGCGGTGTAGCCCTGCCGCAGCAGCTCCCGCGCGAGTGCGGCGACCACCGCGCTCCCGAAGCCTTGCCCGCGTGCCGCGCGCACGGTCTCGACGGTAATTTCCCGCACGCGCGAGCCCTCCTCGGCGTCGCCGACCGCGGCGAGAGAGAGGATCTCCCCGGTTTGCGGGGAAATTGCGGCTGCGGCGGGAAGATCCGCGCGGCGCGCGCAGCGCGCGATGAGCAGAGCGGGGTCGAGCGATAGGCGGCAGGGGCGCGCCGCGTCCTCCTCGCGCAAAAGCCGCAGCTCGGCGGCAATCGTCGGAAGAGGCGGCGGGGCGCTGCCGCGCGGGAGGAGATAGCTCTCGTAGTAGCGAGTCGCGCCGCGCGGCTCCTCGCGATACCCGAGGCGCGCGAGGTAGGGAGCGAACGCCGCGTGAAGTCGGCGCAGAGCATCGCTACGGAAGGGAGCGGGGGATGACGAGAGAAAGTCGCGCGCAATCGGCAGTGCGTCCTCGTAGACCTCGACGGCAAGCGTGCCGTGCGCCTCATTCATCAGGAACGGGACGAGAAGCGGCGCGCCGACCGGGCGGCGCTCGATTTTCCAGTCGAATAGAAGAGGCGTGGTCATAATCGAGAATCTATAAGACGATATTCGATCACCCTCCGCGAGGATATTTTCGCGGGAGGAACTCAAATGTACGCTCGGCGAGCCGAACGCGCTTTCGCAAAAAATTCCGCAAATGCGGCGGGGTACATTCCCCGCGGGCCGCTCGCCCTCGCGTGAGGAACTCCACCCGCGCGAGGACGGGCGCAGCGCGGCAAATTTCGCGCGGCGGGTTCGGCACGCTGTGAGGACCCCCGATCGGCAAACGCGGTGATGAGCGCTCGTGTACTTGGTGAAAGAGCATTCGCGCGGAGCGTCCCCCTCGCGAGACCACCCGCTCGCGCGGGCTTGACCTCACCCCGGGAAGCGAGCGCGGCGAGCTTCCCCGCGCCGCAAAAGGATAGCCGCGCGGGGAATTTCCCGCGTGCGGCGATCGCCTGCGCTGAAGATCTGCGCGCGGTAAAGAATAGCCGCGCGCGGCGATCTCACTTGACGGGGATGCCCTTCCTCCGCAAGGATAACACGAGAGACGCCGGCTGTCAAGGTGAGGCGCCCCTTGACAAACGGCGCGTGCGGGGGTATACTATAATATTGAAGATTTTTGCGAGGTCTACGATGCGTGAGGTGCGGCTGTACACCGACGGCTCCTGTCGCGGCAACCCGGGGCCGGGCGGATGGGCGGCGATCCTCGTTTGCGACGGCGCCGAGAAGACTCTCTCTGGAGGGGAAGCGTCGACGACGAACAACCGCATGGAGCTGACCGCCGCGATAAAGGGGCTCGCCGCGCTCAAATACCCCTGCCGCGTGACGCTGACCTCCGACTCAATGTATCTTATTCAGGCGGTGAGTCTCGGCTGGGCAAAGAGCTGGCGCGCGCGCGGGTGGCGGCGCGCAGACGGGAAGCCCGCCCTCAACCCGGATCTTTGGGAGCGGCTGCTCGAGCTGCTCGAGCAGCACGAGGTCGAGCTCGTCTGGGTCAAGGGTCACGCCGGACACCCCTACAACGAGCGCTGCGACGCCCTTGCGACAAGCGAAGCGGCAAAATTCGCGAAGGCCTAACGCGGCGCTCGCCCCACATCGCAAGCAGCAGTGTCCTCGCCCCGCGCAAGGCGGGCCTTATTCCTCTCATCGCCGGGGCCGCAGCGATGTTTCCCGTGTGGCCTCGCCATTGCGTCGCGGAAAATCCCGGCGGCAGGGTACCTCCTTGCGTGGCGCTCTTTCACGCGCGGGTTCTCACGGCGAGCGCACCTTTCTTTCCGAGAAATCCTACTATATTTGTCGTAATTTCCTTCGCTCTGCCTGTATCGTGACTTTGTCACCGATTTTTTCGCGGCAACGTGGTAGTTTGCGGGCAGGAGGTGTTGAGAATGAACACAGATTTTCGCTTGTCTAGCAGCGCGGGGTTGGGCGACCTCGCGGAGAGCATTGCACCCTCGCCTTTCGCGGGAGATCTCCCCGGCGAGAGCGCCGCGCCCCCGGAGGGCTCTTCCCCCAATGAGGGGGTAACCTCCCCCGCCCCATCCTCGAGAACGGGCGAGCCGGCGCGCGGGCGGCGCTTCGTCTATGCCGACAACGCGGCGACGACACCGGTGCTGCCCGCCGTGCGCGACGCGATGATGCCCTTCTTCGGCGAGGTCTACGGGAACCCGTCGAGCCTGTACGAAAAGGGGCAGGAGGCGCTTGCCGCCTTGACAGCGGCGCGCGAGAAGGTGGCGGAACTGCTCGGCGCGAAGCCGAGCGAAATCTTCTTCACATCCTGCGGCAGCGAGTCGGACAACTGGGCGCTCAAAGGCGCGGCGATGGCGGGAGAGCGGCGCGGGCGGCATATCATTACGACGAAAATCGAGCACCACGCGGTGCTCGGAGCGGCGGAATCGCTTGCGCGGCAAGGGTTCGAGGTCACTTATCTGCCGGTCGACGGCGAGGGCCTCGTCTCCCCGGAAGATCTTGCTGCGGCGATCCGCCCAGACACCGTCGCGGTCGAGGTGATGACCGCGAACAATGAAATCGGCACGATAGAGCCGATTCGCGCGCTTGCCGATGTCGCGCACGCGCACGGAGTTCCTTTCCTCACCGATGCCGTGCAGGCGGTCGGGTCGATCCCGGTCAATGTCGATGACCTCGGCGTCGATATGCTCGCGCTCTCGGGGCACAAAATCCACGCGCCGAAGGGCATTGGTGCGCTTTACATTCGCACCGGGACGCGCTGCCGCACCTTCCTTGACGGGGGAGGGCAGGAGCGCGGGCGGCGCGGCGGTACGGAGAACGTCGCGTTCGCGGTGGGCCTCGCGAAGGCTTTGGAGATCGCGGTGGATCGGCTGCCGGATATGCAGCGGGTCGCGCGCCTGCGCGATCGCCTGCGCGACGGTATCCTCGCGCGCATTTCGCACTGCCGCGTCAACGGGTCGCAAACGCACCGACTGCCGGGCAACCTCAATATGTCCTTTGAGTATATCGAGGGGGAGAGTATGCTGCTGTTGCTTGACCGCGCGGGGATCTGCGCGTCAACAGGCTCGGCGTGCTCGTCCAAATCTCTCGAGCCGTCGCACGTTCTGCTGGCGATCGGTCTGCCGCACGAGCAGGCGCACGGGTCGCTGCGCTTGACGCTCTCGCACGAGAACACCGACGAGGACGTTGACGTTATCCTCGACGCGCTTCCCCGCGTTGTCGCGCGCCTGCGCGAGCTCTCCCCGCTCGGCGAGGGGGCGTAGGTCGCGCGGCATCCTCGCGGAGGTTGTATCTCCGGGACACCTTCACAAAGGCGTGCAGCGCCCTCCCCGTGAGGGACAGGCGATGTTCTCCTCGCGGCGAGAGGGCGGGGCAAACATTCCCCATTCTTTTCCCGCGCGGGCGGCGAGATAGGCGAGGGCGGCATAAGAAATTCCGGCGCTCCTATCGCGGGAGAGTTTGCCCGCGCACGGCGCTCCCTTCCG
>CAZYCC010000069.1:0-3391 GCA_964645985.1 uncultured Lachnospiraceae bacterium | reverse complement strand
CAATCAGAAACGAACCAAGAACCAGCAACCAAGCACCAAAGAAAGGAGGTCAAGTATGGGATCTTCAATTTTGCGCAGCTTGCTTTGAAGGCGGGGTTTCTTGGCGAGATTCCGCCTTCGATAAAAAGTTACAATTTGTTTATTTTCTCGAATATTTCGGGTTTCTCAGTTTTGAGGGATTTTATGGCTCTCTATAGTGAAAAGGTGATGGATCACTTCACGAACCCGCGCAACGTCGGGGAGATTCCCGATGCCGACGGGGTCGGCGAGGTGGGCAACGCCGTTTGCGGCGACATCATGCGGATGTACCTCAAAATCGAGGACGACCGCGTGGTCGACGCGAAATTCAAGACCTTCGGGTGCGCGTCGGCGATCGCCTCCTCCTCGATGGCGACTGAGCTGATCAAAGGGCAGCCGCTCTCCGAGGTGATGAAGCTGACCAACAAGGCGGTTGCGGAGGCGCTCGACGGGCTGCCGCCGATCAAGATGCACTGCTCTGTGCTCGCCGAGGAGGCAATCAAGGCGGCGCTGTACGATTACTGTCAAAAGAACCACATCGAGGGCGAGCTGCTCGAACAGTGCCGCCCGGCCTCCTGTGACGACTGCGCGCAGTGCGAAACCTGTCCCAAGGCGGAGTAGCGCGCGGAAAACGGTTTTAGAGGCGAGCATATCGTCACGGGGAAATTCTCGCCCGCCGCGTGGCGCGATTTGCGAGGCAATGCCGCTTGGCGAAGAGAAAGCAAGCGAGCCCGCGTCCATCGTGCGCTTGCGCGAGTGCGCGACTTCGCCGGGAAGGCTTTCAAAATGCCGAATGCCTGCGGCATTCGAACAGCCCGCTCTCCGCATTCGCGAAAATAAGGGAACATACTCACGCCGAGAGGCCGTGGGGCGAGGTGCTCCGATCCCAGGAAACCGTGCGGAGCGCGGACATTTTCGCGATCCCGCAAAAGCAGATTGGGGCGGCAACTCGCGCATGCCGAGCCTCTACGCGATCGCGGCCGAGCGGCGTTTGTGGCGGTGCGCGGCAAGTCCCCCGCGGCGCTCCCGATTCGAGGGCGCGGCGCAAATCCTCGCCCGCTTCTCTCCGCAAGAGCCGCGTGCTGCGATTTTCCCAAAAATGTGGCGGCTCGACGGCATACTGCCGGCAGATCGCCGATGTGCGAGCCCGCGAAACGAGTTTCCCGCGGCGACTCTCCTGCGGCGCGGGAGTAGAGGCGGAGATGCCGCTTCCCCGCGCGCTTCGGTTCGCGCAGCGCCCGCGTCGGACGGGAAAGGATCGCCGCAGTGCGGCGGCAATCCCGCGTTTTCGCGGGACGATCGCGCGGCATCCCCTCATAGCGCGCTCGATCGCGCGGTTCATTGGTGTATGCGCGGCGCGGCGCGGTTTATTAAAATCGCGTTGCGATTTCCCGGGAGGAGGCGCCTCGCCCGACGCCGCTCCTGCGCTTTCACGAGATGACGCACAAGCCCTCTCGCGCATGGAGGAAAGAGCACGCCCGCGCGAATGCACGATCCTGCCGCGCCCTTGCGCGCTTCGCGCGCGGTGATCGCACGGTTCGCCGATGGTTTCACGGCGCAGTGGCGTCCTCTTTTCGAAATAGAGCGCGCGGGGTGCGGGCAAATCTCGCGGAAATATTGACGATTCTTTGAATTAAGAGCGCCACGCGCAAGAGGGCGCGATTGCTCTATGATATGCGCACGGACTCGTGACGCATATATTTACAAAATATTCGCCGCAAATTTAACACAAGTTCACTTTCTTTCTCTTCGAGGTGAGTTTCTTGGCGGAAAAACGCGATTATTACGAGGTTCTCGGGCTACAAAAGGGCGCCGGTGAGGAGGAAATCAAGCGGGCATACCGTACGCTCGCGAAAAAATACCATCCCGATATGAATCCGGGGGATAAGGAAGCCGAGGCGAAGTTCAAGGAGGTCAACGAGGCGTACGCGGTTCTCTCCGACCCCGACAAGCGCGCCGCCTACGATCGCATGGGGCACGCCGCCTTTGAGAACAGCGGCGCGGGCGCGAGTGGGTTCTCCGGATTCTCTGGCTTTGAGGATTTCGCCGACATTTTCGGCTCGATGTTCGGGTTCGGCGGGCGCGGCACTCGCCAAAACGGCCCGATCCCGGGCGATGACATCGACGTGCGGCTGAATATTTCCTTCGAGGAAGCGGCGTTTGGCTGCAAGAAAAATGTGAACTATAATCGCATAGAACATTGCGGAAAATGTAATGGAACCGGTGCCGCGCCGGGATCCTCGCCCGAAACCTGTCCGACCTGCCACGGCAGCGGCCACGTCACGACCACACGCAACACCGTCCTCGGCGTGATGCAGTCGACCCAGCCCTGTTCCGCCTGCCGCGGCAGCGGCAAAATCATCCGCAACCCATGCCCGAACTGCGGCGGAGGCGGCTATCTGCGCGTGCGCAAGACCACCGAGATTGACATCCCCGCCGGGATGCCGGACGGCGGACAGCTACAGCTGCGCGGGATGGGCGGCGAGGGGCAGAACGGAGGCGACGCGGGTGCGCTGCGCGTGCACGTCACGGTGCTGCCGCACAAATTTTTCCGCCGCGAGGGAGACGATCTTTACTGCGACCTGCCGGTGTCTATCACCGAGGCGAGCCTTGGCGCGGACATCGACGTGCCTCTGCTCACGCCCGACGGCAGCCCGGCGAGCGAAAAATTTCATCTGCCGGAGGGCACGCAGACCGGCGCGACCTTCACCCTGCGCGGCAAGGGCGTGCGCAATCGCAGCGGGCGAGGGCAGGGCAACCTCAACTTCCGCGTCACGGTCGAGACCCCGCGCAACCTTACCACCGAGCAAAAGGATCTCCTGCGGCGCCTCGGCGAGACCTTCGGCGAGAAAAACCTCGCGGGAAAGGCGAGGTTTAAGCGATTCTTTAAGTAAGAAAGAGGGGAGTTTTGAAATTATTTGAGGATATATTTTGAGAGAGGTTTTTGCTGCATTGCCGCGCATTGTTCTTTTCGGCACTGCGGTGAGTTGAGTCTGTAGAACCCGGGAGTCTTTTTGCGAGACAGGTCTCCCTTTCAAATAGTAATACTTGTTTTCTGATAATACTTCTAGCAAAAACCACCCCATACGGGGTGGTTTTTCATACATATGTGCCGATTTTCAGATCATGTTCAATTGAACGTGAATCCCTCCACCCGGCGAGCGCGCGAGGGCGGTGCGGTCGCCCGAGGACACGCCCGGCGTGCCGTCGACATCGCTCGGTTCGAGGTCTGTCTCGGGGATGATGACTTCCTCAAATGTGGTCTCCCACGTCGCATCTGTGTCAAGAAACAGTTTCCCGCAAACCGGGCAGTTCCAGTACTCTTTGTTGCCGGGCTCCTCGCAGGTGGGATCCTTCGCGGGGACCTGCGTGA
>CAZYCC010000068.1:0-8565 GCA_964645985.1 uncultured Lachnospiraceae bacterium | reverse complement strand
GGAACCCACCCAGAGCACCGATCTGGGCAACCCCGATAATGAATACAACAAGCCCAGAGAAAACCTTCAGGCGACCTTCTCGGTCGATGTGTTTGCGACGCAGGTCTCCAGCGAGAGCGACAGCTTCGGTAGCGGGTACGATGACCTGACTCTTACCACGCCTCCTGCCTCCAACGGCGACGCAGGACTGCACTTTAACGACCTCAAAGAGGGAACGACTGTCTACAGCGAGGATACCTCGAACGCGGGTCCGACCGCTTTTTCGGGGAGCGGCACCGTCGATCTGAATAAAGACGTCACCGTTGAGAGCACTGACGATTATTACAGCTACACCTTCGTGGTCAAGGGCGAACCCGAAAACCGCGCGAACGTGACCTTCACGGGCGAGGGATCGGTTAAGAAACCCCCCGAGGATGGGAGTTGGTGGACTCACGCCATTATGGTGCTGAGCAATGCCGACGTCACGATCGCCGGCGGCAGCTATGAGGGTATCGGTCACTTCGGCGATGACAGCACGGTTACCGTGAAGGGCGGCACCGTCACCGGCGTCGTTCGCATCTATGAGACTCGCACGCCGAAGGACGCGGAAGAGAAGGTCATCATCATCGAGGACGGTGCCGCCGTGGAAGGCGCGCTCTTCCTCTCCGGCGATGAGAGCCACATCACCATTCCCGAAGGCTACGAGTGGCAAGAAGGCGGCGAGTACGAAGTTCCCGCCCCCGAAGGGCAGACCTACGTCCAGCTCGTTCCCACCCCCGCCGCATAATCCCCTCACCATCCGCGCAATGACATAAGTCGCGCGCGGCGGGAACCGCGTACGGCGGAGAAAAGCCACCCGACAGGGTGGCTTTTCTCTATGGAACCCGTCCTCACAGGTGATTTCCGCAAGAAAACCCGCCCCTTGCGGGGCGGGTTTTTGTGATTTTGCAGCACTCGTTTCGCGCGAGCTATCCCACGCGGGCGGTGTTCACCTTGACGCCAGGGCCCATCGTCGTCGCGAGGACGCAGCTCTTGATGTACTGCCCCTTGACGGCGGCTGGGCGCGCCTTGATAATAGCGCCCATCAGCGTATCGAAGTTCTCGGAAATCTTTTCCTCGCCGAAGGAGACCTTGCCTATAGGGCAGTGGACGATATTCGTCTTGTCGACGCGGTACTCTATTTTGCCCGCTTTCGCCTCCTTGACGGCGCGCGCGACATCCGGCGTCACGGTGCCCGCCTTGGGGTTCGGCATGAGACCTTTCGGCCCTAAGATTTTCCCGAGCCGCCCGAGCATTCCCATCATATCCGGGGAAGCGACGATGAGGTCGAACTCCAGCCAGTTTTCCTTCTGTATCTTCTCGATGTACTCTTCCGCGCCGGCGTAGTCCGCGCCGGCATCGAGCGCCTGCTGCACCTTGTCCCCTTTGGTAACGCAGAGAACCCGCACCGTCTTGCCGGTGCCGTTCGGCAGGACAACCGCCCCGCGCACCTGCTGGTCGGCGTGCCGAGAGTCGACGCCGAGGCGAATGTGCAGCTCGACCGTCTCATCGAATTTGGCGTGCGCCGTCTTGCAGACGAGCGCGATCGCCTCGGCGGGGTCGTAAAGCCTCGTTTTCTCGACGAGAGCCGCGCTCGCGCGATACTTTTTTCCGTTCTTCATATCCGCGCCTCCTTCACTCCTCGACGAGAACGCCCATGCTGCGGGCGGTGCCGCGAACCATGCTCATCGCGGCCTCAAGCGATGCCGCGTTAAGGTCGGGCATTTTGGTCTTGGCGATCTCCTCGACCTGCGCCTTTGTCAGCGTGCCGACCTTCGTCTTGTTGGGCGTGCCGGATGCCGTCTCGATCCCGAGCGCCTTCTTGATGAGAACCGGCGCGGGCGGCGTTTTCGTGATGAAGGAGAAGGAGCGATCGGCGTAAACCGTGATCACCACCGGGATGATGAGGCCCATCTGCCCCTTGGTGCGCTCGTTGAAGTCCTTCGTGAAAGCAGGGATGGAGACCCCGTACTGCCCGAGAGCGGGCCCGATCGGGGGCGCGGGCGTCGCTTTGCCCGCGGGGATTTGCAGCTTGATGTAGCCGCTGACTTTCTTTGCCATAACGATTTTTCCTTTCGGTGGTTTCGCGAGGGACGACCACGAATTTGCCCCTCTCCCACCATAGTAAGGCGACCGACCTGCGGCCGAGCGCCTTTCCAACTGTTGTACAATGAACCGCCACGCGCCGGCGCGATCTCCCGCCGCCCGCCGAAAGCGGGAGGAGCGCCCCCCGCATATCCCGGCGCTTCCGCCGCTGATGAGGGGCAGACGCTCTCCGGGATGCCTCAGTTTTTCGCGGGACTTGACGGGGATACTCTGCGAGCGCCGGGCGGCGCGAACTGACGCCGTACCCAAACGCAGAAGCGGTAGACGATCTTCCGGGCGAGAACCTCGCTTTACTGCGATCGGCTCCTACGGTTCGAGCGGTTCGATGTCGCTCGTGTCGAGCTCTAGCGGGGTTTCCCTGCCGAACATCGACGCGAGCAGCTTGACCTTTTTCCGGTCGGGGGAGATTTCCTTAACGACGCCGACAAACCCGGCGAGCGCCCCCTTGACGATTTTGACAGTGTCATTCACCTTGAAGGAGAGCGATGCCCTGTGCGTCGGCACACCGAGGTCCTCAACCTCATCATCGGTGAGGGGAATCGGCTTGCTGCCGGGGCCGACAAAGCCGGTGACGCCGCTCGTGTTGCGCACGACGTGCCAGGTCTCGTCGGTCATAATCATCTCGACAAGGACATAGGAGGGGAATAGCTTCACTTCCTTTGGCTTGCCCTCCCCCTCGGTCTCCTTCTCGGTGACGGTGGGGATGCGGATGTCGAAGATTTTGTCGGTCATCCCGCGGTTCTCGATGATTTTTTCGAGGTTCGCCTTGACCTTGTTCTCGTAGCCCGAGTAGGTATGAATGACGTACCAGCGCCGCCCGAGGTTCTCAAAGCTGTTGTTTTCCGGCATAGCGTCCCTCAGTAGAGCATACCGAGGCTGTTGATCACCCACGCGCACAGGTAGTCAAAAGCGCCGATGACCGCCGCGATCAGCACGATCGCCACGATAACGAGCGCGCTGTAGCGCACGGTGTTTTGCGGGCTCAGCCAAGTGACCTTCTTGAGCTCGATGACGCAGTTCTTGAGAAACGTCCCCGCGCGCTTGAAGATGTTCGGCTTTTTGGGCTTCTTCGGCTTCTCCGCCTTCGCGTCCTCCGGCTTTTTGTCCTTCCCCTTCGCATCGGCGGAGGCGGGGGCGGACTTTGCCGCGCTATTAACGGAGGTGGGGGCGTTTAGGCTCTGCTTTTTTTCATCCGGCATAAAAACCCCCTATTTCGTCTCGCGATGGAGCGTGTGCTTGCGGCAGAAGCGGCAGTATTTTTGCAGCTCAAGCCGGTCGGGGTTGTTTTTCTTGTTTTTGGTGGTGTCGTAGTTTCTCTGCTTGCATTCGCTGCAAGCGAGAGTGATTTTAACGCGCATAACCGTTTCCTCCTAAATGCGGATGGTTGTGATGCCGACCGCGTCGCCGCGAGCATACCCGACCGAGCGCCCGCTCGTGCGGCGCGCGGCGTATCGCCCCGGCTCGCCGCGGTGTGTCGGCAACCCTTGTGCCGCGCCGGGGACAAGCGAGCTTATCCGCGCGGCGCTCTATTCCTCCCTCGCGGGGGGGGCAATGCCCGCACCGCCCGGCGTCATCGCGAGGTCTTCGCGTGCGCTTCGCGCGGGCGCATTCGGCGCGAACAAAAAGCCCCCTGCCATAGAGGTGCGTTTAGTATATCACGCGAATCTCCCCCTGTCAAGAGGGAGAGAAAAAGTTACGGAAAATTTACAAACGCGGGGAAGGGGGAGAGCATCGTCATCCCCTCTCGTCCTCGTCTTTTGTCGCGGCAAGGTAAAGGGCGCACTCCAGGCGCTTGCGAAAGAGCGTGCAGAACTGCTCGCTTTGCCCGGCGATGTCGCCCGTGGCAAAATAGGCGCCGGCGGGGCAGCCTCCCGCGCAGAAAATGCGTGCCCAGCATTCGCGGCAGTGCGGGCGGCGGTAGAGGTTGCAGGCGGCGAAGCGCGCGCGCAGATCCGGGCGCGTAATGCCGCTCCACACATCGCCCATGCGGTATTCCCCCTCCGAGACGAAGCGGTGGCAGGGGTAGAGGTCGCCCTTTGGCGTCACCGCAAGATAGGCGGTGCCAGAGCCGCACCCCGAAACCCGCTTGCGAATGCAGGGGCCGCCCTCCAGGTCTAGCATATAGTGGTAAAAGACGAACGGGCGCCCCTCCCGCCGCCGCGCGCGCATAAGCTCGGCGAGCTCCTCGTACTGCCGCAGGACTGTCGGTATGTCCTCCTCCGTGAGGGCAAAGGGGTCGCCGGGCGATCCGACCACCGGCTCCATACTCAGCGAAGTGAAGCCAAGCTCGAGCATCGCCTCAATGTCGCGCAGAAAATCTGGGTTTGCGTGGGTGAAGGTGCCGCGCAGATAGTAGGATCCGCCGCATTTCTCGCGCTCCGCTACCAACTTTTGAAATTTGGGCACGACTATGTCGTAGCTGCCGTGCCCCTGCGCGTCCACGCGGTAGCGGTCGTGCACCTCCCGCCGCCCGTCGAGCGAGAGAACGACGTTGTCCATCTCGCGATTGACAAAGTCGATGATCTCATCGTCAATGCGCATTCCGTTTGTCGTCAGGGTGAAGCGGAAGTGCTTGCCGGTCTCGCGCTCGCGCGCGCGCGCGAAGGCAACGAGATCCTTCACCACGCCGAAGTTGAGCAGCGGCTCCCCGCCGAAAAAGTCAACCTCGAGGTTGTGGCGGTCGCCCGAGCTTTCAATGAGGAAATCGAGCGCCCTGCGCCCCACATCGAGCGGCATGAGCGCCCGCTCGCCTCCGTAGCCGCCTTGCGCGGCGAAACAGTAGGCGCAGCGCAGGTCGCAGGCGTGCGCGATATGCAGGCAGAGCGCCTTGACAACGCCGTCGTCCTCAAAAGGCAGATCCTCAAAGCGGTCCTCGGTAAAGAGCTTGCCCCCGTCGCGCAGCGCGCGGATTTCGTCATAGCAGGCGGCAATCTCGGAGGGATCTTCCTCCGGGTGGCGCGCGGCGGTGCGCGAAAGAAGCTCGTCGCAGGGGGTCTGCTCGAAGGCGAGAATCATCTCGGCGGCGAGGTTGTCAACGAGGTGCACGCTGCCGGAGTTACTATCGAGCAGCAAGTTTTTCCCGCCCTGTTGAAATAAATGCAGCATAAGTTGTGAGGAATGTGTGCGGTGAGGGGCGCGAGGGTGCGCGGGGGTGCGGCGCTCTTACAAAGGAAAACGCGGGACGAGCGTCGCGGGGAGGGCGTATCGCGAAGAATGGCGGGAGCGCCCCCCTCTCCTTGAAAACTCCCGCACGAGCGTGCGGGAGTTTCGGGTGCGGAAGCGCGCGCGGCGCGTCCTTCACGCGTCCTTTTCGCGGGAGAGCTTCTCGCAGGCTTGGTTGGCGATACCGCAGCTCGTCTTGCAGGCCGACTGGCAGGAGGTCTGGCACTCGCCGCAGCCGCCGTTTTTCGCGCTCTCGCAGAGGTCGCGCGTTTTCAATGTGGTAATGTGTTGCATAGGGGACTCCTTTCGCGGGGGGTTTACCCTTAGTATAGCATCTCGCGCCGCCCCTGTCAATCGCGCGCGGGAAAAAAGCCGGAGGAGGGCAGCGCGGGCGCGGCGCGGCGCGGGCGGTCAGAGGAAGCGGGCGGTGGCGCTGCGGGGGCAGGTCGCGAGGGCATCGGGGGTTCCGGCGAAAACCACCTCCCCGCCGCTCTCGCCGCCTCCGGGGCCCATATCGACGACATAGTCCGCCGCGCGGATGACATCGAGGTCGTGCTCGATGACAAGCAGGGTCGCGCCGTTGTTAACGAGGCTCTCGAAGACCGTGAGCAGCTGCTCGACATCGCGCGGGTGCAGCCCTATTGTCGGCTCATCGAAAACGAAGAGGCAGCCCGCCTGCCCGCGCCCGAGCTCCCCCGCGAGCTTAAGCCGCTGCGCCTCCCCGCCTGAGAGGCCCGGCGTCTCCTCGCCCAAGGTGAGGTAGCCGAGCCCAAGCTCGCATAGCACCCGCAGCCGCCGTGCGACGAGCGGCAGATCCTCGCAGGCGCGCAGCGCCTCCTCCACGCTCTTGTCCATGAGATCCGGTAAGGAGAGCTCCTCGCCGGTGCTCCCGCGGCGCAGGATATGCCGCGCGCTCTCGCTGTAGCGCGATCCGCCGCAGGCGGGGCAGGGGATGTTGACATCCGGCAGAAACTGCACGTCGAGCGAGACAATGCCGGTTCCGTCGCAGGTCGGGCAGCGCAGGCGGCCGGTGTTGTAGGAAAAGTCGCCCGCGCGGTAGCCGCCCGCGCGCGCCCCGGGGGTGCGCGCGTAGACCCTGCGCAGCTCGTCGTGAACATCGGCATAGGTGGCGACCGTCGAGCGGACATTGACGCCGATAGGGCTCGCGTCGATCAGCTTGACGCGCGATATGCCGCCGGGGTCGATGGCGCGGATATGCGCGGGGAGGGGTTTCCCGGCGATAGCCGCCGTGAGGGCGGGGACGAGGCTCTCGAGGACAAGGGTCGTTTTGCCCGAGCCGGAGACACCCGTGATCACACTCATCGCCCCAACCGGGAAGGAGACTTGAAGCGGCTTCACCGTGTGAAGGCTCCCGGTCGAGAGGGAAATGCGCCCGCGTGAGAATAGCTCCTCCGGTGAGGGTCTCGCGCCGGGGCGGGTCGCGCGCTTGCCTAAGAGATACGGCCCGATGAGAGAGTGGGGGTCCCTCGCCACCTCCTCCACCGTTCCCTCGGAAACGAGTCTGCCGCCCTTCTCCCCGGCGCCGGGGCCGAGCTCGACCATATGCTGCGAGTGGCGTAGAACCTGCGTGTCGTGATCGACGAGGATGACCGAGTTGCCGTCTGCGAGCAGGTCGTCGAGCACGCCGAGCAGCCCCTCGAGGTTCGCCGGGTGAAGGCCTATCGATGGCTCGTCGAGAACATAGAGCACCCCGGTCGTGCGGTTGCGCACCGCGCGCGCGAGCTGCATGCGCTGCCGCTCGCCGGTCGAGAGGGTGGAGGAAGGGCGGTCGAGCGTGAGGTAGGAGAGGCCTAAATCGAGTAGTCGCCGCGCGGCATCTGTAAAGGAGGCGATAATGCTCTGCGCCATCGGGCGCATTTCGGGCGGCAGGCTCGCGGGAACACCGCGCACCCAATCGCAAAGCTCCCCTAGGGTCATCTTGCAGGCGTCGGCAAGGTTAATGCCGCGCACGCGGGGAGCGCGGGCGGCGCTCGAGAGGCGCGTGCCGGCGCAGTCGGGGCAGGTTTCCTCTCGCAGGAACTTCGTAAGCCGCTTCATCCCCTTCTCGTCCTTGACCTTCGAGAGGGCGTTCTCAACCGTGTACGTCGCGTTGTAGTAGGTGAAATCCATCTCGCCGGCGGCGCCGCTCGTCTTGTTCTGATAGACGACGTGGCGCTTCTCGGCGGGGCCGCGGAAGACGATCTCGCGCTCGCGCGGTGTGAGGTCGCGGAAGGGAACGTCGGTGCGCACGCCCATATCGCGCGCGAGGTCTTTCATCAGCGACCACATCAGCGTTTGCCAAGGCGCGACCGCCCCCTCGTCGATGGTGAGGCTCTCGTCCGGGACGAGGGTGCTCTCATCGACCGTGCGCGTGATGCCGGTTCCCTCGCAGCGCGGACAGGCGCCGCCGCTGTTGAAGGCGAGATCCTCCGCGCCGGGTGCGAAAAAACTCTCCCCGCAGGTCGGGCAGACAATCGGCTCGCCCGCGGCGACGGCGAGGGTCGGGGGGCAGGTGTGCCCGTTTGGGCAGCGGTGCGAGGCGCAGCGCGAGAAGAGCAAGCGCAGGCTATTTAACAGCTCCGTGCCGGTGCCGAAGGTGCTGCGGATGCCGGGGACGGCGGGTCTTTGGCGCAGGGCGAGCGCGGCGGGGACATAGAGCACCTCGTCGACGGCGGCGCGCTCCGCCCCGGTCATGCGTCGGCGGGTATAGGTCGAGAGCGACTCCAAGTAGCGGCGCGACCCCTCGGCGTAGAGGACACCGAGCGCGAGCGAGGACTTGCCGGACCCCGACACGCCCGCGACCGCGACGATTTTCTGCAAGGGGATGTCGAGCGAGAGGTTCTTCAGATTGTGCACCCGCGCCCCGCGAATGCGAATGGAAGTAGGAGCCATAAGAGAAGGGGAAGAAAATCAGGTTCGAGAAGCGATCGCGAATCGCCGCGCCCCCGCTCGCGCAAGAGGAGGCGATGGGAAAAGGGCGAGGCGAGGAGAGCACGGGGGTTTGCCCGCACCGCCGCGGGGGGGGCGGGCGCTCTCGCAAACGAAAAAGCCCCGCGACGCGCGCGAGGCTTTTGGCGCACCCTAAAGGATTCGAACCTTCGACCTACCGGTTCGTAGCCGGGCACTCTATCCGCTGAGCTAAGGGTGCGGGCGGTTCCCCGCCGACAGAATGTATTGTAGCACAGGCGCGCGGGATTGTCAAGAGGGAACGAGAATTTTTTGCGGGGGCGAGGGCGAAGCCTGCTCCGATAGGGGCGCTCGCCGCAATCAGGGAGCCTC
>CAZYCC010000067.1:0-8663 GCA_964645985.1 uncultured Lachnospiraceae bacterium | reverse complement strand
ACAGCTACAAAAACTTTGCTCGTTTATGTAAAATTAAATTTGTCGTTCACTATAGTTTTCGGGAAACCGTAGTGCCGCAATCGTAATCTGAACTGCCGTTTCTAAATAAAGTTTTCGGGAAACTCCACTGCCGCGCGGTCATTTTCACTGCTCGCCGCCGCACCCACTGTTCTCGTGGCGGGAACCGCCACCTCGCGATCCGGAGGAGTGCTCTTTCCCGAAAGAGCCCTCCCCCGGCTCTCTCGAGAAGCGGCCAAGGAAGGGCGTTGCCCTTCCTTGGATGTTTCCTACCAAGGGGGAGCTGCGCTCCCCCTTGGATCCCCCACATAACGAACTGTTTCGGGTCGCGGGGTGTGTTCCTCTATGCGAAGTAAACTCGCGGCGCGGGGGAAGCACAAAGAGATTGATAGGATTGTCGGAAGCGAAACAAATCCTTGCCCTTCGGGGTGGGGATGTTTTCGGGAGGCGGGGTTGGGAATAGCGTAATTTGCACTGCCGTTTCTGGATATAGTTTTCTGGGAAACGGGGTGTCTCCGCCGTAATTTGCACTGCCCCGCTCGGCCTTCAGCGGGGGTGTCCCTCCCCCTCACTGCCCCCGCCCGCGGCGCCGCGCGCAAAACTCCTCGCGCGGCGGAGGCTTGCTGCCCGCGTTCCGTCGCCGAGGAAAACCTGCTCCTCGTCTAAAAATCCCCCGCTTTTGCGGGGGATTTTTTGCTTTTGCGCTTCAGTCGATGATGACCTCGTGACCGGTTCTCGCGCTCTCGTAGATGGCGCAGAGGATCTTCATCATCGTGACGCCGTCCTCGGCGGGAGCGCGGCAGGGGATCTCGGGGTGGAGGCAGCACTCGACGAAGTGGTCGATCTCTTTGCCGAAAAAGTCACCCATGTCGGCCTTCGCGCCATTGAGGCGAAGGTCTGTCATGTAGTCGTACATTTCGCTCGTCAGAGTGAGGTCGCTGCCGTCGAGTTTCGCGCCGCCCTTGTCGCCAAACAGCTCAATCGCGCCCGATCCCTTCTCGATATTGAGCGAGAAGGACGCCTCGACCGATAGGACCGACCCGTCCTCGAAGCGGATCATCGCGACGGCGAGGTCTTCCACGTCGCAGATGTCGTGGTCTGTGCGCGAGGCGGAGTAGTAGCTCTTCGGGGTCTTGAGATTGGGGCGGTTGAGCAGCTTTTGCCATGTCGCACCGTAGACCGAGACAGGGCGCTTGTTGCCCTCGATATAGCGCACGAGATCGATGACGTGCACACCGAGATCGTACAAGGGGCCGCCGCCGGCGCGCGATTTGTCGCCGAACCAGCCCTCGGGGTTGCCGTTGCGCCGCAGATAGGACGCCTTCGCGTAATAAATGTCGCCGAAGAAACCCTCTTTGACAAGGTCCTGCAGCAGCGCGCAGTCGTTTCCGTAGCGGCGCACGAAGCCGATCTGCAAGTGTTTTCCGCTCTTCTTCGCCGCGTCGAGCATCGCCTGCGCGTCCTCCACCGAGGTCGCCATCGGCTTCTCGCAGAGAACGTGCTTGCCCGCCTCGAGCGCCGCAATGGTGATCGGCGCGTGCTCGCTGTTCCATGTGCAAATCGAAACCGCGTCGATCTCCGGCAGGGCGAGCAAATCGCGGTAGTCAAGGAAGCGGCGGTTTTCGGGGATGTCGTAGCGATCGCCCTGGCGCTTTAGCGTTTCGGGGTTGATGTCGCAAATCGCGGTGAGTTCCGCGTCTTTGTTCTTCTTATAGGCATCCAAATGGCACTCGGAGATCGATCCGACGCCGATGACAGCAACTTTCACAGTGTCCTCCTAAATCAGAACAGGTATGGATATAGGTTCGGCACGCTCGCCCGCCTCTCGCGGGGGGCGGCCCTCGCCGCCGCGTTCCCGCGCAGCGGGGCGCGATCATAGCATCGCGATTTTTTCGCGCAGGAAGTTCGCCGCGAGCGTGATGTCGGCGGCGGGGTCGGCGCCGCACTCGCGCTCTATCGTCAGGAAACCGCGGTAGCCGATGTCCTGCAGGGCGCGCAGATAGCCGTTCCAGTTGACGTTGCCGTAGCCGAGCGGCAGCTCGATGAAGGGCGCGCCCTTCTTGCTCGCCGCGATGATCGAGTCGAGCACCGGGTTGCCGGTAGACTCGGAGACCGCCGCGTCGCCTCCCTCTTTGATGAAGTCGGTGATGTCGGTGTCGCCGCCGTAGAGCGAAGCGGGGTCGACGTTCTTGAGCATCATGCCGTCTTTCGCGTGCGTGTGGACGATGTATTTCGCAAGGCGCTTGACCGCCGCCGCGAGGTCGTTATCTCCCGAGACCATCACGAGGTTGGCGGGGTCGAAGTTGACCGCGACGCCGGTTGAGTGGAGCGTGTCGAGGAAGTCGCCGAGGCGCGATGCCGGCTCGGGGCCGGTCTCGATGGCGAAGTGCGATCCCATCGAGTCGGCAAACTCAGCAAGCTGGAAACAGGCCTCCTGCATCACCTTGTAGGTGTCGCTGTCCTTGTCCTCGGGGACCTGCCCGATGTGGGTTGTGACGATGTCGGTGCCGAACTCCTTGGCGAATTCCATAATGCGCTTGGATTTCTCAATCTTGCGCGGGTTCGCCTCGGGATTCTGGAAGCCGCCGCGCATTCCCTCATCCCCGCCGAGGTCGCCGCAGATCGCCGAGAAGACCATCCCCTCGCTTTGCACGCGGTCGAGGAGATCGTGCACGCGCGCGGGAGTCATGTTGTCGACATGGTTCTCCGGGCGCCCGTAGGCGGTCATGTACATCTGAATGCCGCGCGCGCCGATCGACGCGGCCTTGTGAATGGCGTCCTCGGTCTTGCCGGTGAAGGACTCGACGATGACACCGATGGGGTAAGCAAACATAGTTCCTCCTTTTTGAAAAAGACGGCTCGGGGAAAGCAAACTTCGAGGGAAGTCGGCTTGAGAACAGTTTCAGGAAAGGCTTCGCAAGGGCGGCCTCGCGCAAGCTCGCGCAAGCTCTCTCGGCAATAGCCGAAAAGCTTTACTTTCAAGCACAGTATATCCCCGCGCGCGAAATAATGCAAGAAACAGATTTGTTTTTTCCTGTCACAATCCTGCTTTTCGCGCGTGAAAAGCGCGCTCCGACACCCGCGCGATGCCGCCCATCGGGCAGCAGATCCGATAACAGGAGGCTCGGGGCGCTCGAAAGGCGCGCTCTTCCCGGGGGCGTTCCCGCGAGGAGGCGGCGCGCACCGCGCCGCCTTTATTCCTTCGAGCGGGAAACTCTCCCCCGCGCGGCGCCTCCTCCACAGCAAAACCCCGCGCACAGGTGTGCGCGGGGTTTTCGTTTCGGTATTAGATGGGGTTTTATCCGACCGGCGACCCCCGGGGGCGCTTTGTGAGGAGCGCGGCTCGCGCGCTTTCCATTGCCGAAGGGGCGGGAGTGTTTTTCTCTGGATGCGCTACCCCGCGCGGTTATCTTTTCGCGGCGGCGAGGACATCCGAGGGGAGGACGCCCATCATGCGCTTGTAGGTGCGCGAGAAATAGGACCCGTTCTCAAAGCCAGACTCCTCGGCGACCGTATGAATTTTATACTTGCCGGAGCGCAGCAGCTTCTCGGCGTAGCGGCAGCGCACGAGGTTGAGGTAATTGGAGGGGGAGAAGCCGGTAATGCGGTGGAACTCGCGTGAGAAGTACGAATCGGACAGATCCGCCGCCTTCGCCGCGTCCCGCACAGACAGGTGCTCCCGGAAGTGAATCTTGATGAAGCGCATCGCTTCCTTAATGTTCTGCAGCTCAGGCTCGCCCGGGACGGCGATCTCCTCCCCGCCTTGGAAGCGCTCGGCGAGCTCGATGAGCAGCTGCAGCACGGCAATGCGGCAGCGCGCCGCGCGGAAGGGGTCGCGCAGGTCGTTAACCCGCCGCGCAATCTCCTCGTAGAGGGTCGTCATCGTGGTGTCGCGGAAGCGCGAGCGGTAGTGCAGCTTGCGCGAAAATCCGCCCTGCTCGCAAAAATCGACGTCCGGGATGAGGCAGTAATATTTAATGGAACTATCCGACTCGACCATGTGCATCTGCTCGGAGTTGATGACATAGAGGTCGCCCGCCTGCACATCCTCCGCGCGAAAGTCGCAGATCACTCGCCCCTCGCCCTCGAGGATGTAGAGGATTTCGATGTTTTCGTGCCAATGGGTAAAGTCGCAATCGCCCTCGCGCATAGTGTCGCAATGGAAAATAAACGGCAGACCGCGATCGTCAAAGGTGAGCTCTTCGTATTGCATAAGGCATTTTTTCGGGAAATGAACAAAGCGGCAGCGGTGTCCGCTCGCCCACGCGGCACTACTTCATAGCAACTGTACCATACGCGCGAGTATTTGTCAAGAGGCGCCGCGAAAAAAGGAGAGGGATGGCTTGTAAATTTTTTGTAACATCGTTTTTGCGGGCGGCGAGAGGGTTTATTTCCACGGTGCGCGCAGGGGCGGGCGGTCGAGGACTTGCAAGTGACAGCGCGCGGCGAGAGAAAGCGCGGCGCGCGTCGCCTCCTCGCGATAAACCGCCCCGGGCGAGTGCGCGTCGCTCGCGAGGACCACCGGAAGACCCATCTCCCCGGCCACGCGCCAGAACCGCTCGTCCGGGTAGTGCCGCCCCGCGGCGATCCCGAGAAGATTAAGCTCAAGCGGCATCCCGGTCTCGCGCGCCGCCTCGCATATCCGCCTCGCCTCGACCGTGATAACCTCGTCCGCGTCCTCGCCGACATAGTGAAAGAGATCCGGGTGCGCGAGGTAGCTGAAGACGCCGGTGCGCATCCCGGCAATTACCTGGTCGGTGTAGGCGGCAAAGGCGGCGCGGTCGCCACATGGGTCGGCGACATAGCGGCCGTCGAACTCGTTTCGCGAAAAATGCTGCCCGAGAACAACAAAATCGAGCGGGTATTGCGTGATGTTCGCCATCATCGCGTCAAAGAGGTCGGGGTAGTACTCCGCCTCGTAACCGATGAGAATTTCAATGCGCCCGGCATACTCATCTCGCAGTTCGAGCAGCGCCTCTACATAGCCGCGCGTCTGCCCTACAGTCATGCGCACGCGCGAGGTGTAACCGCTCGGGAAGGGAACCGGGACATGGTCAGAGAAGCCGAGCGTCGTCATCCCCGCGGCGAGCGCCGCCTCGACATACTCGCGCTCGGTTCCGCTCGCGTGGTGGCAGCGCGCGGTGTGCGTATGCAAGTTCACCGGCAGCAAACAAGTGGACATAGATAACGTTGCAAGAAAGGGAAAATGCCTCAAATGAGGGGCACGGCGAAGTTAATTCGCGGGAGAGCGCCGCGCGGCGGGAAAGCCGCGGCAAGGTGGCGAGCGAAGCGAGCAAGGGCGATATTTGCGCGAGAGCAGGCAAGAGCACGGGAACTGCGTGGGGCGCCGCCGGGCAGATCGCCTGAGGCGAGGTAGAGTTTTGCCGCGCGAGAATCGCCTCGCGGCGAAGGAACGCTCGCGCGGATGCCGCCCCTATCGGTCGAAGATGAGAAGGGCGGTATTCCCGGCGCAGCCGAGGGAGACTGCATTCCGGCGCAGCCGAGAGGGAGAACATTCCCTGAGAATCCTGCAAGGATGCGGAACGGGAAGCCCTCGCCCGGGACGGCGGCATTCTCTCCGCTGCCGCGAGCGGGAGCCTCTTCGAAAAGCCCCCGCCGAGGCGGGTGCCATGGCGGGGGCTTGTGATGAGATCGACCGGGCAGACTATTAAGGCGGCGTGCGAGACGAGGCGGTCAATCGCCCGTGGGCAGATTCCCGTGGGAGAAGCGCACGCGCGTCGCGCAAAGAGGCAACGTAGTGGTTAGTGGTTAGTGGTTAGCGGTTAGTGGCAAGCGAAGCGGAGGGAGAAGCGCGCGCGCCGCACGAAGAGGAGCGGCGGCGCATATTTTCCCAAGGGCAGCGCGAAAACACCGCCCTCTCGCGCCGTGCGCACCTTGCGCGAGAGATCTGCTCGCGCGAAGCGCCTCGCACACATCCCGCGCGCAAAGGACGAACCGCGCGAAAAGCCCGCGCTCACGCAAGCGACGCGGGGCGCGCGGCGCGGCAGACCGCTCGCGGAAATCTTAACGAGGTTCTACTACTTTTTCAGAACGAGCTTGCGCACGCCGAACATAATCAGCCCGCCGAGGAAGGCGAACGCGACGATGTCGGTGAAGACGGCGGCGGTGAAGGTTCCGTCGATTTTGCGGACGCCGTCGGGGTACTGCAGAATGATGTTCCAGACGGTCAGCCCCACGCAGACCACGACCATCACAACAGCGGTCAGCACGTTCATGAGGGTGGTCAGATCTCGCTTCTCTCCGGGCGCGCGCTTGGTCTTTGGGCGATTTTCCTTCGGGACGCGCTCGCGCGATTCCTTCACGCCGGGGGTACTCTCTTTCTTTGCCATAAAATCCTCCGCGGGGGACATTTACACAAAAATAGTATACCGCGCCCCGCCGCCCTTGTCAAGAGGGAGAGGGGAAAACTTGCGGAAAAATCGCGCGGAACGCGCTCGGCCCGGGGGAGCGGGGCGCGCGCCCGCCGGGCATTGGTGAGAGGGTTTTGCGCGCGTCAGAGATTCGCCGCGCGCCGCCGCCGTTTACCCGAGCGAGTACCCCTCCCATCCGGCCAGCGCCCGCGCGAGAATGGTACGGTCGATAGACGTAAACTTGCCGTTTCTATTCACATCGGCAGCCACTGGGTCAACCGTATATCCATCCCACTCGGCAAGCGCTCTTGCCATCATGGTGCGATCTTTGGCATCTACAACAGCATCACCGTTGACATCGCCGACGAGAACATTGGGCGCGGGATCGTCTCCCGCGCTGACCGTGACGGTGCAGCTTGCGGTGTATCCCCCCTCGACCGTGGTGACAGTGATCACCGCTATGCCCTCATCGAGTGCCGTGACGTTGCCGCCCTCATCGACCGTCGCGACCGTGTGGTCGTCACTTTTCCAGCGCAGAGCTTGGTTGGTCGCTTTCACGGGGAGGATCGTGGCGATGAGATGCTTCACTTCGCCCGGCGCGAGCGTGAGAGCGCCCGCGCTCAGCGTGACACCGGTCACCGGAACGTAGGAGGTCACCCCGAAAATGAGGTGGGATGTGAGCCATCCGTTCTCGTCTTCAACTGTGACATTTTTGTTCCACTCTTCTTCTGTACCCGGGTAGCACACGGTAGCGAGTTTTATACAATCCGAAAAAGCGCCATAACCGATATACGTTATACCTTTTCCAATGATAACCGCCTCAAGCGAATCGCAAGCACAAAAAGCCTCATCGCCGATGGTAGTTACGCTGTCGGGGATGTTTACCGAGGTAAGTTCCCAGCAACTCCAAAAAGCTCCATCCCCGATGGTCGTTACACCGTTCTCAATAACAACGGTTCTGAGTGACATGCAATCGGAAAAAGCATCAACGCCAATGGTTACCACGCTGCCCGGGATGTTAACCGAGGCAAGCGAATTGCAGTCTTCAAAGGCGGAATCGCCGATGATCGTCACGCCGTCGGGGATGTTAATTGAGATAAGCGAGGCGCAGCGTTCAAAAGCCCTATCGCCGATACTCGTCACGCCGCCGGGAATTTCATACGTTGAACCACTCCTCCCCGCCGGATAAACGAGAATTTCTGTTTTATCTTTGTTAAATAGAACCCCGTC
Source organism: uncultured Lachnospiraceae bacterium (assembly GCA_964645985.1). Lineage (GTDB taxonomy): Bacteria > Bacillota > Clostridia > Oscillospirales > CAG-272 > CAZYCC01. Next base: position 1,044 of record CAZYCC010000067.1, on the reverse strand, counting down.
AAGGTCGCAAAAAGATGAACTGTTTTCATCCACTGTAATGGCAACAAGCGAGTCGCAAGACGCAAAGACTGAATTGCCAATGCTCGTTACACTGCCCGGGATGTTGATTGAAGATAGCGCGTTACAAGACCTGAAGACAGCATAGCCGATACTCGTTACACCATTTCCTAAGACAACGGTAGCAAGGGAATTGCAACCTTCCAAAGCCTCATTGCCGATACTTGTCACGCTGCCGGGGATGTTGATTGTTGTGAGCGAACCGCAATTATAAAAAGCCTGCTTGCCGATACTCGTTACGCCCTCGGGGATATTGATTGAGGACAGCGAAGTGCAATCTTCAAAAGCATACTCGTCGATACTCGTTACGCCGTTTCCGATGACAACAGTCGCAAGCGAAGCGCAAGCGTCAAAAGCTTGCTTGCTGATACTTGTCACGCTGCCCGGAATATTGATTGAGGGTAGTGAAGTGCAATTCTCGAAAACCCCGATGCCGATACTCGTCACACTATCGGGAATGTGAATTGATGTAATCGAAGTGCAATCAGCAAAGGCAAAATCGTCGATGGTCGTCACACTATCGGGAATGTGAATTGAGGCGAGCGAGGTGCAATCGTCAAAGGCGGCATAGCTGATACTCTCTACTCCATTTCCGATGGAAACGGTCTCAAGCGAAGAGCAAAATTCAAAAGCCCATTTGCCAATAGTCGTCACGCTGTCCGGGATGTTCACTGAGGGAAGTGATGTGCAATTATGAAAAGCTCCATTGCCAATGGTCGCCACGCCGCTCGGGATGTTTACCGAGATAAGTGATGTGCAACCGTCAAAAGCTCCCATACCGATGCTTGTCACGCCCTCCGGGATGTTGATTGAGGGTAGTAAAGTGCAATCGCGAAAGGCACGATTGCCAATACTTGTCACACCTTGTTTAATGACGACATTTTTGATTAAGGGACTATTAGACTCCCAAGGCGCGCCATCACTATTACTAAAATCCTCCATCTCCCCTTCGCCTTCGATGGTGAGGGTGCCGTCGTCGGTCAGGGT
>CAZYCC010000066.1:0-8957 GCA_964645985.1 uncultured Lachnospiraceae bacterium | reverse complement strand
AATCCTCCATCTCCCCTTCGCCTTCGATGGTGAGGGTGCCGTCGTCGGTCAGGGTCCAAGTGAGGTTGTCGCCGTTTTTCCCGCAAGAGCCAGAGGCGATTTCCGCCGCCGCGTGCGCCGGAGCCGCCTGCTCGAGGAAGAGCGCGAGCACAATAATTCCGAGCAGGGCAAGCGCCACTGTGAGGATCGCCCGGCGCAGATCTGTCTTGCAGTTGGATTTCATCTTGAACTCCTTTCGCGAAAAAAGCGGGTATCGGAACGAGAAAAGCGCCTCTCGCGGGCGCCCCGCGAGGCGCAAGCCCGCAGGAAAAAGAACGCAAAAAGTATAGCATATTCTCCGGCTTTATGTCAAGCAACCTTGTTCGATTATTCTTAATATTTCGGATATTTCGGAAAATGCTCACGCCGCGATTTTTGTCCTCCCCCGGATTCCCGGAGAAGCGGCGGTTTTTCGGCGGGAAGCCTCTCGCTTTGCTGTTGCGGGTGGCGAGGCGCATCCCAGGCCGCCCCCGCAAAAGCGGAGCGCTATGGGCGCGGCTCTCGCGGGAAAACCGAGGTTGCGGTTCGTCTTTACTTCCTTCTTTATTTGTGATACACTTTTCTCATCCGCCCTTTATACGAGGTGATTTTGCTCATCCCCAGTTTTCCCGGCGATCCCGCGGTGCGCATCGAGCGCAGCGACAGGGCGCGCATTCTGCTGCGCGTAGACCTGCACGGCCTCCTTGTGCGCGCGCCGCGCGATGCCACCGAGGAGGATATTTCGCGCGCGGTGCGGGCGCACCGCCGCTGGATAGAGGAAAAGCTCGCTTCAATGGAGGAGCGGCGGCGGCAGATCGCAGCTGTCACGCCGCTCACGGCGCAGGAGTACCGAGGCCTTACGCAGGAGGCGCGCCGGGTCTTCCCTGAGCGGGCGGATTTTTACGCGCAGAAAATCGGCGTAACCTACCGGAGAATTACGGTGCGATGTCAGACCACAAAATGGGGCAGCTGCACCGAGGGGGGCAACCTCAGTTTTAACGCCGCGCTGATGCTCGCGCCGCGCGAGGCGCTCGACTCGGTCGTCGTTCACGAGCTCTGCCACTTAAAAGAAATGAACCACTCGCCGCGCTTTTACGAGGAGGTTCTGCGGGTCTACCCCGACTATCGCCGCTGGCACGCCTGGCTCTCCGAAAACGGCTCCCTCCTGCTCGCGCGCATCCCCCGCGAGAAATAAGACCAATCACCCACCACTCACTCACCACTCACCACTATCCACTAACCACTACTCACTTTCCACTCGGCCTGCCGCGGGGATATTTTCGGGGGCCGCTCATGGCTCGCCCTCGGAAAAGGGCGCGTCCTCCTCCTCGAAGAGCGGGCCCCCCAGCGCGAGAATGTCCTCTATTGGGATGTGCGAGGCGCCGCTTTGCGTTTCAAGGACGAGCAGCCGCGCCTCCGCGTCGAGCGCGAGAGGCTTTCCGATAAGCGTCTCGGGGTGCCCGCCCGGGTGATTCTCGCTGCGGCGAAAGAAGGTCACCTCAAGCTCTCGCTGCTCCTGCCGCGCCGCGAGCGCCGCAGAAAGTGTACGCAGCTGCCACTCAATGATCGCCTCGCCGTCCTCCCCCACGCGCTCCTTTTGCTCGAGCGCGTGGGCATCCTCGCGCTCGCGCACGGCGTCCTCGTACCCGACGAGCGCCGCGAACGGCGCGAACTGCGCCGCCCGCGCCTCGCGCGCCATGCGCGCGTGTTCCCGCGGCTCCCAGCGCGGACGATCGAGGAGATCATCGTATTTGCCTATCATACGAACCTCTATGCTTCTGCGGAACTTGTTAGTTTACCTCATCGCACGGAGGTTTGTCAAGAGACGGTTTTCCTTGACACCCCCGCCCGTTTCTGCTATACTCATCTTGGTGATTTTATGAACGTATGCTTTTTTGGCGCGTCAAGCGACGCGATTGACCCGGCGCTCATCGAGGGAACCGAGCGTTTCGGAGAGCTGCTCGCCGAACGCGGGCACACGCTCGTATACGGCGCGGGCGCGACCGGGCTGATGGGGGCGGCTGCGCGCGGGGTACATCGCGCCGGCGGGCGGGTCGTCGGCATTACACCCGCCGACCTCTTCGATGTCGGGGGGCTGCTTTACCGCGGCTGCGATGAGATGCTGACGACAGAGACGATGCACGAGCGCAAGGCGTTCCTGCGTGCGATGGGAGACGTGTTCGTCATCGCGCCGGGCGGCGTCGGCACCTTCGATGAGTTCTTCGAGGTGCTGACCTTGCGGCAGCTCGGCGTGGTCGACAAGCCGATTGGCATCCTCAACCTCGCGGGGGCGTGCGACGCGCTGCTTTCGCTCCTTGAAAAGACAATAGAGGGCGGGTTTATGTCGCCCGAATGCCGCGCGCTCTACCACAGCGAGGCCGACCCGGCGGCGCTCCTTGCCTATCTCGAGCAGGCGTCGACCATCCCGCCGACCCACAAAAATTACGCTTTTTACCCCGCGAAGAAAGAGAAGTAACCTCTCGCGCGGGAAGTGTCCCCTCTCGCAGCAGAAAAGCCCTCAAAGAGCGCTCTTCCCCGCGCTCGCGCGAGAGCCTCTCTCATCTGGGTTTGATCTGCGCGAGAGAGCGGCAATACCCGAAGCTGCGGGGAAAAAATTCCGGTGCCGGAATATCCCTTCCCCTTGACCCGGGCACAGATTCCCTGGCGACCCCGGAGGCCGCTGTCCCCGCGTCCTTGGAGGTCAGGCGACCTGTCGCCTCCTCGATTCCCCGATATTCCCGCCGCGGAGAGGGGTTCGGGCGCGCGAAAACTATCGTCCTCGCGGCATTTTCCCGCGCTTATTTCGCCGCAAATTCTCCCCCTCGCCGGTTTCACCACTCTTCCCTTCCCCTTGCGCTTGTGGGTTAGGTTCGCATGATTTTCCCCGCTGCGGCGGCAGTTTCGCCCCCGCCGGATCCGCCCCCCGTGGGATCTCGCGCGGCCGATGACGCGCCGCTCTCCTTTGCCGACTCACTTATCGCGCTGCGCGCCGACGACATCGCGCCGCCCGCGAAGCGTTCGCCCGCGCAGGTGCTGCGAGCTCTTTTGCGCCCGCTGATTTTTCTCCTCGCACTCGCGGTGTTCCTTATCGCCGCGACCGATGTCACGGTCGATCTTGTCACCTACCGCCTCGCCGACCGGCGCTATCGGGCGCTCGCCGAAAATTTCACGCTCTCAAATGATGAGCAGGGCGAGCAGAGCGGGGGGAGCGGGCAACAGCCCCTTACCTATTCGCCCGCCGAAGGGGAGATTCCGGCGTTCACGCAAATGCTCTCGGGCGAATTTCACTTCGAGGAGCCGACCGCCGACAGTGATGGCGTCGAGCTTTACCGCGCGCGCCTCACATCCCTGCGCGAGCGCTACCCCGACATCTTCGGGTGGATGGTGGTCGACGGGACGAACGTCGACTACCCGGTCGTGCAGGGCGCCGACAATGATTACTACCTCAAACACGATTACGCGGGAGGCTACACGAGCGCGGGATCGGTCTACGTTGACTATCGCTGCGAGCGCGCGATGCTGCGCAATCCAAACCTTGTCATTTACGGTCACAACATCCGCACGCAGGGCACGATGTTCAACCAGCTCCTGCGCTACACCGACCGCGCGTTTTTCAACGAGCACCCGTTTGTCAAGCTCTACACGCCCGAGGGGCTCTACCGTTACGAGGTCATCGCCTTTTTTCAGACGACGAGCGACGCGGGCTACGCGAACATCTATTTTTACGGCGACGAGGATTTTGTGTCCTACGCGCGGCGAATGCGGAGCCTTTCTTGGTGGCAGCGCGAAGGCGTCACCGACGAAACCCTCACCCCCGACACGCGCCTCCTGACGCTCTCCACCTGCACGAACGGCACCTCCAACGAGCGCTACGCTGTCATCGCCCGCTTAGTTGAAGTTATCGAGTGAAAACCGCGGGTTTTGCGGCGATAAGTCCATAAACCCGCCGCCGGGGGATCAAAATTTTCCCGCGTTTGCCCGAAACGAGGGGGATTTGCGGCAGAATATCGCGCGCGGCGCGCGGGAGCATTCGCTCGAAGCAAAATCATTCGCTCGCCGAGAGAGCGGCTGCGCGCCGCCGCAAACCCCGCCTTGCTGCACTTCGCGCGAGCGCTTAGGTTTTCGCCCTTCCGAAGTTGCTTTCGTTATGCTGCGCTCGCGAGAACAGATGAGCGCTTTGCGGGGGGGACGCCCTTCTTGCGCGAGCCGCGCCTATTGCGCCGCCGCTTTGCGCGAGCAGCCTTTCGTCTTCGCACTACCACAGGGTTGCGCCGCCATGCGCCGCTGCGGTGCTTCGCGCGGGCACCGCTCGTTTTCGAGGCGGAGTTTCGCAAAGTTCCATCGCAGCCCCCGCGCGGGAGAATCCGGCGGCCCCGCCGAGCGGCGACCGCTGCACGGACACAGCCCTCGTTCTGCGGCGCCCCTCCCTGCCGCGTGACATGAAGGCGGGCACGTGTTTACAGCGAAAAACACTCTCCGCGGCGAAAGAGCGCACCGCGCGCGAGACAATCGCGCGGCGATCGGGACTCTCATTTTCGCGGCAGAATACACCACGCATTGCCATACTCAAGAGAACTTATGTTTCACCCCATTTACCGCCGTGTCCTCTTGAAGCTCTCGGGAGAGGCGATCGGCGCACGCGACGGCATATTTGACTACGATTTTTTGCAGAGCGTCGTTGCGGCGCTCGGGCGCTGCCGGGAGGCGGGCGTGCAGGTCGCGGTCGTCATCGGCGGCGGGAACATTTGGCGCGGCGCGCGGGAGGGCGACGGGATGGATCGCCCGACCGCCGACACAATGGGAATGCTCGCGACGACGATAAACGCGCTCGCCCTGCGCGACGCCTGCCGCCGCGAGGGTCTTCCCGCGCGCGTCCTCTGCGCGCTCGAAATGCCCGCCGTCGCCGAGCTATTCACGAAGGATCGCGCGCTCGCGGCGCTTTGCACCGGGGAAATTCTCTTCCTTGCGGGCGGGAGTGGCCGGCCGTTCTTCTCGACCGACACCGCCGCTGTCCTGCGCGGCGCGGAGCTTGAGGCAGATCTGCTGCTCTTCGCGAAAAACGTCGACGGGGTATATACCGCCGACCCGCGCACCGACCCCACCGCGCGCCGCCTTGACGAGGTCACCTTCGATGAGATTTTGCGCGGAAAGCTCGGCGTCATCGACCTCGCCGCCGCCGCCCTCTGCGAGAGCACACACCAAAAGCTGCTCATTTTTGGCCTTGATGACCCGGAAAACATTCTGCGCGCGCTATCCGGAGAGAAAATCGGCACGCTCGTGCACGCGTGAGCGCGTTTGCCCGTAGCGGGAGGGTATCGCCAAGCGCCGCAAAAAATTCCCTTTAAAGCGCGGCTATCCCGCCGAAGTGGGAACATCCTATTAGCTGAAAGCGAGAATATTTCCGCCGTTTCCTTGAATTTTCCGTCATTTTAATTGTCGCCCATCATACGCGCAAAATTTGAACTTTTTCTCTCATCGATTTACACTTTTCTTATCCGCTATTGTAAATTGATCTGCACCGATATGTTCAAGTTGCGCTCCATCTCTCCTAAAATTGAACACCCGACCCCGTCGCCCCACCGCTCGATCTCATCCGTTTGTCCACTTCCGATGCACAGGAGGCAGTTATGTTTGACAAAAAAGCGACCGAAGAAAAGATGAAGAAGAGCATCGCGGTCTTCGAGGAGGAGCTCGAGACGGTGCGCGCCGGACGCGCGAACGCGTCGATCCTCTCGCATGTGACGGTCGAATATTACGGCGTGCAAACGCCCCTCACGCAGGTTGCCGAGGTGAAGGTGACCGACGCGCGCACGATCACGGTCAAACCGTGGGATCCGTCGCTGCTCAAAACGGCGGAAAAAGCGCTGCAAGTCGCCGATCTCGGCGCCTTTCCGCAAAACGACGGAACCGTGCTGCGCTTAGTGTTTCCGCCTCTCACTGAGGATCGCCGCCGAGAGCTAACAAAGCAGGTGGCGAAAATGGGCGAGAGCGCGAAGGTCAACATTCGCAACATCCGCCGCGACGCCAACGAGAAGATCAAGGAAGCGCAAAAGAAGGGCGACCTCACCGAGGACGACCGCAAGGACGCCGAGAAGGAAACGCAGGACTTAACCGACCGTTCAATCGCTCAGATCGAGAAAATCGTCGCGAAAAAGTCCGATGACATTATGGAGCTGTGACGGCGGTGCGGTCAGTCCCCGCCTTACTTCGCGAAAAACGAACACCACGCTCCACGGTAGCCGTCCCCCGCGTCAGCGCGCGGTTGCCGCTTCTCGCGGCATCCCCGTCTCCGGGGGCAAGGCAGTCTAGGGTGCGGAGCTAACCCGATCCCCCGTGACTTCTTTGCTCGCTTCGATACGCAGTTTTTCCGTGAAAACCGCCTATGCCCACATCTAACCTTCCCGCGCATATCGCGTTTATTATGGACGGCAATGGGCGATGGGCGAGCGCGCGAGGCCTGCCGCGCGAAGCGGGGCATCGCGAGGGGGCAAAGGTTTTCAAAAAAATCGTTGAATATTGCGGCGACATCGGCGTGCAAGCGGTGACGGTCTACGCCTTCTCGACTGAAAATTGGAAGCGACCGCGCGCCGAGGTTAGCGCTATTCTGCGCCTGCTGCACACCTACCTGCAAGACGCCTTCCACTCGTTTGCCGAGCGCGACCTGCGAGTTGTTTTTCTCGGCGACAAGTCTGCCTTCCCCGCGCCGCTGCGCCGCGAGATGGTCTCCCTTGAGGAGGAGTCTCGCGAAAAGCACAAGCTGCTCGGCGTCGCGCTCAACTACGGCGGACGCGCCGAGATCGTCCGCGCGACGCAAAACCTCATCACGCAAGGGGTTCCCGCCGATCAGGTCACCGAGGAGCGCCTCGCGCGCGAGCTCTACACCGCCGACTTCCCAGACCCCGACCTCATCGTGCGCACCGCCGGAGAGCAGCGCTTATCGAACTTCCTCCTCTATCAGAGCGCCTACGCCGAATTTTACTTTACCGATACGCTCTGGCCGGATATGCGCGAGGAGGACATCGAACGCGCCATCGCCGCCTACCAATCCCGCACCCGCCGTTTCGGCGGCGTCTGAGGGCGCGGCGGCCCCCCAATATTGCGGTTGATTTCCTATTTTCTGCTGTGAGCTGCGAACTCTGCCCACAATTGATCCCGGGGGGTACGCCCGCGAAAGCTCCCGCGGGCTTGCTGCGGCGCAAGGGCCGTGCGGCTGCGCCCGCAAAGAATCGCGAGCGGTTCGCAGCGGCAAAGCCGCGGCAAAAAGCTTTCGCGCGCTCGCAGAATCGCGGCAAACTTGAGAAGCGGACCGACTGGCGAAGATGGAAAAGGATGAGTCTGCGTAAAACTTAAAATGGATATGATTTAGCACTATTTTGCTTTCCTCGAATCGGTCACATTCTCACGCGCTAAAAGAAAAATATAGCACTTTTCTGATTTCCTCTCGGCTCGAAACTGCCTCGCTCCTCCCTTCGATCGCCTTCTTTATGCTTGTTCGCGTCATCACGTCGATCGTCGCGTTCGGCGTCCTGCTCCCTTTTTTAATCTTCTCGGACACGCTCGCCTTTGTGCTGCTCTTCCAGATCATCTGCGTGATCTGCGCTTATGAGCTCTTGCGCTGCACCGGGCTTGCAAAGAGGGTATCGGTCGCCGCTCCGACCTATGTCTTCGCGCTTGCGCTGCCGCTCTTCGCGCGTCGCGCCCCGTGGAGCCTCGCCGCCGGCAGCACCGGCGAGGGATTTTTCGCGGCTGCCGCGATGACCGGGTTCGTTTATCTCTTTTTACTTTTATCCTTTGCGGTCTTCTCGAAAGGCAAAACCAATTTAGCAGACCTTTTAACACTTTTCTCACTTGAATTTTACGTTAATGTCAGTTTCTCCTCGGTGATTCTGCTCCGGGATATGCCGAACGGGAAATATTTTTATCTGCTCGTTTTCCTGACGGCATGGGGCAGCGACACCTTCGCCTATTTTTGCGGCAGGCTCTTCGGGCGCCACAAGCTGATCCCCGAGATTAGCCCCAAGAAGACGGTCGAGGGCGCGATCGGCGGCGTTATCTGCTGCGTCGGGCTCGTGCTGCTCTACGGATTTGTCGTCGGAAAAATATTCGATCTTACGCCGCGCTATCTTGCGCTCGCGGCGGCGGGGGCCGTGATGTCGGTCGCGTCGATGCTCGGAGACCTTGTGATGTCGGCGGTCAAGCGGCACTACGGCGCGAAGGATTACGGTATTATCCTCCCCGGGCACGGAGGCCTGCTTGACCGCTTCGACAGCGTCCTCGCCACCGCGCCCTTTCTCTTCCTCCTCACGACGATCATCCCGAATTTTGCGCTGTTCGCGTGACGCTCAGCTCCCCCGCGCCGCGAATTGCCCCCCCCCCCCCGAGCGGCGGAGGCGGAATAGAGAGATTTGCTGCGAGGAGTGGTAGGATAATATGGAAGAAAATCCCCCGACCAGGCGGTCGGGGGATTTTTGTGAGGGAGGCGAGTTTTTGCAAAACGCGATTTTTGTGTGAAATATCGAGGGGGGAGCTCCGCTGGGAAACGGCTGCACGATGGGAAGCGAGCGCGCAAAACCGCGGGGGCGAGCGGGGCAGTGCGAAATTACAACGAGCGGCACTAACCTAACCGCGGCACCACGGTCGCGAGGGAGTAGGGGAAATTACGTTAACGGCAGCGGGGTTTCCCGAAAACTATATTTAGAAACGGCAGTTCAAGTTACGGTAACGGCAGTACCGTTTTCCCGAAAACTATATCTAGGATATAGCAGTGCAAAATCACGCTAATCCTCACCCCGCTCCCCGAAATACCCCATCCCCCGAAGGGCAAGGATTTGTTTAGCTTCCGATAATCCTATCAATCTTTTTGTGCTTCCCCTGAGCCGCGATTTCACTCCTCAAAGAGGAACACACCCCGCTCACCGAAACAGTTCGTTATGTGGGGG
>CAZYCC010000065.1:0-9058 GCA_964645985.1 uncultured Lachnospiraceae bacterium | reverse complement strand
GCGGCAGCTACACGGTGACCTTTGATGCGCCGCCGAGCGGCAACTATCTCCTCACAATCCGCACCGCCGATGGTACTGCGGTTGGCGACAGGTACGCCGTCGCGGTGAAGTGAGGCGCTCGTGCTCGAAATATTTTCCGGCATAATTATGTTATCCTCATCGATTTTATCCGCCTGCCGCTGCCCGGAGCGGCTTTATCGCCGCTTTGAGGAGATTTGCGCCATCCCGCGCGGTTCGGGTAGTGAGAGCGGCATCGCCGATTATCTCTGCGCCTTTGCCACCGCGCGCGGTCTACCCTTCGCGCGCGATGAGGCGAACAACGTCGCGATCTACGCCCCCGCGTCACCCGGTTACGAGGACGAGCCGCCTCTCGCCCTGCAGGCACACAGCGATATGGTCTGCGAGGCGGAGGAGGGCGTGCGCCACGACTTTTCGCGTGACCCCATCATTCCGGTGTTCGATCGCGGGGTTGTACGGGCGAGCGGCACGACGCTCGGCGCGGACGACGGGGCGGGCGTAGCCATCGCGCTCGCACTCCTCGACGATGAAACCGCGCCGCACCCGCCGCTCACCTGCCTTTTCACAACGAGTGAGGAGACCGGGATGGGCGGCGTGCTCGCGCTCGACCCCGCGATGCTGCGCGCGGAGCACCTCCTGAACCTCGACTCGGAGGAGGAGGGCGTCGCTATCGTTTCCTGCGCAGGGGGGCTTGGATCGCACTTTACTTTGCCGGGGGAGCCAGTGCCCTTTGCGGGGGAGGCCCTCGCCGTTGAGATCTCGGGCCTTTTCGGCGGGCATTCCGGGCAGGACATCGGCGAGAACCGCGCAAACGCCATTCTGCTAATGGGGCGGCTGCTGACCCTGCTCTACCGCGAGCAGGTGTGCAACCTTGTGGAGTTCTCGGGCGGAGGCAAGCACAACGCGATCCCGCGCACCTGCCGGGCGACGATAGCCGTGCAGGATCGCCCCGCCGCGATGGCGAGATTGCGGCAGCTCGCGGAAGAGCTGCGCCCCACTCTCTCGCGCGAGGACGCGGGGCTGCGCGTCAAGGTGGCAAAACACCCCCCGCAAGAGCGAATGCAGAGCTACCGCGTGAGCTCTCGGGTTCTGTCCTTCCTATCGCTGCTGCCAAACGGCGCGCTCGCGCGCTCGCAAACTCTCCCGGGGTTCGTTGAGACTTCCTCTAACCTCGGTATCGCGAGGGGGACGAGCGACGCCTTCACCTTCGATGTTTACAGCCGCGCCGCCGACGACGCGGAGCTTATTTATCTTGGGGAGCGGCTCGCGCGGCTCGCCAAGGTCTGCGCGATGGACTATCGCGCGGGAGAGCGCACGCCCGGCTGGCGCCCCGACCCCTCCTCTCACTTGCGCGAGACCTATCTGCGCGCGTACAAGAAGGTGTATGCAAGCTTCGCCCTCGAGGAGGGAGAAAACTCGGAGGAGCGCGCGAGTAGCGGCAGCCGCGGCGAGGGGAGCGCCGGGGGAGGGAAGTTTGCCGCGAGCGGGGAGGGCGCCGGCGTGATGACGGCGGAGAGGGGGAACGGCGAGCGGGTGGCGCTCGATCTCGCCCTGCCGCCGCCAAAGGAGGCGCGCGTCACTGGGATTCACGCAGGACTTGAGTGCGGCGTGCTCCTCACGAAAATGGGAGGCGGCGACGCCTTGTCGATCGGGCCGACGCTGCGCCATGTGCACACCCCCGCAGAGGAGATGGATCTGCCCTCGCTCGGGCGCACCTACCGCCTCGTCGCGGAGATGCTCGCCGAAAAGAGCGGCGGTTAAACGCGGGGCGACTTCTCCATCGTGCGAAGCACGGTGGAACATCGCGCGGGGGGGCGGCGGTGAGCTGCGGCGCGGCAGGGCAGGGAAGCGCGCGGGGCTCCGGGCGGCACCTCCTCGGGAAGGGGCAAAGGAGAGGCCCCGCGGCGGCGCGGCGCAAAACGTTATAAGGGAATGAGAGCGCCCCGTGCGGGGGAGGTTCGCCGCTGCGAAATCGGGGCCGCAGCGGGAAAAATGCGCTGCGGCGTAATTTATGGCGGCCGCGCAAGAGGGTGCGGCGGCGCTTTGGCGCGGAGTTTTGAGGGCAGCGATGGCGTGCGCGGTGATTTTCGGCAATGTTTACACCTTCACGGTCGTGATGGTGTTTCTCTTGCTCTTCGCGCTCGCGATCGTGATGGTGGTCGTCGGTGTTATCCGCAAGATTCGCTTCGAGCGGCGCGAGAGCCGCAAGGAGTCAAAACTCCTCGCCCTGCGCGACGAGCGCATACGCGAGGAGCAGGAAAAGCGCGCGGCAGCATCGCCCGAGGGAGCGGCAATAGCGCCGGAGGGCGCGGCGGCATCGCCTAGGGAGAGCGCCCCGCGCGCGAAGGAAGACGAGGAGGAGCCTTCTCGAAGGGACCCGGCGGGGAAGTGAAACCCGCCTGCCCCGGGTCATCACCTTTGTAACCTTTTCCCCGCGGGTGGGATAAACACGAAATGGGCAGCCAAGCGCGCCCAAGCGCGCCGCTGCCGGTGCGAGCGATTGTTTTCTCACAGAAAGAAGGAAGCGTTTTGATGTCGGATCACCCTTGCTGCAAGAAGAAAAAATCCCCCCGGAGCGAGACGGGGGACGGGGAAGCGGAGAAGCTCTGCCCCCTTGTGCGCGATGTCTACGCCCTATTTCGAGACGGAGCGCTGAGCGAAGAGAGCGAACGCCTCGTGCGCTCGCACCTTTCCGCCTGTCCGCGCTGCGCGAAGTTTTACCGCCTCATCGCGAGAACCGAGAAGCGCGCGCGCGATGAAAAACCATCGCCGCCCGCTCCCCCCGAGGAGGACTACGCGGCTCTCGCCAGGCGCCTGCGCCGCACGCGGCGGAAGGCAGCGCTCCTGCAGGGTGCGCTGACCGCGCTGCTCGCCGCCGGGTCCGCTGCCGCCCTCCTCGCGCTCGCGAGCTCTCGCGAGAACTGCCCTCGCGGGAAAACCGGCGCGGTGGAGTAGCGCGCATTCTTAAAATTTCCACTTTGTTCATCTCTTTTATTTTATTGAAAGGATCGTTTTCATTTATGCCTTCCAAAAAGAAAAAGCCTTCTTCTTCCCTGCGGGTGGTGATGCTCGGGGGGATCGGCGAGATCGGAAAGAACCTCACCGTCATTGAATACAGCGACCAAATGATCCTCGTCGATTGCGGCATCGGCTTCCCGGACGAGGATATGCCCGGCATCGACTTTGTTCTGCCCGATTTTACCTATATTGAGAAAAACGCCGCCAAGCTGCGTGGCATCTTCATCACGCACGGCCACGAGGATCACGTCGGCGCGGTGCCGTATTTGCTTGAAAAAGTGCAGGCGCCGGTCTTCGGGACGCGCCTTACCTTGGGGATTCTCGAAAATAAACTCGCCGAGCACAAGCTCGAGTATGAGCCGGAGCTCGTCTGCGTGGAGGCGGGAGACACTGTGCGCGTCGACGACTTCGAGGTCGAGTTCATCCGCGTCAACCACTCGATTGCCGACTCCTGCTGCCTCGCGATTACCACGCCCGCCGGTGTTATCGTTCACTCGGGAGATTTCAAGCTCGATATGACCTCGGTAGACGGCGAGATGATGGATCTCACTCGCCTCGGCGAGATCGGGCGCGCGGGGGTCAAGCTCCTTCTCTGCGAGTCGACCAATGTCGAGCACCCCGGCTACACCCCCTCCGAGAAAACTGTCGGCGAGGCGCTCGACACCATCTTCAAGCAGAGCCAGAACAAGCGCCTCGTCGTCTCGACCTTCAGCTCAAACGTTCACCGCGTGCAGCAGATCATCAATATGTCGGCGCGCTACGGGCGCAAGGTGGCGATTACCGGGCGCTCGATGGAGACGATACTCGCGGCGGCGGTGCGCCTCGGCTATATGAGCTTCCCGGAAGGCCTCCTCATCGACATAGACGAAATTCGCGACTACGCGCCGGGGGGGCTGACAATCATCACGACCGGATCGCAAGGGGAGCCGATGTCGGCGCTCTTCCGGATGACCTACGGCGAGCACGCGAAGGTTACACTCGGGCCGGACGACCTCGTCGTCCTCTCCGCTCACCCGATCCCCGGCAACGAGAAGACGGTCGACCGCATCGTCAATGAGCTGCTCGGGCGCGGCGTGCAGGTCTGGCGAGACCCGACGGTCGACGTTCACGTCTCGGGGCACGCCTGCCGAGAGGAGATTCGCCTGCTGCACGCGCTCCTGCGGCCCGAGTTTTTCATGCCGATTCATGGCGAGAACAAGCACCTTTACTCGCACCGCGCGCTTGCCCTCGAGATGGGGATGGCGCCCGACCACATCTTCATCCCGACCATCGGCAAGATGCTGCAAATCGACGAGGAGGGCGCTTCTTTCCTCACGACCGTCCCCTCCGGGCAGGTCCTCATCGACGGCAACGGCGCGAGCGACGTCGGCGGGAGCATTTTGCGCGACCGCCGCACCCTCGCCGAGGACGGGCTGCTCGTCGTCGTCGCGACGGTGGGGGTCCAGGAGCGCGCGCTCCTCGCCGACCCGGAGGTCATTTCGCGAGGGTTTGTCTTCCCGCGCGAGGCAGACGAGGTGATCACCGAACTGCGCGAGCAGGCGGCGAACACGGTCGAGGAGTGCCTCTCGCACGGCAGCCGTGACATCGCACAGGTGAAGAGCCGCCTGCGCGACGACCTCTCGCGTGACATCTTCCGCCGCACCCACCGCCGCCCGCTCGTCCTGCCGGTGGTCATCGAGGTGTAAGAGAGGCGCTCGCGCGTGAGCGGCGCGAGGGGCAGACCGATCGCGCGAGCCACGCGCACCGGTTCTCCTGAAAACTTTTCACGCGGGGAAGGGAAGAGTACGGCGTTCCCTCCCCGCAAGGCCATAGCGCGTGGAAAATCTCTTTTCCTACGGGAAAGGGAAGGGCGCGGCGTTTCCTTCCCGTGAACCGTAGTGTGGAGTGAAAATTTCTCGCTTCGCGGGAGGAAGACGCGCCGCCGCTGTCCACCTTTAGGCCGCCTTTTCAGCGGTATCGGCTCCCCCCGCCGCGGGGTTACGATCCCCCCCGAAGGGGCGAAAACTTTTCCCCCGGGGGGTTGCAATCGGCGGCAGGATGTGGTATACTGTGCGCGCAAGGAGAGGTATCGAAGCGGTCATAACGGGGCTGACTCGAAATCAGTTTGCGCGCAAGCGCACGTGGGTTCGAATCCCACCCTCTCCGCCATCCCGCGAGGCGACCCTCGCGGGTTTTTGTTTGCACCGAGCGCGCCCGAAGGAAAGCCGAGCTACCGCGCCACGAACAAATCTCGCGAGAGAGCTCGCCCGTGCGCGCGCCTTCCCTTGCGCGATCGCGCTCTCGTTCTCGCATCGCGCAAACCAAAACCCCGCGAGATTTCTCTCGCGGGGTTTGTGTTTTATGGGAATTTCTCGGGGAAAGCTCCGCCGCGTATTGGGGAGGCTCCCCCGCGCCCGGCAATTACGCGGCAAGCGCGTGATTTCTCTCCCGCCGCAGCGGGACCGCAAGCGCGGATTGTGTTTTTTCTCGTGCGGGGGAGTTCCGCCTCGCGAGGCATAGCCTCGCAAGGCAGAGCGCCTGTGCGAGATCTCACGGGGGCGCGACCGACGGCAGTTCCCTATTCCCTATCCACTATCCACTATCCACTATTCCCCGTGCCCTTACTCCTGCGCCGCGTCGACGATGCGGGCGAAGTCGTCCGGCTTGAGCGACGCCCCGCCGATGAGCCCCCCGTCGATATTCTCCATGCGCAGCAGACCCGCGCAGTTGCCGGCGTTCATCGAGCCACCGTAGAGGATGATCGCGCGGCGCGCGAGCGCGCGGGAGAAGAGCGACCCCACTGTGTCGCGGATGAGGCCGCAGACCTCGTCCGCCTGCGCGTCGCTCGCCGTTTTGCCGGTCCCGATCGCCCAGACCGGCTCGTACGCGAAGACGACGTTTGCCATCTGCTCCTCGCCGACCCCCCGCAGCGCGAGCTTGACCTGCCGCGCAACGACCTCGCTTGTGATCCCCGCCTCGCGCTCCCACAGCCGCTCGCCGACGCAGATGATCGTGCGCAGCCCCGCCGCGAGCGCGGATCTCGCGCGCAGATTGACCGTCTCGTCGGTCTCACCGAAGTACTCACGGCGCTCGGAGTGTCCGACGATGACGTAGCTCGCGCCGCAGGAAACGAGCATCGGTGCGGAAATCTCTCCTGTGAAGGCGCCCTTTTTCTCGTAGTGGACGTTTTGCGCGCCGACTTTGAGGGCGGTGCCCTTCGCCGCTTGCGCGACCGCCGGGATGTCGATGAACGGCACGCAGAGCGCGATGTCGCAGGAGCGGCGCCCCTTGACGCGCTCGTAAATCTCGCCGACAAGCGCCTTCGCCTCGGGCGGCGTCAGGTTCATCTTCCAGTTGCCGGCGATCAGCTTCCTTCTTTTTCGAACAGACATACAAAACCTTCCTTTTCTGCTCAGATGGGTGGAAATTTGGTCATACAAGGAAAAATCGAGCGTGATCTTTCCCCGCAGATGTCACAAGTGAATTGTAAAATGGGGCGGTGTCGGTCATCACGCACACTCACAAGGTTATTGTGATAGATCGCGCGAACGCAATACCACCCTCATGCCGCTCAGTCCTTGTCGAGCAGGCAGGCAATGCCGGGCAGCTCCTTGCCCTCGAGGAACTCGAGCGAGGCGCCGCCGCCGGTCGAGATGTGCGTGATTTTGTCATCGAAACCGAGCTGCTCGCATGCCGCGGCGGAGTCTCCCCCGCCGACGATGGTCACCGCGCTCGACGCGGCGAGCGCCTCGGCGACCGCGCGCGTTCCGGCGGCGAGGGTCGGGTTCTCAAAGACGCCCATCGGCCCATTCCACACGACCGTGCCCGCGCCCGAAATCGCCTCGGCAAAGAGAGCGCGCGTGCGCTCGCCGATGTCAAGGCCCATCTTGTCGGCAGGGATAGTTTCCACTGTCTCGGTGGCAATCGGCGTGTCGATCGGGTCGGGGAAGGCGCTCGCGACGACCGTGTCGACCGGCAGGAGCAGCCGTACGCCGGCGCTCTTTGCCTTGGAGATCATTTCGCGGCAATAGTCGAGCTTTTCCTCGTCGAAGAGCGAGCTGCCGATCTCCATACCCTCGGCGGCGAGGAAGGTGTACGCCATCCCTCCGCCGATAATCAGGGTATCGACTTTCGTCAGCAGATTGTCGATGACCGATAGCTTGTCGGACACCTTCGCGCCGCCCAAAATCGCGGCGAAGGGGCGCTCTGGGTCCTCTAGCGCCTTGCCCATCACGCCGATTTCCTTGCCGATGAGGTAGCCGCAGACGGCGGGCAGATAGTCGGCGACCCCGGCGGTCGACGCGTGCGCGCGGTGCGCCGTCCCGAAGGCGTCATTCACATAAATCTCGGCGAGACTCGCGAGGGCCTTGGCAAACGCGGGGTCGTTCTTTTCCTCCGCCGCGTGGAAGCGCAGGTTCTCGAGCAGCAGCACCTCGCCCGGGCGCAGCGCCGACGCCTTTGCGCGCGCGTCCTCGCCAACGACATCGCGCGCCATTTGTACGGGAATGCCGGAGAGCTCCGTGATGCGCGCCGCAACCGGCGCGAGAGAGAGCGTTTCGCGCTCGCCCGCCGCCTTTGAGAGGATGGCCTCTGTAGCAGCGGCGCGCTCGCTCTCCGGCAGAGCCTCGATTTTCGTCTTTTCTTTCTTGTTCGGCTTAACGGCTTCGTCAAGGATGTTGTGCGGCTTGCCCATGTGCGAGCAGAGGATCACCGCCGCGCCGCGCTGCACGAGCGCTTCGATCGTCGGGAGCGCGCCGACGATGCGCTTGTCACTGGTGATAACGCCGTCTTTCATCGGGACGTTGAAGTCGCAGCGCACAAGGCACTTTTTCCCGGCGACATCAATGTCATCGATCGACTTTTTGTTATATTTTGCCATAATATCGGCTCCTCCGAGCAAAATATTTATCGGGTGTGGCGAAAAGGTGCGAGTAAATTTAGGTGAACGGACGCGGCACGCGCGCGGAACATACAATAATATAGGGAGCCCGCCGCGACAGCGGGAGCGCGCAAGCCAAAGCGCGCCGCTCTCGGCGGGCACGGCGGTGGGAAGAGTCAGCCCCTCGCGGGGGTGTCGCGCGGCGCACCAAATAATATTTTACCACATTTCACGGGGAAAATCAAGCGGAAACGCGGGAAAACAAGAAAAATTTAAGGAGAAACCCTCCCTCGCGTGCGGGAAGACGCCTCAGAGATAGCGAGGGCCATGCGCTTGCCTTGCGGAAAAATTCCCCCGCGTGCGGGGATGTCGCGGCGCGGCGGGATGGGGCAGACAGACGGAGCGCGCGTGCGGGGCGGGGCGCGCGCCTGCACCTTACGTTTGCCGCGAGGTCTCGCGAAAAGTGATATATAGGAAGAAACCCCCGGCCGCGGCGCGGTCGGGGGTTTCGCGCGGGGTGGCGGGGGTATCATTCGCATAACAAACTCCCCCGACCGGGCGCTCGGGGGAGGTTTTTATGAAAATTTCGCGACAGAATCCATATTCTGTGACTGCCCCGCGAGCGGATTTGTTGAAAAACGTACGCTCCGAGGTGACGCCCGCGCTGCCCCTTTTCGGAGGAGGGGCGCGCCCCTAAAATTTCCTTCTTGTCGCAGTATATCACACTCGAAACGGTTTGTCAAGCGGGATTGCAAATAAATTTTTGGGGAGGTGTTTCGCCGGGGTGGGCAAGATGGCGGAAAAGTGTCTACGCCGCGAGAAGAAAAAGTTCTTTTTCTGTTCACAACTTGAAAAAATCCCCATTTTTGCATATTTTCGTCCGAAATTGTTATAAACTCGCCGGTTTTCGGCGCGAAATTCGACAAGTTTTCCTCTCTCGTTTGCAACAGAATATGGATTCTGTTCCGATTCTCGTTTTTCCCTTATTTATCTTGTTGGATTCGGCGATCGCGCCGTTCCATAGTCATTGCGCGGAAGGCAGCCGAAGGTAGCCTGTGGCCTGAATTCCGCAAAATCCCGGCCGGGTACGCCGGTCACTCCCCTCACGACCGGCGAGGCCGGTCAAATCCCACTTTGACCGACAAAGTCGGTCACTCCCGCCGG
>CAZYCC010000064.1:0-9113 GCA_964645985.1 uncultured Lachnospiraceae bacterium | reverse complement strand
TTCCCTCTCGAAAACAGCCGACTTTACAATCCCCATTTGCAACAGAATATAGATTCCGTCGCACCTCCCAAAAGAAAAAGCGCGCCCGACCTCCCGCCCCCGCGCGCGCCGCGCGCGAAAAACCCGCCCCCCGGGGGGCGGGTTTTATGATGGTGTTCTCGCCGCGCCGCGCGCGGTATCCTTGCGGCGGGGCGCGCGGGGTTACCCTGCGGCGCGCGGCTGCCGCCCGAGCGGCGCTACGACCTTTTTGTACGTCCTCGCCAGGACGAGTATGCTCAGCACGAGGGCGACGCCCTCGGCGGCGGGGAAGGCGTACCACACCCCGTCGATACCGACCGTCACCGCGAGAAGATAAGAGAGCGGCAAAATGATGAGAACTTGGCGCGCGAGCGAGATGAGCAGGCTCGCCACGCCCTGCCCGAGCGCCTGCAAGGTCGAGATGGAGATGACGCAGACCCCGGCGAAAAGGAAGCACAAACTGATGCGCCGCAGCGCGGTGACACCGATCTCCAGAGCCCTCTCGTCGACCGAGAAGAGCCGCAGAAGCGCGCGCGGGAAGAGCTGAAAGACGAGCAGCCCGAGCGTCATATAGCAGACGGCGAAGAGCAGCGCGAGCGCGACCGTGCGCAGAATGCGGCGCTTGTTCCCCGCGCCGTAATTGTAGGCGACAATCGGCACCATGCCGTTATTCAGCCCGAAAACCGGCATAAACACAAACGATTGCAGCTTGAAATAGATGCCGTAGACCGTCACACCGAGCTGATCGGCGGCGCTGCCGTAGGTGTGCTCCTCGGCGATGGTGAGGATTTTGTTGAGCGCGATGGTCAGGAAGGAGCCGACCGCCGCCATAAAAATCGACGGCAGCCCGACCTTGTAGATTTCCCCGATAATTTTGGCGCGCGGGCGCAGGTTTTTCGGCGAAAAGCCGATTTCTTTATTGAATTTGAGGTTAAAGAAGATGCCGAGGGCGGCGGCGGCGCTCTGCCCGATTACCGTGGCGATGGCGGCTCCCGCCGTCCCCATCCCCAGGCCGAAGGGGAGATGGAAGAAAAAGACTCTCGCCCCGGCGGGCAGGATGAAAATCGGGTCGAGGATGATGTTCACGAGCGCCCCGGTCATCTGCGAGAGCATGCAGAGGAAGGTTTTCCCGGTCGCCTGCAGAAGCCGCTCCATCGTCACCTGAAGGAACAGGCCTAGCGAGAACACCAAAATGACGCGCAGATAGGCGATGCCGTCCGCAATAATGTGCGGGTTTTCCGACTGCGTCGAGAGGAACCAGCTCGATCCGAGCGCGCCGAAGAGCGTGAAGGCGGCGCTCGTTGCGAGGATGAGAAAAATGCCGTTGCCCGCCGCGCGGTCAACTGCGCGGCGGTTCTTTTCGCCCAAGGATCGCGAGAGGAAGGCGTTGATACCGACGCCGGTCCCGGTCGCGAAGGCGATCATCAGGTTTTGCAGGGGGAAGGCGAGCGAGACGGCGGTGAGTGCGTAGTTGTTCTCGCTACTGATCATCCCGACGAAGACGCTGTCGACAATGTTGTACAGCGCCTGCACGAGCATCGACAGGACCATGGGCAGCGCCATCGAAACGAGCAGCCGCCCGACCGGCATCACCCCCATCTTGTTCTCCGGGGGAGAGGAGGGGGTCTCCTCCCCTCTCCCCCGCGCCAATTTCGTTTCGTCTAAATCCTCTTGCATAGCTCCCTCGAAAAGCGGCGCGCGCGGCGTTCGTCGGCGTTCGCGCGCGGCGGCGCAGAGCGATAGCCCGCTCGCGCGGCGGCGCAGATCGCCAATTCCATCTCGCGGCGGCACAGAGCCGCGCCTCCCGCGCGCAAGAGAATAGGGTACCACTTTCCGCGCGCGAAAATCAAGGGGAGAAAATGTCGCTTTCGTGAACATTTTGGCGCGATCCCCGCGCGGCGCGCGCAGGCGCGCGCGAGCCGCCCCCGCGAGGGGGTGCGCCGCGAACCCCCTCGAGAGAACACCGCCTCGCCGGGGGTTTTCGGGCGATTGTATATTGTAGGTTATTTATCGCAAACCGCCCCGCCCCGTTGGTGGGGCGCGAGGAGCGCTTCATCGGGGGCGGATTTTGCCGAACAACGGCGACCGGGAGAAGACGACACCGCCCCCCCGCTTTGCCGCAACCTCCCCCGCCGCGCCCTAAAAGATGACGTTTTCGGTTTCGGTTTCGGTTTCGGTTTTGCTTTGCCGAAACGAATCAGCGTTCCCGAGCTGAAACGGGCTTCGCCGTACCGAACCTCGCGCTTTCTCCGCCGCTCCGCGTCCCGCGGGGATTGTGCCTTTTCCACGAAAAAATCCCCCGCCCTCGCGGGGGATTTTTCTCTCTTATCTTAGGTTGTCGGCTCTTCTTCCATACGGGCGGAATTAGAGAGCTTCGCTACGAGGAAGGAGACGTCTGAGATGGTGAGGGAGCCGTCGCTGTCGGCGTCGGCAAAGGCGGCGTTCCCGCTCGCCTTGGGGTCGGAGAGCAGCTGCAGCAGCCGCGTTAGATCCTTCGCGCCGACTTTTCCGTCCTCGTTCACATCGCCGCGCGCGTAGACCACGTCTCCGATGTCGACCGTGATGTCGCTCTTGCCCATCGTGGCGGGAAGCTCCTCGCTGAGCGACACTTTGTAATCCGGCTCGGCCGCCACCGCGCGCGCCACGATGGGATCGCCCTCGAGGAAAACATCGGTCGCAATGACCTCGCCGCCCCGCCGGTAGATCACCTTGTGCACTGTTCCGCTCGGCGTGACGGTGTCCTTGCCCTTCTGCGGCGGATTGCCGTTCGCGTTGTCGTTATCGAGCTGGCACTTGGTCGGCAGCGCGCCGCTGTAGAGCACATGCCCCTCGTAGAGCACTTCTAACTTAAAGTTATAGTTCTCGTTGAGTTTCGCCGAGAGGCCCCCTTCGAGGAAGGGCAGGCGGTAGAGCGTGCTGTTGGAGGCGCTCATCGCGTAGGTGCTCACCGGCTGCATATAGTAGGACTCGCCCGTGGCGGTATCGGTGAGGCGGAAGTAATAGGGGTATTTCGCCGTGCCGACCTCGCTACCCTTCGCGTAAAAGTCGGGGCGCAGAGCGGCGTTCGGGATATTGATGACCATCACATACTTCTGCCCGTAATACTCCCAGCCGTCGCCGTTATACATTGTCGGGGTGAAGCGCTTGTAGCTCGCGCTCTCCTGCACGTTGGCAACGCTTACAGCAAGGCTGTGCTGCACATTCTTAACGGTGTAGACACCGGAGGCGCTCGGGTGGAGAATCTCGCCGTTCGCGGCGATCTGCCCGTATTTGAGGGTGTAGCCCTCGACCGGCTCGACCGTGAAGGAGAAGTCGCCGCCCACGGGGACCGGGTTGGTCTGCCCCTCTGCGGGGACGATATGGTACATCTCGTCGTTCGCCGACATCACGAGGCTCGCGCCCTTCTCGCAGATAACGGCGCCCTGCACATCGCCCGCCGATGCGTTAATCGACAGATCGGCGTTTGTCGTCTCATAGAGGGTCTTTCCGGAGGCGTCGCGCAGCTTGACCGCGCCGACGCTCGCCTCATTGCCCTTCTCCACGACGAGGCGGAAGCCCCAATAGTAGTCATCGCGAGACTTCCCTGCGGGCAGGTTATCGATGAGGTCCTCATAGGAGAAGGAGAACTCGGCGCTCGCCGCGTCGCCGTCAAGCTCGCCCTTATAGTTCATATAGTGCGGGGAGACGACATCCCACTTCTCGTGATAGCCGAGATCCCCGTAATAGAACATCACCGGCTGATAGCTGACCGTCTCGCCGGTCTCTTTGTCGGTGCGGGTGAGGAGCATTGTCGTGCCCTCGCGGTCCTTCGTTGTCACCTCTGCGGTGACGGTGAGGGCGGGCTGCCCGGTCTTCACTTTCGTCCAATCGGTGAAGCAGAACTGATCGAGCGAGCTCTCGCGACTCTCCTCGTTGAGGGTGGCGTCCTGCGCCGCGAACTGGGATTTCGCGTTAATCGAGTCGTACATGAACCACAGGCAGCCCTTGTTCATCCAAGTGTCGCCCCAAGAGTTGGCAACGAGGAAGGCTCCCTTCATCGTCACGCCGTTGCGCGTGAAGGTGGCGTTGTCATCCCATCCGATAATCGAGACCTGATGCCCGCCGGCACCGTTCCCTTGCGCCGCGAAACAGACATATTCGCCCGCTTTGGAAATATCGCCGTTTGCGGTCAGCTGTCCGATACTGCTCGTGTAGTAGGTCTGGCCCCACTTGCCGGAGGGGCCGCCGGTGACGACGACATTGCCGTCTAAAATCGATTTCTTGATTTTGTCGATGAGCTGCTTCCCGGCAACAGACGTGGTGACCTGCCCGCCGCCGATGTCCCTCGTCCAATACTGCTGAAAGCCGCCGAGGCGGAAGTTCAGCGCGTCCCACATCACGTCCTTGCCGACATCCCACGAGGTCGACTCGGTGAAGTAGACCTTCTCTCCGTCTACATTTTGATAGTACTGCGACCAGTTGTTGACATTCTTGTGGAACTTGGAGACATCCTGCGTCGCCGCGCCCATGTGCAGGAGAATATCGTACACCCACTGCGTCCCCGCGCCCGAGTAGTTGAGCGTCCACTTCGGCGAGAAGATGTAGCGGTCGTTGCCGTGGGCGCTGCCGTCCGACGGCTTCCAGTTCTTGTCGCCCTTGACATCCTGCATATAGCGCGCGACGGCGTTGGTGAACTGCATATAGGTCACCGCCTCGCCGACGCAGGAGCCGATGCCGCCGGCGCCCGAATAGCCCTGATGGTCGATGGGCGGCAGGTACCCGTTTTCGTTATGATCGAGGAGCGAGTAGGCGGAGGGCGGCGTATCGTCCGCCGCCGCCGCGCCGAGCGCGGGCATCGCGCAGAGCACCATCACGAGCGCGAGCGCGAGCGCGCAAATGCGACAAATTTTCATTGAGAACCTCAGTTTGAACAAAAGATTTTGGGCAAAGCCCGGATAAGCGCAGAATAGCACAAACGGGGGCTGCTGTCAAGAGGAGGAAATTTGCGCGCGCGAAGCTGCAGCGCGGCTCTCCCCCGCCGATTGCGCGAGGGGCGCTCCCCCTGCGAACCGCGCCGAAGCGCGGCGGGGAGGCAGCGCGCGCTGCCGCTCCTCACAACAGCCCGTTGAGGGCATTGTACGCCGTCGCCATCGCGTTGGTGTTCTTAATGATGAAGTGCATGGCGACATAGGGGCCGATCCCGCAAAGCAAAGCTCCGATAAGGTACCAGAGCAGCACGGTCGTGCCATTCTCGCTGAACAGCAGGCCGTAGCGCGGGGCGTTCACCTGCAGGCGGTTGGCTATTTGGTAGTACCAATAGAGCGCGTAGAAGCCGCAGGTGACGATGGACAGCGCGATGAAGGCGACAAGGCCGCCGGTGCTCTTGCCGTCTCCCTCGCACATCCGGTTGACGTCCTGCGCGAGCTTATAAATGAAATAGTAGCCGTAGATACCGGCTGTGAGGATGGACAGGAGAATGTATTTCAGTAGGCTTCGGTCGTTTTGGATGCGTTCCATGGGGGACCCTCTCTTTTAGGTGCGGAGATTTTGCAGATAACGGGCGGCGCGGGCGATGAGCGACTCGGACGGGCGGAAGACGACGACCTCGCAGGCGGGGTCAAACATTCGCAGGATATAGACGGCAATCATCAGCGCGAGCGCGATAACGGCGAGGGCGCGGCAGGTGCGCGGGATTTTCCGGCGCGCAAAGTAGAAAGGGAGGGCTATCGCGGGCAGCGCGAAGAGCGGGTGATAGTCCCACGCCGCCGCGAGGTCGCCTCTTAGCAGCGAGAGCCACGCGCGCGTCATGCCGCAGCCGGGGCAGGAGACGCCGGTGAGCGCCTTAATGGGGCAGGTAACGCCGAGCGCGAAGAGCACCCCGTAAAAAATCGCCACCGCCACCATCGCCGTGAGCGCCTCGCGGTTGCGAGCCCAGAACGCGCGAGGGCCCCTCTCCCGCGCGGCAGCCGCGCCGCCGCCCGCGCCCGCGCCGGAGTTGCCGCCGCTCGCGAAATCTCCGTTTTTCCCGACGTTCACGGTATCACCGACCTCACTTGGCGAGGATTTCCCGACAGCTCCCGCGCTCCCGCGAAGGCCCCTTATCGGTGCGGAGGCGGGGAGGGGGTTCTCGCCCGCCGGGGCGCGGGGGATCTGCCGGAGCAATGGCCGCCGCAGGCGCTACGCTTTTTCTTTTTCTCCCCGCGCGAGCGCCGCGCCGACAAATCCCGCGAAGAGCGGGTGCACTTTGTCCGGGCGGGAGCGGAACTCGGGGTGGAACTGCGACGCCTCGAAGAAGGGGTGGCCGCGCAGCTCGACCATCTCGCAGAGCTTGCCGTCCGGCGATCGCCCGACCACCGTCATCCCCGCCTCCTCAAGCGCGGGAATGTAGGCGTTATTGAGCTCGAAGCGGTGGCGGTGCCGCTCGAAGACCGTCGCCTCGCCGTAGAGCTCCCGCGCGCGCGACCCCTCGCGCAGCTCGCACGGAAACGCGCCGAGCCGCATGGTGCCGCCGAGCTTGTCGAGGTCCTTTTGCTCGGGCATAATATCGATAATCGGGTGTTTCGTGTCCGGGCGGAACTCGGTGGAGTGCGCGTCCGCGATGCCGAGCACGTCCCGCGCGAACTCGATCACCGCGAGCTGCATTCCGAGGCAAATGCCGAGGAAGGGCACGCCGTGCTCGCGCGCGAAGCGGACAGCCTCGATTTTTCCCTCGATGCCGCGATCGCCGAAGCCTCCGGGCACGAGAACGCCGTCGTAGGGCGAGAGGACGCTCTCGGCATTGCCGGCGGTGAGGCTCTCCGACTGTATCCAGCCGATGTCGACCACCGCGTCCTGCGACCAGCCGGCGTGGTGCAGCGCCTCGGCGACCGAGAGATACGCGTCGTGCAGCTCGACATACTTGCCGACGAGCGCGATTTTCACCTTGCGGTGCGCGCCCTTTATCTTGTCGACCATCGCGCGCCACTGCCGGTGGTCCGGCTCGCGCTCGATACCGAAGTGGCGGCAGACCGAACGGCAGAGCCCCTCCTCCTCAAGCAGCAGCGGCACCTCGTAGAGCGTCTTTGCCGTGAGATTGGTGATGACGTTCTCGCCCGGCAGGTTGCAGAAGAGCGAGAGCTTGCGCTTGAGCTCGGCGGGGAGCGGCAGCTCGGTGCGGCAGACGAGAATATCCGGCTGAATGCCGATGGACAGCAGCTCCTTCACCGAGTGCTGCGCCGGCTTGCTCTTCAGCTCCTCCGAGCCGTGGATATAGGGAACCAATACAACGTGGATAAAGAGGCAGTTCTCGCGCCCGACCTCGTTTTGCACCTGCCGGCAGGCCTCAAGGAAGGGCAGAGACTCAATATCGCCGACCGTCCCGCCGATCTCGGTAATCAGCACGTCGCATCCGGTGCGATCTCCGACCGCGAAAACCCGCGATTTAATCTCGTTTGTGATGTGGGGGATAACCTGCACCGTCCCGCCGAGGAAGTCCCCGCGCCGCTCCTTGGTGATCACCGACCAATAGACCTTGCCGGTCGTGATGTTCGAGAGGGAGGAGGCGCTCTCGTCGGTGAAGCGCTCGTAGTGGCCGATGTCAAGGTCGCACTCGGTGCCGTCGTCTGTGACGAAGACCTCGCCGTGCTGGTAGGGGCTCATCGTGCCGGGGTCGACGTTGATGTAGGGGTCGAACTTCTGCAAGGTCACCTTGACGCCGCGGTTCTTGAGCAGCCGCCCGAGCGACGCCGCGGTAATGCCCTTGCCGAGCCCGCTCACCACCCCTCCGGTAACAAAAATGTATTTCATAAAGCTTCGTAAGAGAAAGAAAAGCGGCGGATGGGGCGGGGATAAATCGCGAGGCGCGCGCCGCGGGGGAAATCACGGGGAAACGGCGGGAGCGGGGCGGGGCGCAAGGAATGGGAACAGCAGGGGAAAGGGCAAACTACCGGGGGGAAGCGGCGCCGCGAGCGAAGCGGCGGAGGCGCGCCGCGGGGAAACAGCTCTCCGCCGGGCGGCGCGGGGAATTCTCGCGCCGATATGTATCGCGCCGATATGTATCGACGCGATACGCCCCGTTTTCGGAAAAGCAAATGCCCGGGGAGGGACCCCGGGCGGAGCTGCGCAAATTTTCAAAGTCGCGGGCAGGGCGCGGGCTTGCCCATCCCCGGCGCGCCGCGCGCCTCGCGCGGGAGAACAGCGCGGGGGACAGCACGCGCCGATCGGGCGGCCGCTTGCGGTCGGGAGGCTTTCTCGCGAAACGGAAATAACCATTCGCGCGGGCAACCTGCGTGGTACGCGAGGGGACAACAATCCTCGCGACCGCTCTCAATTAGGGAAAGGAGCGGCGCGGGCTTGCCGGGGCGGTAATTCCCCCTCGCCAATGCGAAATGGGGGCGGCTCCGTGATCGCGATCGGTTCGAGCGCGTTCGGTCAAATCATGCGCGCCGCGCGCACAGAGCGCGGCGGCAAGCGCGGCGGCGCGGCTTACTCAGCCTCGCCGGAGGAGACGACCTGCCCGGAGGTGACGGCGTCGGGGTCGGCGGGATTTTCCTTATCTTTGTCGATTTTGCTGTTGTTCGGCTGGAGGATGTACAGCAAGAGCACGAGCACCGTGAAGCAGACCGCAACGACCGTCGTGATGGTCGACAGGCGCTTCTCGTGGGTAGCCTTTTTGTTTTTGCCGAGATAGTTGCCGTCGCCGCTGCCGGCGATCGCACCCGAGAGGCGCGCGCTCTTGCCTTCCTGCGCGAGAATGGCAACGGTGAGGAACACCGCCGCGACAAGCAAAATAATGCCAACAATAATGTTTACCATAAGGTGCTCCTTAAAAATCTGCCTCTCCCGGGGAGGCGCGCGCGCCCGAGTGCGAGCGCCGCCGCGCGACTACTCCCCTCGGGGGGGCGCTGCGATAACGGGGCGGGCGCACAAAAACGCCGCGCCCGCACGGCTTTCCCGGGTAGTATATCACAGCCGCGCGCAAAATGCAAGGGGGGAGAGAAAAAAATCTCGCGCGGGGAACCGCATTGCTCCCGCCCTGCCGCTCGCTGCCCATGTAAAGAGAAAAAATCTCGCGCGCGGGAAACCTCCCGAGTTTGCCACTTTCCATCACAAATCCGGGGAAAAAATAACAATAAAAT
>CAZYCC010000063.1:0-9147 GCA_964645985.1 uncultured Lachnospiraceae bacterium | reverse complement strand
AGGGAGCAGAGCGCGCCAAACCTCACGCACATACCAAAACCTCCCCGCCGAAAAAGCGGCGGGGAGTTTTTGTGCGCAAACTTCCCCTCCCGTAACACTTCGGTTCGCGGGGGAGCGCTCTCCCGCTCGCGCGGGGGGGGGATTGTGCTCCCCTCACGATCCCTCTTGCGCTTTTCGCGCGGGTATGGTATACTGTTTTTGCTCACCGCCCCGCAGAAAGGGCGGAAAACCACCACCGAAAGGAGCTTATGATGAAATCGACCTTATCGAAACTTTGCCGCGCGGCGGCTCTTGCGCTCGCGCTTTTGCTCACGGCGGCGCTGCTGCCGCTCGGAACGCTCGCCGCGCCCGAGAAGGAGACCCCCCTCGCCGTCGGCAGCTACAATATCCATAACGGCGGCGATGTCTCGTACGACTTCTCGCTCATCGCGCAGGATATTGCCGACCGAGATCTCGACGTTGTCGGGATGCAGGAAGTCGACATGAACACCTCCCGCAACGGCGGGCGCGACACGGTCGCGCTGCTCACCGCCTCCCTCAAGGAAAAGACCGGCGTCGACTGGTACGGCTACTTTTCAAGGGCGATTGACACGAGCGGCGGCGAGTACGGCACCGCCATCTTCTCGCGCTATGAACTGAAGGACACCGAGACGATAGATCTGCCGGGCGGCGGCGAGCACCGCGTCCTCGGGCACGCGAGCATTTCGGTGGACGGCGTGGACGTGGATCTCTTCAACACTCACCTTGAGTGGCCGACCGAGGGCGCGCGCGAGGCGCAGATTCGCGCCATCGCCGAGAAAATCGCCTCCTACCCGCGCGCTATTCTCACGGGAGACCTCAACACCGGCAACTTCAGCAGCTACGCGCCGCGCTTTCCGCTCTGCAACTTCGCAAACGGCGCGGATCTGCCCCACACCTTCGTTTCAAACGAGGACGGGCCGATCGACAACGTCATATCGACGAAAAACACCATCGCGCAGAAAGACTCGGCGATGGTGCGCACCGGCCACTCGGATCACGCGATGATCGTCGCGTCCCTCGTCCTCAAAGGGCAGACCAACTTCCGCGAGGAGGAGGGGGGGCTGCGCTACTACCCGGACGGCAGCGATGCCTATGTCACCGGCGCGCGCGTTATTTGCGGGCATACCTATATTTTCAGTGAGGAGACGGGCCTGCTTGAGACCGGCGAGGCGCTTTATAACGGGGAGAGTGTCGCGCTCGAGGCGTTCACCGCGAACGGGCTCTCGCTTTCCCGCGTCCCGGCGAGCGCCGCGCCCTACGCCGCCGGCGTCAGCCGCGCGCAGGAGGAGATAGCCGACTTCACCGTCACCGACTACCGCGGCGGCGATGATACGGCGACGCTCACCGACGGAAACGCGGGAACTTATCTTGACAACGTGACGACCTGGTACGATGGGTACGAGGGGTACCTATGGAATGTCGAGGGCGGGCGGCTGGTGATCGGCGGCAAGGGCGAGGTCAGCGCCCCCTACCCCTGGGCAAACCTTTCCGACTACATCACCGAGATAGACGTCCTCCCGGACAGCGTCAGCGCCATCGGCGAGAACGCCTTCGCGGGCCTCTCGGGGGCGACGAAAATCCTTCTTGGCGAGGGCGTCACGAGCATCGGCGCGGGGGCGCTTAATACCGGCTCGGAGAAGCTCGATTTGTCCATTCCTTCTACCGTGACGGCGATAGGCGATAACGCCTGCGGCGCGGGAGAGCTCTCGGTGCGTTTGTACGGGCGGGAGGAGGCGGAGATCAAGGCCCTGCTCGGCGAAAATAACGCCGCGCTCGCCGGGGCGAGCTACGCGACCGGCAGCACAAAGACCCTCACCATCTCCCCGGTGGGGAAGGGCTTTGCCAACACCGATGGGCGGACCCTGCTTACCTTCACCCTCGCGGGCGACACGCTCACCCTGCCCGAGGGGGCGGTCTACCGCCTCATCTTCACCGCCGGTGGGCGGCAGAATGAGACGGAGACGTATATCGGCTCGGCGCTGAAGCTCAGCGAAATGACGCCGGTCAGCGCCGAGGGCGGGACGCTGTCCTTTGCCGTGTGCGAGGCGGAGGGCGAAAACCAATTCATTCCGACCTACGACGCCTCCTATATCGTCCGCGCCGAAATTTACTCGCCGCAGGGAGAGCTGCTCTACACGGCGGCGTCGAACTGGAAAGAGTTCATCGTCTCCGAGGAGCCGATTTTCACCGAGAGAACGGCCGCGCCGACCTACGCGTGCCTGCATAACTACATTCAGCTCGACCTCAAAGAGCCGCAGCCGATCACCTCTCTCTCGGTCGACTTTTACCGCGGCAGCAACCGCGCCTACCGCTGGCAGGCGTTCGCCACCAACGACCCGACCCTGCCGCTCTCGCTCTGGACACCGATCGGCGCAAAAGAGGACAAAACTATCTTCAGCACGGCGCCCTACAGCATTTCGCTCCCGGCGAGAGAGGACGGATCGCACGAGAGCTACCGCTATGTGCGGGTCTGCGGCAGCCACAACACGAGCAACTGGGGCCTGCACTTTGCCGAGGTGGACATTTTCCGCGAGGGCGAGATGCTCTCGGAGGTGCGCGGGAAGATCACCGACCCCTCCGGCAAGAACGTGACGAAGGACCTCACAAACGGCGTCTACTACGACTGGGAGTCTTTCTGGAGCAGCAACCGCACTATCCCCGAGCTGCACTGGTACGAGGAGCCTCTCGCGCAGTACGGCACGGTCCTGTGGACGGTGGAGAGCGGACGGCTCATCCTCTCGGGAGAGGGCACGGCCGAGGCGGACCCCGCCTGGACGAAGCTCGCCTCGGAAATCGAGGAGGTCGTCGTCTTCCCCAATAGCGTGAGCGGAATAGGAGACGGCGCGTTCGCCGCGCTGCCCAATGTCAAAACTCTCAACCTCGGAGAGGGCGTCGCCACGCTCGGCGAGGGAATTCTCAGCGAATCGTCGAGCGGCGTTACGGTGACGCTGCCGAGGAGCGTCAGCGACGCGACCGGCGCCTTCACCGGCGCGGGCGTGGAAAAGATCATCCTCAATGACAGTACGAGTAGCGCCGTCGCGGGCCTGCCGGAGGGCGTGGAGGTTGTCGAGAACAGCGTGCAGCCTCTCACCGTCACCCGCCGCAAGGGAGACGGCTTCACCGGCATTCGCAATTCTGTCAACACCACAACCATCGAGGCGGAGCTCTCGGACGCCGACGGGCAGCGCTACACCCCGGAGGAGGGCGTGACGTGGCGGCTGCTGATCACCGACGGCACGCGCGCGAGCGACACCTCCTACCTTGGCAGGAGCTCGACGATGAAGCTCACCGAGCCTCCCGAGACCGACTACAATACCGATCTCAACACCTATTTCGCCTTCGATGTGCTCTCGGCGGAGGGCGAAAATCAGTTCCGCCCGATAAAGGGCGCCTCCTATGAGGTGACCGTGCAGGTCTACAAGGACGGCGTGCTGCGCGCGAGCGGCAGCTCCCGCCCCGGCGACTTCAGCTACACCGCCAATTTGCCGAATAAGCCGCGCACCTCCGGCCCCGCCTACGCCGGGCACTACAACTATGTGACGGTAGACCTCGGCCGGGCGCTGCCGATCGCGGCGATCCACGCGTCCTTCTACGTCGACGATGACCGCTACACGCAGTGGGAGGCCTACGGCAGCAACGACCCGGATCTCCCGCTCTCCCGCTGGACCTACCTCACCGGCAAGACCGGCACCGACACGACCTCCAACAAAGCAGAGCGCGATGAGCGCAAGCTCTATCACGTTACGCCGGGAGAGGAGGGCTATGGCGTCTACCGCTATGTGCGCGTCTGCGGCCTGTACGACAGCGACCGCTGGAGCATTCTCGCAAGCGAGCTGGCGATCTATCAGGCGGTAGGCAAGGGAGCTTATCCCGCGGGCGACGTCAATTTAAGCGGCACCGCCGATATTGACGACGTGACGGCGGTCCTCTCCTACCTTGCCGCCCCCGCTCCCGCCCCGGCGGATCTTGACCTCACGGGCGACGGCAAACTGACCGTCAAAGACGCGAGCCGCGTCCTCGCGCTCCTTACGAAGTAGCCCCCCGCGCCGTTCCCCCACGGCGCGCGAAGCACACAGAACAAAAGCCGCCCCCGGTGGGGGCGGCTTTTGGCAAGGAAACGTTTCCCGTGAAACATCAAGGAGCGCCCCCCGAAAAGCGGGGAAATCGCCCGCGCCCTCTTGACAAAACCGCGCGCGCGCGCTATACTGCGGCCGTGGGGATGATGACGAAAGGAGAACGGTATGGTCATCGGTCTGCCGAAGGAAATTAAGAACAACGAGTTTCGCGTCGGGCTGACGCCCGAGGCGGTGGACGCCTATGTGCGCGCGGGCGAGACGGTGCTCGTCGAGACCGGGGCGGGCCTCGGCATCGGCTGCCCGGACGAGGAGTATACCGCCGCGGGAGCGACCATCGCGCAAACGGCAAAGGAGGTCTGGGAGAAGGCCGAAATGATCGTCAAGGTCAAGGAGCCGATTGCCAGCGAGTACGGGTACTTTCGCCCCGGCCTCATTATCTACACCTACCTGCACCTCGCCGCAGACCCGCCCCTCACGCACGCGCTGCTAGAGAGCGGCGTTAAGGCGGTCGCCTATGAGACGATAGTCGGGCGAGCGGGCGGGCTTCCCTGCCTTGCCCCGATGAGCGAGATCGCCGGGCGCATGGCGGTGCAGGAGGGCGCGAAATACCTCGAGAAGACCTACGGCGGGCGCGGCGTTCTGCTTGCCGGTGTGCCGGGCGTGGAGCGCGGCCACGTTGTCATCCTCGGCGGCGGCAACGTCGGGACAAACGCCTGCAAAATCGCCGTTGGCATGGGCGCGGATGTCACCATCCTCGACATCAACACCCAGCGCCTCGCCTACCTCGACGACATCTTCCCCCGCCAAATCACCACCCTCTACGCCTCGCGCGCCAACATCCTCAAGGCGGTATCGACCGCCGACGTCGTCATCGGGGCGGTGCTGCTGCCCGGCAAGGCGGCGCCCAAGCTCCTGCGCCGCGAGGATCTGTCAAAAATGAAGCCCGGCGCGGTTATCGTCGATGTCGCCGTCGACCAGGGCGGCTGCGTTGAGACCACCCACCCGACCACGCACGACGACCCGACCTTCACGGTGGACGGCGTCATTCACTACTGCGTCGCCAATATGCCGGGCGCGGTCGCGCGCACCTCCACCCTCGCGCTTGTCAACGCGACGCTGCCCTACGGCCTCGAGCTCGCCGAGAAGGGCGTGGAGGCGGCCTGCCGCGATGATGAGGGGCTGCTGCGGGGCCTCAACATCTACGAGGGCAAATGCACCTGCCCCGGTGTCGCCGAGGCGGTCGGCGTCCCCTACACCGACCCCGAAACGTTAGTGTAAACCGAACCTCCGCGAGAGGGTCGCGGAAAAAAGAAACCCCCCGCCCGGTAGGGCGGGGGGATTTATGTATATTGCGCGAGCAGGCCGTGAACCCCGCGCGAGCGGGGCAGTGGAAGATCACGCTATTCCTCACCCCGCATACCGAAACACCCTATCCCCGAGGGGGCAGTCGAAATTACGATAGGGGCAGTAGGGTTCCCCGAAAACTATATTTAGAAACAGCAGTTCGGATTACGTTAATCCTCACCCCGCATACCGAAACACCCCATCCCCCGAAGGGCAGGGAAAACGTTTCGCTTCCGAAAATCCTATCAATCTCTTTGTGCTTTCCCCGAGCCGCGATTTCACCTCGCAAAGAGGAACACACCCCGCGCCCCGTAACAGTTCGTTATGTAGGGAATCCAAGGGGGAGCGCAGCTCCCCCTTGGTGGGGAATCCAACGGGGGGCAAAGAGGGGGGCACAGCCCCCCATCCTTGGCCGCTTCTCGAGAGAGCCGGGGGAGGGCTCTTTCGGGAAAGAGCACTCCTCCGGAGGAGCGTGGTGGCGGTTCCCGCCACGGCAGCAGTGGGTGCGGCGCGGAGCAGTGGAAATGACCGCGCGGCAGTGGGGGTTCCCGAAAACGATATTTAGAAACGGCAGTTCAAATTACGGCAAGAGTACTTCGGTTCCCCGAAAACGATATTCAGAAACGGGCAGTTCGCCTCACGATAGAGGCATTTCGGTTTCCCGAAAACTAAATCTTAGAAGGTAGCAGTCGTAATTTCGACAAAGCGGGGGTTCCTTCACACCTTTCCCCGCAGCGGAGCAGTTCGCCTCACGACAGCGGCAGTGCCGTTTCCCCGTAAACAACGCCCCTGAGCGGGATCGCTCGAAATCTCATCAAAGCACGCGCGCTCACCCCACCGAACCGCGATCGAGCTTTCCGTTTTTCTTTCTCGGCAGGCGCTCGACGCGGCGCAGGCTCGCGGGGAGCAGGTATCGCGGCAGTAGAGCGGCGAGCGCGGCGCGCAGATCCTCCTCGCGCGCGTCTCCCTCGTAAAGGAGCATCAGATGCCCGTGAGAGTCGAGCGTGCAGAGCGAGGCGAGAACGCCCGGAGCTCTCGCCGCCGCCGCCTCCACCTCGCCCGGCTCTATTCGCCTCCCTTGCACCTTGAGCTGGCGGTCGGCGCGCGAGACGAAAACAAGCTGCCCCGCCTCATCGTACCGGCAAAGATCGCCCGTGCGGTAGACCACCTCGCGGGTGTCGCGGCAAAGCGGGTTCTGCACGAACGCCTCGCTCGTTCTCGCGGGGTCGGCATAGTACCCGAGCGTGACGCAAGTTCCGCGAAGATACAGCTCCCCTGCCGCGCTCGCCATGCCCTCTGTGGGCAAAATTCGCCTCATATTACTATCGAGGAGGAAGGCGCCGGTGTTGGGGAAGGGGCGGCCGATGGGGATGGGGCGGTCCTCCGGGACAAACCCCTTGACCTCGCAGAAGCAGGACATCCCGGTGCACTCGGTGGGGCCGTAGAGATTGAAAAACCGCGCGTCCGGCAGCGCCGCCCTCCACAAATTATATTGCGCGGGCGGCATCACCTCCGAGCCGAACAGGACGTTTTTCAGTGTCGCCGGCGCGCCCCCCTCAAGCGCGCCGAGCGAGGAGACCATGGCGAGCGCCGAGGCGACGAAGCAGACCGTGTTTATCCCGTGCTCCTCGATAAAGCGAAGCAGGAGAGGCGGGAAGAGAAAGCAGCGGCGCGGCAGGAACCACACGCTCGCCCCGCAAAAGAGCATGGGCAGCAGCTCCTTGAGGGGCGCGTCGTAAAAGAGCGGGGACTGGTTGCCGAAGACGCAATCCTCCCCAAATGGGAGCGAGG
Organism: uncultured Lachnospiraceae bacterium; assembly: GCA_964645985.1. Taxonomy (GTDB): domain Bacteria; phylum Bacillota; class Clostridia; order Oscillospirales; family CAG-272; genus CAZYCC01. The sequence goes on along the minus strand of CAZYCC010000063.1, from coordinate 1,915 downwards.
ATAGAAGGGCGCGCGCGTAATCGATGACCGAGCGGTGGCAGGCGGCAACCCCTTTCGGCGCGCCGCTCGAGCCGGAGGTGAAGACGACGTAGAGCGGGTCGATGTCGATTTGCTCCTCCCGCACCACCGCGAGCGCGTGGGGCAAAATCTCCCCGCTAGACGCCCGCTCATAGCGCAGGACAAAGGGCGGCTCCCCTTTCCCCGCGGCGCCGCTTTGCCGCGAGGACTCCCCGGGGGTTCCCTCGCCGCTGCCGCTTATTTGCTCGCTGAGTATTGAGCGCGCGAGCTCCTCGCGCCCCGCCTCGCACAGAAGAGCGCAGGGGCGCAGGTGCGATGTGATTTGCGCGAGGCGCGCGGGCGGCAGCTCGCAGTCGAGGACGACGTAGAAACACCCGGCGTACACTGCCCCGCACATCGCCGCGACCGCCGCCGGGCCGCGATCCATGAGAATGCAAACGCCCCCCCGCGCCCCCCGCGCGAGGAGGGCCGACCCCACCCGCGCCGCCGCGCTCTGCAGCTGCGCGAAGGTCATCTGCGTTTCCTCGTCGGCGAGCGCGACTTTGCTCGGCAGCCGCGCCGCCGTCGCCTCCAGCGCTTCCAGAATGTTTTTCATAAAAAGAAGTTCCGCGAGTGACCCCGCTGCGATAACCCCCCGCGCTCCGCAGTCGGGCCGCGCGCCATTAGCGGATCGCTTATCGCCGATTCCCGTGAGGTCAAAAAGCGTGTTTTGCTTTGCTAAGCTCGCCGAGGATTCCGCGCGCGCCGCTTTGCCGAGATGAGCGGGACCCGACCGAGAAGGGGAAACTCCGCGAGTGACCTCGCCGCAATAACCCCCGTTACCTGAGGCGAGGCCGCGCGGTCGCGCAAAACCCGCGCATTATGCCGCGCGCCCCGCGCGAGCTCGCGCCCCTTCACGCAAAAGCCGCCCCGCGGGCGGCTTTTTCGGTTTTCGCCTTGTCAGTGATTCGCTTCGGCGTCCTCCGCCTTGACGTCGACGCTCTTGACCGCGCTCTTGAGCAGGCGCATTTTCGTCTTGTCCTTGCTCGTCTCGATGAGGATGGTCTCCTCCTTGATGGCGATAATGCGCCCGATGATGCCGCCGATGGTGGTGATCTCGTCCCCCACCTGCAGCTCATTTCGCATTTTGGTCGTCTCTTTTTCCTGCTTGCGCTGCGGGCGGATGATGAGGAAGTAAAACACCGCGACGATCAGCACCAGCATGACGATGGTGGAGATCCACGAGTAGGCGCTCGCCTTTTGGGTGGTTTCGCCCTCCGCCGCGAGCGCGAGCAAAGGTATCAGTTTCGCTCTCAAAGCAGTCCTCCGATGATGTGCTGCACTTCGCGTATAGTGTAGCATAACCGAGCGAAAAATGCAAGGGGTCTCCCGGAAAACGCGGGAACCCCGGGGAACCCGGGAACCCCCGGGAAAAGTGAGGCGCTCTCCCTCGTCCCCCGCGCGCTCCCCCTCGTCTCCCGCGCACCCTGCGCCCCCCGCGCGATCCCCTGCGATAGCAGTGCGAGGCGCTCGCATTCTCAATACTCACTGAACAAATAAGCGACAATCGCGAGGGAACCCCCGGGGAACCCTCTCGGGAAAATAGCGCCGAGGGGCAAGGGGAGCCGCCCTTTGTCCTGCGCTATGAGCGGGCGTCTAGCGGGGAGATTTTGCCCCACGCGCTCGCGGTGGTGCGGGAGGAGCAAATCGACATCGACCCGCTCTACGTCGTCTTCACCTCCGGGTCGAGCGGCGCGCCGAAAGGGGTCGCCGCCTGCCACCGCTCAGTCATCGATTACGCGAGCGATCGCGTTTCCCGTACGGCGGCGCGAACGACGGTCCCTTGCGCTCATGCGCCTCTCATTCCCTTGACGTTCCCCGCGCGCCGTGGTATACTTCCTTCATTCTTATTTCCGGG
>CAZYCC010000062.1:0-9229 GCA_964645985.1 uncultured Lachnospiraceae bacterium | reverse complement strand
AAAAGTCCTCTTTGACGTCAAAGGAATCCTAGACAAATCGAAATACGAGGGGGAGGGGTATCTTTACCGCCGTTTGTGACGATGGCGCCGCTTACTCACTTTTCTTTTCTGCAAAGAGAGTTTTTCCTCCTACTTCTCCCTTGCCTTCCTCATGTCATCCGTCGTTCTCTTGCACCGCTCCCGCGCCGCGTATCCCGCCTCGCCTCCCTTCTCGCCGGGGGAGGACTACCCCGAGAGCCTGTGCGAGGGGCGCTTATCCGAGGAGGGCGATGCCTACGCAATGGTGCGCGGGGCGCTCGCCGGTCTCGGTCTTGATAAAGCCCGCTTCGGCACGCCCGCGTGGAACCCCTTGGGCGCTCTTCTTTCCCCCGGGCAGACAGTCGTCATCAAGCCGAACCTCGTCATGCACCTCAATGAGGGCAGCGGCGGGCTCGATTGTCTGCTCACTCACCCCGCCTGCATCCGCGCGATCTGCGACTATTGCCTCCTCGCGCTCGGCAAGACCGGCCGCGTCATCATCGGAGACGCGCCGATGCAGGGCTGCCGCTGGGAGGATCTCCTCGCCGCGACGCACCTGCCTGAGATTGTCGACTTTTACCGCGCGCGCGGCTACAACAATGTCGTTTTGCGCGACTTTCGCGAGTACGCTGCGACAACCAACCGCAGCTCGGTTCTCACCGGGCGCTTCTATACCGGATCCGAGGGCGTGGAGGTGCGCCTTGACGGGTGCTCGGCGCACGCGGGGACGCACGGGCGGCAGTATCAGGTCAGCGACTACCGCATGGAGGACACCGCCGCCTATCACCACGACGGCGAGCACCGCTATGTCGTCGCGCGGGAGGTGCTTGAGGCGGACCTGCTCATCGATTTTTGCAAGCCGAAGACCCACCGCCTCGCCGGCTTCACCGGCGCGATGAAAAACCTCGTGGGTATCACCTTCAACAAATCTTGCCTGCCGCACCGCTCGCGCGGCTCGGTGGAGGAGGGCGGCGACGCCTATCTGCACAAGAATCGCCTAAAGCGATGGGCGGATGCCTGCTTGCAGGCGAAAATCGCCTCTGAGGAGAGCCGCCACATCGCCCGCGCGACGCTCTACCGCTATCTTTACGGAGCCTGCCTTCTCGCGGGGCGCGCGACCGGCAAGGATCCCTACTTCATCGGCTCGTGGTACGGCAACGACACGATCTGGCGCACGGTCGTCGATCTCAACTTGATTGCCCTCTACGCCGACAAGGAGGGAGTTCTGTGCGATACCCCGCAGCGGCGGCTCCTCTGCCTTGCCGATATGATCATCGCGGGCGAGGGAGAGGGCCCGGTGAAGCCCTCCCCGAAGCCGCTTGGCATTCTGCTCGCGTCACCCGACCCTGTCGCCCTCGACCTCACCCTCTCCCGCCTGATGGGCTTTTCCGACGACTTTATCCCGCTCGTGCGCGCTATACGCGCGGGAGAGACGCCCTTCCCGAGCGAGGACCCGCTCCTTCTTTGGGAGGAGGACGGCTCCCCGCTCCGGCAGACCCCCCTCTCGCGCGCAGCCTTCCCGCGCGCGTGGGCGTTTCGCCCGCACCCCGCTTGGGCTACGCCCGAGAAATAATCCCGCCCCGCGCTATTTGTCCTTTTCCTTTTTCCCTCTCCCATGTCCCTCACAGACCTTACCTTTCCCCGCGAGACGGTTTTCCTCGTCACGGGGGGTGCCGGCTTCATCGGTTCGCACCTTGTCGAGGGGATTCTCTCGCTCGGCTGCCGTGTGCGCGTCCTTGACAACCTCTCGACAGGCTTTCGCGCCAATCTTGCCCCTTTCGAGGGCAACCCCAACTTCTCCTTTACCGAAGGGGACATTCGCGATCTCCCCACTGTTCTCACACTCTGCGAGGGGGTCGACTATATCCTCCACGAGGCGGCGTGGGGATCGGTGCCGCGATCGCTGAAGATGCCGCTCGAGTACGCCGCGAACAACACGGTGGGGACGCTCAATATTTTTGAGGCTGCAAAAAGATGCGGCGTGCGGCGGGTGGTATTCGCGTCAAGTTCCTCTGTCTATGGCGATGACCCGACCCTCCCGAAAACCGAGGGCAGGGAAGGGCAGCCGCTCTCCCCTTATGCCCTCACCAAGCGGGAGACCGAGCTCTGGGCGTCGCTATACTGCCGCATCTTCGGCCTTGACGCTATCGCACTGCGCTACTTTAACGTTTTCGGCCCCCGCCAAAACCCGGAGGGCGCGTACGCCGCCGTCATCCCCAAGTTCATTGCCGCAGCGCTCGGCGGCGTTCGTCCGGTCATCCACGGCGACGGGCGCCAGAGCCGCGACTTTACCTATGTCGATAACGTCGTTGAGGCGAACCTGCTCGCCTGCCTCGCTCCGCCGGGAGGCGCGGGCGCCGTCCTCAACATTGCGGGAGGGCAGACGCATACCCTGATCGATTTGTGGGAGGAAATCGCTAAGCAGACCGGCTGCACGCTTACTCCTCTCCATGACGAGCCGCGCAAGGGCGACATTCTCCACTCACATGCCGACCTCACTGCGGCGCGCGAGATGATAGGCTATACCCCGTCTGTCTCGTTCCGGGAGGGTCTTTCGCGAACGATTCGCCGCTACCGCGAGGAGCGCGCGAGGTGAGCGCAGTCCCCTCGCGAGGCCTCGGCACTCTCCCGCCCCCTCGCGCTATTGCGACAGATCTTGACGGCAGCCTCCTCCTGCCGGGCGGCGCGCTCGATGAGGAGACGGCGGCCTTCCTGCGCGACTATTGCACGCGCGGCGGCATCGTCATTCTCGCAACCTCACGCCATCTTTGCGACTGCACGGAGATTTTTTCTCGCGTTATCGCCGCGGGGCGCGGGTACATTATCCCGGCGGCGGGCGCGGCGGTCTACGATAGTTCTCTTCGTCCCCTGAAAACCTTTCCGGCGCTCACGCACGAGGACTTTCAAGCGATTATCTGCGCGTATCGCGGCTGCCTTGTCACCGCCGTCACCGACGGTGTCGACTATCTAGCGGGGCGAATATCCCCCACCACGATGGCGAGGACCGCTGTCATTGCGCTCAACCGTACCCTCAAACAAAACCGCCGCTTCCAGCGCGCCCGCTTAGCCCCGCGCGGCAGGCTGCCGGACGATGCCGCCATCGAGAAGGTAATCGTGCGCCCCCGCGAGGAGAATATGCCTTGTCCGCCGGAGCTTGCCGCGCGCTACAACGTGATGACGCGTCCGTCGCTGCGCCGCATCGAGTTTCAGCACAAGGAGGAGGACAAGGCGCTCGCGCTCGCGTGGCTGCTCGAGCAGCTCGGCGTCGCGCGCGACGAGATCGTCGTCTTCGGCGATGACGAGAACGATCGCGCCATGATTTCTTCCTTCCCGCGCAGCTTCGCGATGGGCAACGCGACCCCCGGCATCAAAAAACTTGCCTCGCACGTTATCCCCTCTAACCGCGAGCGCGGCATTTTGCTTACCCTGCGGGAAATTCTCACGCGTAGGGAGGAGGGCTAATGGCATTCGCGAAAATCACCGGCTCGCGCTTATTTGCGCGCCTCAACCGCACGATCCACGGCAAGACCCTTATCGCGCGCGGCAAGCGCCTGACCTTCGACTTCCTTCACGCGACCGTCTCAGACCTCACATGGCAAAAGCGCCAGTACCGCAAGATCTTCGGGCGGAAGCTTGACCTCTCGCACCCCGAAACCTTCGCCGACAAGGTGCTGTACCTCAAACTTTTCTACAAGAATCCGCTTCTGCACGTTTGCGCCGACAAGCATTTTTCCTACGAGTATGTGCGCGCGCTCGGCATGGAGGATCTGCTCATCCCAGAGCTTGCCCTCTACGACAGCGGCAGCGACATCGACTTTTCCTCGCTGCCCGACAAGTGCGTCATCAAGAAGACGCAAGGCTCGGGCGACAACATTATCCTCGATAAGAACGCCCCCGACTATAGCGAGCGCGCGGTCGTGCGCTATCTCAATGAGCTTGTCAAGCTCGATTACTACAAGGTCGGGCGCGAGTACGGCTACAAGGGCGTGCGCGGCAAACTGCAGGTGCAGCCCTTTCTGCAAAACCCCGATGGCAGCCCGCTTATTGACTATAAATTCTACTGCTTCGACGGGGTCCTTCGCTATTATATGGTCTCCTACGGTGAGTTCAACGGGCACGCCGTCAATCATAAGTTCGCGCCGGACGATCATTCGGTCGACGCGCTCTTCAAGGAGAGACCTACCGTCCCCGAGAGCGCGGTCGTTCTCCCACCGAATCTTTCGCAGATGAAAGCTATCGCGCAGCGCCTCGCCGCTCCCTTTCCCCATGCGCGTGTGGATCTCTACAGTGTCGGCGGGAAGATTTACTTCGGCGAGATGACCTTCTACAGCTCGGGCGGGTTCATTCACATCTTCGACCCGGCGGCAGACCGCGCGATCGCCTCGTGGATCCCGCTCGAAAAATACGCGGGAGATATGGTTTTCACCCGCGCGACCGAAAAATATAAGCTCGCCCTGCAAACGAAAACCACTCCCGTCCCCCTGCCCAAGGTGAACGCCCCCGCGACAGCGCCGATCGCGCCCGCGCGGGAGATATTGCCCGAGGCAGCGGCAAAAGAGCAAACCCGCGGGGGGGCTTTTGGACAATAAAAAAGCCCGTGCCGCAGGTACAGCCGACGGCTCCTCCCGTGACCGTGAGCAAGGGCGCCCTGCGCCGCTCACCGAAAGAGAGGCTCCTTCGCCGCTCGCGCCTCGCGCCGCAGACCCCGCCGTGCGCGGCGGCTCTCATGGGAATTCTGCCGGGGAAAATCCTGTCGCTCTCCCTTCGGGGAGCGACGAGAGGAGGCTCCCCATGCTGACGCGCGCGAAAGACCGCCTCTCCGCGTGGGCGGATGCCTCCCCGCTCGGGCGGCGGGTGTTCACCTGCGCGCGTAATGCCCTCGTGCGGCTGCTATCCCCCATCCCGGACGAGCGTTATGCGGCGTGGCTCTACCGCCTCTACACGGGGCAGACGCTCCACCTCGATCCGCCGGTGACGGCGAATGAGAAGCTGTGGTACCTCAAACTGCACAACCGCGACCCGCTCCTGCAAATCTGCTCGGATAAGGTGCGTGTGCGCGGCTATGTTGCCCGTTGCGGCTACCCCGACATTCTCATCCCCGAGCTTGGCATATTCGATGATCCGCGCGAGCTTAATTTCGCCACCTTCGCCGAGCCGGTTCTCCTCAAGACCAACAACGGCTCGGGCGGCCACATCCTCTACGACCCCGCCGACCGATCCTTTAACGAGCGGGCAGCGCGCGCGGCCCTGCGGCGCGAGCTGCGCACGCCCTACTACCTTATCTCGCGCGAGTGGAACTACCGCGGCATTCCGCCGAAAATCCTCGCCGAGCGCGTCCTGCGCGATGTGGCGGGCAACCCCCCCGACGATTACAAATTTATGTGCTTTGAGGGTGAGCCGCGCTTTCTTTTCCTTGACCGGGGCATTCTCGATGAGGCGGGGCGCCACCGCCACACCTACCCGCGCAACATCTACGATATGGACTACCACCGCCTGCCTTTCCGCTGGGGGCGGGACGGCACCCCGGATAATCCGCCTCCCCCCGAGAATTTCCCCCGCATGGTGCAGATCGCGCGCACGCTCGCCGCGCCCTTCCCGCACAGCCGCGTCGACCTTTACAATATAGGCGGGAAGATTTATTTCGGGGAGATCACCTTCTACCACGGCGGCTGCTGCCAGATGATCGACCCGCCCGAATGGGATGAGAAAATCGCCGCAATGATCAATATACACAGCGAAAAGATAGTGCGGGGGGGGGGCCTCTTAGTTGACCCCCTCCCGGCGCGCCCCGCGCCGCGCGGGATCGTGGTGCCGCTCTACTGCCCGGAGTTTTTCGGGGAGGCACCCGCCTGCGCCGCGCTCCCCGATGGCTTGTGCACCGCCCGCGCCGAGGAGTTTTGCCGCCTCGCTGCCCGAGCTCCCGCGCCCGAGCGCGCGCCGATCTCCCCCGCCAAGGGGGAGACCGCACGCGTCCTCCGCTTTGCCCCCTTGCGGGGAGAGGGGAGGCGGTGCGCGTGAAACCGGTTGCCATCTGCGAGAACCTCCTCGACCGCCGGCGCGATGAGGACACCGTTACCCCGTGGATTTCGGCTCTTGACGAGCGCGGCATTCCCCACGAGATGCTCGACTGCTACTCTCCGGGCGTCATTGCCTCGCTCCCGCGCTACTCCGCGCTCATCTGGCACTACGGCAACTTTGTCAACGCCGACCTCATGGAGGCGCAGAACCTGCTCGACATCGCGGCGGGGATGGGCCTATCGGTCTTCCCCGACCACCGTACCGGCTGGACTTTCGACGATAAAATTGCCGAGAGCTACGCGCTCGAGGCCGCCCGCGCCCCGCAGCCGCGCTACCACGTTTTCTACGAGCTCGACCGAACGCTCGCCTTCCTGCGAGAAGAAGCGCGCTATCCGCTCGTCGCCAAACTCCGTCGCGGCTCCGGCGCGAACAACGTGGCGCTCCTCCGCAGCGCGCGCGAGGGCGAGAGCTACGCGAAAAAGATGTTCTCGCGCGGCGTTTCGCCCGCGCAGAGCCTCCTTTATAAGACCTACAGCAAGCTCCAGTCGACCCACGACCTTGCGACCCTGCTCTCCCGCGCCCGCCGCATCCCCGATTTCCTGCGCGCGCGCCGGTTCGGCAAGGGCCTGCCGCCCGAGCGCGGCTACTGCTACTTTCAGGAGTATATCCCGAACGACGGCTTTGACCTGAAGGTCGCCGTTGCCGGCGGGAAGCTCTCCTACTTTGCCCGCAAGACAAGGCGAGGCGACTTTCGCGCCTCGGGCGGGGGCGAGTTCTACTACGACCGCGCCCTCCTTACCCCGCAAATAATTTCCTCCACGTTCGCGGCGGCAGAGTCCCTCGGGTGCCAGTGCGTCGGCTTTGACTATGTCGTCGACAACCGTACCGGCGAGGGCAAAATCCTCGAGATGTGTTTTGGCTTCGACTTTTCCGCCATCGAGGCGGCGGGCGGTTACTTCGACCGCGCGGGAACATGGCACGATACCCCGCTGCGCGTCCCTGCCGAGGTTCTCGCGCGGCTCCTCCCGCAAGACTAACCGCTCCGCCCGGCACGCTGGAAAATTTTCGCGCACCTCTTCCCTTATTTGCGTTTTTATGCTACAATCGCTCTATCGGCGTCATCTCTCCCGCCTTGACGAGAAGAGCGTGCGCGCTCACATTCGCAAGACGCGCCTTTCCGAGTGGAGGGCAATATATCGCAAGATGCCGCTTGTGCGCACGGTGGAGTGGTCAAGCGGAAAACAGCGCGAGTTTGACGATTTCTGGCGCGCCGCCCTCGGGAGGAAAATTCCCAACTACTGGCACCGCCTCTACGAGAGCCTCAACGGCGTATACCGCCCGGATTATCTGCCCGAGATTCTCTTCACCACGGTGATAGAGCCGTCGCTCAACCCCTTTCACGAGGCGCGCGCCCTGCAGGATAAAACGCTCGCTCCGCTCCTGTACGACCATGTTCTCCCCGGTGTGCGCACCCCGCGCACCCTCCTCTCGCGCACCCCGCGAGGCTTCGCCGACGGGGACTACTCCCCTCTCACGCTGAGCAGCGCCCTCGCGCTCTTCTCCGACCTTGGAGACGCTGTCATCAAGCGCGCGGTGGGCAGCAGCTCCGGGCGGGATGTGCGGTTCCTGACCATGCGCAGCGGGGTTGACGAGCGCACAGGCGAGCGCGCCGCCGATATTCTCGCCGCCTTTGGCAATCATCTCATTGTGCAGGAGCGGGTGATCCCCCACCCGGCGCTCTCCGCTCTCTACCCGCGCGCGGTCAATGCCCTGCGCGTCATCACCTACCGCCGGGGCGATTATATCGGCGTTTGCCCGGTGACCTTGCGCGTCGGTGCGGGCGGCGGTGAGGTCGACAACGTGCACGCGGGCGGCATCGTCGTCGCGGTGGACGAGGGCGGCCGCCTTTTCCCGACCGGGTACCGCCTGCGTAGAGGCGACTGCCGCGAGACCTACACCGCCCACCCCGACACGGGCGAGATTTTTTCGGGCAGGCAGGTCCCGCTCTACGGCGAAATTCTGCGCGCGGCGCGGGTCTTTCACGCGCGCACCCCCGGCATGGGCGTTGTCTCCTGGGACTTCACCGCGTCTGCGGAAGGCGAGGTCATCCTCATCGAGGCGAACCTCGTGGGCGGCGGCGTATGGTTCCCCCAAATCGCCTCCGCCACCCCCCTCTTCGGCAAAGACACGGCGGAGATGGTACGGGGATTTCGAAAACAATAGTTTTTTAATATATGGGTATACCGCAATTCATCGTCAAAGCAGGGGAGCGCGTATCGCATTTTGCTTATCACGGCTTGCGCGCGTTGCACTATCGATATGGTCATAGCACGCTGATTGATAGTTCGAGGCAATCCTTACAGTTCGAGCGGGACCCCGCTTTCGAGCGCGAGACCATCGCCTACTGGAAAGAGCGCACCGGCATCAAAATTGACCCCATCTGGGCGGATGTATACTCGGATCGCAACGGCATTCGCGATGTGCGCTATGTTCCGGCGAGCATTTACAACGCCTATATCGAGCCGCACTTTAATCGCTTGGAGCTGGCGAAAGCGTGGCAGGATAAGAGCGATTACCTCTCGATTTTCCCGCAGGAAACACTGCCCGAGGGAGGGCGTCGCCCTCCGGTTCTCCTGCGCTGCGTCGGAGGAATTTTCACAGACGGCAGCTTTCACCAGCTCTCGCTTGACGCGGCGGCGGAGTATCTCTCCTCATGGACGGGCGGTAGCGTTGTGAAAGATTCGATTGGATCCTCGGGCGGCGCGCACATCACCTACACGCCAAAAGGCGAGCGCAAATCTCCCGCGCAGTGGCGCGCGGTTATCGCCGATCACGGTGGTGACTTCGTCGTTGAGGGGCTCATTGCGCAGTGCGCGGAAATGGCGGCGCTCAACCCGACCTCAATTAACACCTTGCGCCTGATGACCTACCTTAACCGCGACGGCGCGCGAGTCCTCTCCGCCGTCTGCCGGATCGGGCGGCGGGGCGCGAACGTCGACAACTTCAGCTCGGGAGGCATCGCCTGCGGCATCACCGAAGACGGGTACCTCAAAGATACGGCCTACGACCACCACTTCAACACCTACAAGCACCACCCGGACGGCGGCGAGTTTGCCGGGGCGATGATCCCCGGCTACGACCGCGTCAAGCGTTTCGTCACGGCCCTTGCCCCGCGCTTCGGGCACTTCCGCCT
>CAZYCC010000061.1:0-9300 GCA_964645985.1 uncultured Lachnospiraceae bacterium | reverse complement strand
TGTCCCTACTTGCCGAGGGCGGCGCCGATGACCGTGGCGAATTCGGCGTTTTGCGGGATAACTGTCTCGATACCGAACATCTCGCGCAGGGTGGTGACGAGATCGCGCGCTTGCGGGATAGTGGACAGGCGCCCGGTGAGGACGACCGGGCAGCCTCCCGCCCCGCGCGCCGAAAAGACGGCGAGCATTCCTATCGTTTCGAGCACGAGGTTGAGGATGCCGCGCGCGATGTCCTCGCGGGAGGCGAGATCGCTGAGCTTGCCGAAGTTGGAGGCGGTCATCTCGGCGGGCAGATCTCCCCCGCCCGGCCGCACGATGTCCCCGACCCGCAGATCGATGTGCGCGAGGTCTCCCTTCTCGGCGAGAGAGACAAGGTGATCGATGGTCTCAATGCCGAGCAGCTGGCGCGCGAGGCCCGTGACCGTCCCGCCGCCGACCCCGGTTCCGCCAAGGTAGCGGTAGGGCTCGCTCTCCCTCTCATCGGCGAGGACAAGGGCGGTACCGGTGCCCATACTGACGACAACGGCGCGCGGCAGGCTCGACAGGTACAGCCCTCCGCGCCCGACGCAGGAAAACTCGTTCGCCCGCTCGCAGGGCACCCCGTAAATTTCGCTCCCGAGGAAGGACGCGCCGACCCCGGTGACGGTGATTTTGTCAAGATCCGAGAGGGAGAGCGCGTTCTCGGCGGTGAAGCGCCCGAGCGCTCCGTAAACCGAGGCGAGCGGATCGTTCGCGCGCACAAACGCGGGGGTCAGCAGATCCCCGTTCTCGCGAAAGCCGACGATTTTCGTCGCGCTCCCGCCCACATCAATACCGAGATGTACGCCCATCATTCCCTCTTTTTGCGCATTGTAGCACGCGCGCGCGGCGCAAACCACGGCTATGCTGTGGCAGAATTGTAACATTTTCGCGAATGCGCGCGCGCGATTTTGCGGGATTTTCCCGCCTCATTTCGGTGAGGCGTTCCGCCTCGGGAAGGAGTTTACTTTCGGGAAAACGGCACTGTTTCGGGTGGAATTTGAACTGCCGTTTCTAAACTTAGTTTTCGGGAAACCGAGGTACCTCTGTCGTAATTTGAACTGCACCGCTCGGGGGAAGATGAGAGGGAAACCCCGCTTTGTCGAGATTTCGACTGCTACCTCTAAGATGTAGTTTTCGGGAAACCGAAGTGCCGTTATCGTGAGGCAAACTGCCGTTTCTAAATATAGTTTTTGCGGAAACTCCACTGCTCCTGTCGTAATCTGAACTGCCGTTTCTGAATATAGTTTTCGGGAAACCCGGGTGCCTCTGTCGACATTTCCACTGCCGCGAGCCGCACCTACTGTTATCGCGGCGGGAACCGCCACCACGCTCCTCCGGAGGAGTGCTCTTTCCCGAAAGAGCCCTCCCCCGGCTCTCTCGAGAAGCGGCCAAGGGGGCTCCGCCCCCGTTGGATTCCCTGCCAAGGGGGAGCTGCGCTCCCCCTTGGAACCCCCACATAACGAACTGTTACGGGATGCGGGGTGTGTTCCTCTAAACGAAGTTGATTCGTGACGCGAGGGATACCCCAAAGAGATTGATAGGATTGTCGGAAGCGACACGTTTTCTCTGCCCTTCGGGGTGGGGGTGTTTTCGGAAAGCGGGGTGAGGATTAGCGTAATTTTCACTGCCGTTTCTACATTTAGTTTTCGGGAAAACCCCACTGCCCCTGTCGACATTTCCACTGCTCCCTCGGGGATGGGGTGTTTCGGATAGGTCAATGCTGCTTGTCGTGATTTTGCGCTGCCCCGCTCTCCCTCGCGGAGGGTATCCCTCCCCCTGCGGTTTTGCGCGTATCTTCCCCCGCCGCGTGACCCCCTCGCGTGAGCGTCGTGGGCAAATTCCTCTCCCTCTTGACAAATCCGCTTAAATGAGGTAAACTACGCTTGCGGGGGTTTTCCACCGAAAGGAGCAGAAATGGCAAACGGCAAGGAAAAAGGGAAGATGCCGCAGGAGGAGAGCGCGCCGCGGTTCCAGGATTTTGACGGGGATGAGTTGATCACCCTCACCGACGAGGAGGGGATGGAGAGCGACTTCTCCCTGCTCGGGCAGCTGCGCGAGGGGGACGATCTCTACGTCGCGCTCCTGCCGGCCGGCACCGATCTGCAGGGCGACGGCGAGTATGTCATCCTCAAGATGGCGCTCGAGGGCGATGGTCAGGAGGTCCTCGTCACAATCGACGACGACGACGAGTTCGACCGCATAAGCGATCGCTTCACGAAACTCCTCTTCAGCGACGAATAAAACCGTTGTCCTGCCTTGTGCGTGATAGCATCGGATAGCGTGGGCCTACAGGTGACATAACGGAGCCCGGAGGCCGCGTCGGATTGCAGGTCTCACAACTGATGAGAAGCGAGAGGCGCGGATAAGGGCACCACCCTTGCAAGAGGGACCACCATTTTCCGGCGCCGCGAGGCGCGCTACACGGCAACGCGGGACAGATTTGTATAGAGCGATCCTCCATGCAAATCACGCGAAAAAGCCCCCGAGGGGGCTTTTTTGTATCGGCGGCGATCCTCGCGCAGCCCTTTTGGCAAGGGTGCGCGGCGGAGCATGCCGGGAATTTGCGGGGGTGACTTTTGGGCGGAGCGGGGGCAGCCGCTCGCGAGAAGGCCCCCTCCGTGCAAAACTCCGCTTTGGCGGGGCCGCCTACGCGCCCGCCGTCGCAAGATGAGCGCGGGGGTTAGGCGGCCTCGCCACGCCGCGAGCTCTCCCCGGTGACGGGAAAAGAAGCGATGAGGAGGAGATTTTGCGCTCCCCTCTGCGGCGCGAGAAACCCCGCGCTTGCGCCCCGCCCGTTATTTCTTTCTCTTTCTCACGGCGCGGCCGGCGAAGAATCCGATGAGAAGAGCGCCGAGCGCGCCTCCGGCGAGCAGAGCGAAGCGCGCGGGGGTGAGGACGCCCGCGCCGTCGGGCGAGATGTCGCCGCGCTCGTCAAGGAAGACGCGCGCCACGAGAGTTCCGGCAAAGCCCTCTGTGCCGGTGATCGTCGCGGTGAGATCTCCCGCGCGCAAAGATTTCGCGCGCGGCAGCGTCTTTCCTGTTGAGATGGGTTCGCCCTCGAAGCTCCAATTCACAAGATACTTGGTATCCGGGCGATCGAGCGAGAGGCGCACGCCGTACCCGCCCTCAACCTCGACAACCTCCGCCTCGCCCGAGAGGGTCGCGCTGCCGTTCACATACGGCGCCGTCCCCGCGAACGCCGGGAGCGGCAGAACCGTCACGCGATAGTCGAGCGTCCCGCCGTCCTCGGCGACGCACACGACGCGAAGCACGGCGCTCTCGAGCGCGCCGCCCGAGTCTGCGGCGAGCGTGGCGCTCACCGGCTGCGCGCTCGCCCTCTCGTCAAGAGGGGTTGGCAGAAGGGAGACGGTCGCGCCCGCCTCGCTTGGCAGATAGAGAAGATACTCGCGCACATCCGGCGAGAAGACCGGCGAGAGCGCCCCCGCGGACGGCGCGAGCGCGGAGAGGCGCGCCTCGCTTGACGGGACATATCCCTCGGGATAACGGTGCGCGTGCAGTAGGTATACCGTTTCGCTGCCGTCCGGCGCGGCGACGGTCAGAGAGATCGTGTTCGCACCGTCGACAAGGCTCGGGTTATTTTCCGTCACCGTACACCCCTCCGCCGCCGTTGCTTGCAGGGGCAGCGTCTCGAGTGAATGCGGCAGATCGCGCACGGTGTATTCAAAAATATCTTGTGAAAACGGAGGCGTCAGCGGGTATTCCCCCGCCGAGAGCGCGGTGAGGCGCGCCGCGCCGCTGTCCGGCGGGATGAGCCGCCCCTCATAGACCGGGTCGCCGGGGTAGGAGGCGGCGGTGCCGCTTGTCACGGTGAGATGCGCGAGCGATACGGAGAAGGGGGTCGCGCGGGTCGTGCCCTCGGTGGCGCGAAAGGTGAAGCGGCAGACCGGCGAGGGAGCTGCGGCGTGCAGGGGCGTTTCCAGCGTGTCGGGCGTCATGAGCAGCCGCGTCCCCGAAAGATACGCGCGCCAGTCGGGCAGCAGGCTCTCCGCCGAGACGAGCGTCAGCTGCGCGTCATCGAAAACCACCTCGCACTCCAGGCCTAAGAGCGGGTCGCCGGTCAGCGTCAGCACGAGCTCGATCTGCCCTCCGGGAGGAACGCCGCCTGTTTCCTCGCGCACGAGCGCCGCCGACCCCGCCCCGAGGGGGACATCGCTTGCCGTGTCCGCTCCGCCCCCCTCGCCGCCGAGGGAGCCCGCCTCGGCCAGCGCGGCCTCCCCCGCCGACAGCGCAATCGGCGAAAGAGTGGGCTCTCCTTGATTCCCCGAAATCAGCCCCGCCCTCGCGCTCGCGCGAGGAGTGATCCCCCCGTTCCCGGAAAGAGTCGCGCCCGCCGCTGCGGCGCGCGAAAACTCCCCCTCCGCCGCCGCGGACGGGAGAGTGAGGGTGAGCGCGAGCACAAGCGCGGTGAGCAGCGATAGCGTCGATCTTTTCATAATTCTGCCATGTACACGGGAGTTTAGTCTACCATAGGGGGGCGGTTTTTGTCAAGTAGGCGGGCAAAACGGCAGAAGGTACGCAATTTGCAGTCAAAAATCTACGCACTTTTCCCTCTACCCCTCGCGCGCCCCTCGCGCGCGAAAAGCCGTTTCGCGTGAAAAGCACTACGCGCACCTGTCCCGCCGTTCGCCTTCGCGCACGCAAAACCCCGTTTCCCGGGGATTACTTCGCGCTTTCCGTGCTCGCGAAAGATGTCACCGGGTGCTACGTGGAAGACCTCGGCTACAGAAAAGCGCGTGCATCTCTCGCGCGAAAAAGTCGCCGAGCTAATCACTATCCACTATCCACTAATGTGCCCCCGCGCACGCGAGATACGCCGTTTCCCGGGGATACCCCCTTCGCACCCGCCCTCCGCCGCCCCTGCTCACGCGAGAAACGCCCACAGTCCGCAAATACAGCCTGTCACCGCGCCTCGCTGCACCTCGCGTGTGCGAAAAACGTCGCCGAGCGGGTCACAAACGCTCATCACTCATCACTAATCACTAAACACTACCTATTCCGCGCCGCCGTGCCCCTCGCGCGTACAAAAAACGCCGCCGGAGGCGGCGTTTTTCACGGTGTTTCGGTGAACCCGCGCGAGCGGGGGTGGGGCGATGGCGCGGGATTTGCCCGGAGACTCGCGCGCAGCGGCGGATTTCGCGCTGCCCGGGGGAATCGCTGCGCGGCTTCTCCCCTCGCCGGGGAGAGATTGCGGGCGCGCGTCGCTTAGATCGGGCGTATCTTCTTCGGTTGGTGAATTTTCTTCGCCCCTACGAATCCCCCTTCGGCGAATCGCCTTTCCCGGGCGAATCCCCCTTCGGCGAATTTCCTTTCCCGGACGAATCGTCGCTATGCGAATAGTCCTTGCCGAGTGAATCCCCGCTCGTCGAATCACCCTCGCCGGACGAATCCCGGCTCGACGAACTCCCCTTTGGCGTTCCTTTCCCGGACGAGCTGCCGACGCCGAGGAAGCCGATGGAGAACCCGGCGAGGAGGAAGATTCCCGCGAGGATAGAGAGAGGCGCCACGAGCTGCGTTGCGTCCCAGCCGGGCGGCCCCTCGGGAACCGGCTCGCCCGCGCTATCCGAATCGGCGGCGGGGGTGGGGACGCGGCGGCCGGTGACGACGAGGCGGTGGCTGTTCACGCCGTAGGGCGTGCAGGTGAGGAGCGTGCAGAGGTCCTGCCCGCGCTCGATGGTCATCGAGTCGAGAGCCTCGGGCAGGACTTTGGCGATATGAAAGACCTCGTAGGTGAAGGTCTCGCCGAGGACATGGATAAAGAAGCGGTCGCCTATGGCCAATTGGTCAAGGTCGGTGAAGAGCTTTGCGGACGGCAGGCCGCTATGGCCGGAGAGGACGCAGTGCACGCTCTCCCCGTCTACCGGGAGGGAGGACCCCTCTAAGTGACCGACCGCGTTTTGCAAAATCTCGTTGGTCGTTCCGTGATAAATCGGCAAATAGACGCCGATTTTCGGCACCTCGCAGTAGCCGATAACGCCGCTGCCGCTCAGGTTGAGCAGCGAGTTGTAGGTCTTCTTTCCTTCGGCGGACAGCTCGCCGATGTAGGGGGACTCGCGAAAGAGCCTCTCGTTAAAGTCGCGGGCGGAGGAGAGCAGCGCGTCGTAGTCGACGGTGGACATCCCGCTGACCTTCTCTCGGTAGCTGCTGATTGTGCCGCGGCTCATCGAGGTGTTGATGTAGTCTGCGGCGGAAGGGTAGAGGAGCAGAAAAAGCCCCGCGGCGAAGAAGAGGACGGCGAGCAGGGCGAGGAGAAGCGAGGTGGCATCTATGCGAAAACGCTTTTTCACGGGAAAAAGAGATTGCCCCCGCGCGGGGAGCGCCGCGTCCGCCCTCAGGCGGAGTTCTTTCTTTTCTTGCGGCGGCGGTGGAGAATGACGGCGGCTATCGCGCCGCCAAGGAGCGCGGCGGCGAGGATAATGGCAACCGGAGGGAGCCACGGGTGGGTGGGAGAAATGCGGCGCAGAACCTTGCCGAGCGAGGGGCGGGAGGTGTCCTCCTCGGGGGCGTTCGCGGTGCGCTCGCCGGTGACGACGAGGCGATGACTGTTCACGCCGTAGGGCGTGCAGGTGATGAGGGTGCACAGATCCCGCGCGGGGTCGATTTCCTGAACCTCGGCGCGCTCGGGCAGCATCACCTTGCGCGAGATAACGCGGTAGGTGAGCACCTCGCCCATTGTGCGGACGATGAAGGTATCGCCCTCCTCCAGCTCGTCAAGGTTGGTGAGGAGTTTGGCGGACGGCAGACCGCTGTGGCCCGAGAGAATCGCGTGCGTGCCCTCCCCGCCGACCGGGAGAGAGGACCCTTTGAGGTGGCCGATGCCGCTGGAGAGAACGCTCTCGTCGGTGCCGTGGTAGATCGGCAGGGTTACGCCGACCGCCTCGATTTCAAGATAGCCCATCACGCCTGTGCCGGTCGGGTCAAGCAGCGCATCGTAGCGATCGGCAAGGTCGGGCGGCAGCTCGCCGATTTTTGTGCCGGTGGCAAGCAGATCCGCGTTCCAGCGCGCCGCCTCGCCGACCATCGAGGCGCGCTCTCCCTCGGGCAGGCTCGCGACATGGCGCGAGTAGTCATCGATTGCCCCGCCCGACTTGCGGTCGTTGATAAAGTCGGCTACTGTCGGGTAGAGGATGAGCGATAGCCCGGCGATCAGCGCGAGAACGGCGAGCGCAATTCCCACGGCGCGCCCCGCCGAGGAGCTTTTCTTTTGGGGCGCGGGAGCATCGCCCGGGGGCAGCGGGTCGGACATAGCGGGAGGAGGAGCTTGTATGGCAAAGCGGCGGCCAACGCCGCCGCTTTGCCGATGTTGAAAGGAGACCCGGCGCAGCATCGTGCGCGCCGATGTGGGGGCGTTTGGGGGATTAGTTCTCTTCTTTTTTGCGGTGGGTGAGGATCAGCGCGGTGGCGGTCCCGGCGATCAGCAGCCCGCCGAGGACATAGAACACCACGCGCCCTCTGCCGCCGGTGAAAGGCAGGAAAGGAGCCTTTTTGTTGAGGAGTTCTTGGGGAATGAGACCGGCATTCCAAACTGTAAGGTCTTCATCAGCGCTGGTATAAGTTTTCGATGGAGTAAGAGCGTTGGCGGGCTGGTAATATTCCAGTTTTTCCAACGCGCCAGTCGCATCGTTTATGGTAGCGTCAATTTTGAATGTTAGATCATCCATAGTATTGTAGCCGCCGGGGGTGATCACCTCGTGCAGGTAGTATGACCCTTCATCCAGTCCGTATACATTTGGCAACTTACCTTCAGCACCGGAGACAAGCAAATATGCTTGAAGATCATCTACAGCGGCATCAAGAGCACCTTGTGCTGCAGTCCTTTCCTCGTTCGTATGTGCGGTTTCGTATGCGTTCTTGGCTTCTTGATATTTTTGGACTAAATCATTATACGCAGTGGCAGGATCTTCCCAGCCGGCAAACTCTTTCTTGTCGCCCACATCTTTGAATTTTGCAACCCAATCTGCATTTGGCTCGTCGCCCTTAAAAAGTGTGAACCCCGCGCCTTCCAACGGAACTTGATCACCGCCGGAAACGCCTTTTTTGGTAAGATCCAAACCGAAGGTGTAGGTGAGTACTTCTACGGTATTGGTTTTGCCGCGCGAATTGCTGTTCGGGTCGTTGGAGTACTCCAGTTGAACATCGTTCGGGTTTCCGACACTACCAACGACCGCGTTTTCGTTCAGTTTAGCGCTGTAAGTAACGGTAATCTTAGATTCTGCGTTAAGATAAATGGTGTTATCTGGAGCTTCGGGAACAGCCTCACCATTGCTTTTCGCCGTATAAGTTAATCCTTTAATTAGGTCGGAAAACGTAATCGTCAGACTCGTTCCTGCGTCAGGATCAGGAAGGTTATCGGGGGTCGCTGGATTGGGATTCACAGTATAGTTATCATCAGAAATCGTGTAATCCACTCCGTCTACAGTCACGGTCACTTCGACTTCGCCACAGTAGGTTAGACCTTTGCTTAGCGTATCTTGAAATTCGTAGTAAAATTCATCGAAGTCGCCGAAATCCTTGGGGAGGGTACCGGTGAGTTGAAACTTAAACCATTGTTCGGTCGCTTGCGTGTCGCCCTCGGACGTATCTCCACCAACAATGTTTTTATCGACGACCGGCACGGAAGCCTTCAGATCGATCTCTTGGTCGCCAAGGACAGAGAGAATAAACTCTGAAACAGCGTCATAGCCTCCCTCGTGTTCGCTCGGTTTTTCCGCAAAGAGGTAGTAGCCTGGCTGGTTGAGCTGGTATGTAATGTAATCGTCTTTAGCTGTCGCCCCATGGTACACTGTAGCTTTGGCATAAGCTTCCGTTTCATCTGGTTCGGGGGGATTCAGCAGAACCGGCTCAAGCCACCCGGCATCGAGGATGACGTTAATAAAATGTTGCAGGAAATAGTTGGACTTTCCTTCGAGAACCTCGGCAACCTCGGCTGCGGTTGTGCAATTATAAAAATAACTGTTTCCAGTTTCCGGATCCAAATTCCAATCGTTTTTCAGGAATTTCAAAAAGAAGAGGAAAGCATTGGGATTTTTAACACTATCGCCCCATTCGATGTCGGCGAGGGTGTAGTTGTCCCAGTTTCCTGCGTTCCATTCGGACCCGTTGCTGCCGTCAACATTCGTTTGATTATCAGTGTTTTCTTGATATGGCGTACCCTTGAACAGCTGATACACATCAAATTGTTTTTCGGTCATCGACGGCAAGCCGGTGTTGTTATGGATAATCACTTGCAGATTATCCGGGTTTGGCTCTGCATCGACTCCT
>CAZYCC010000060.1:0-9348 GCA_964645985.1 uncultured Lachnospiraceae bacterium | reverse complement strand
ATTGTGTCGCGCTCGCGCCCCGCGCGCCCCGTGTGTACAAAACCGCCCCCTTTGGGGGCGGTTTTTTTCATATTCGCTTCTTCGCGCGTATCGCGCTGTGGGGTTCGCTCGTCCTCGCGTTTCGCGTTCCGTTATTCCTCGATTGAGACGGAGGCGGAGAGCTTGGCGAGGAGGAAGGTAACGTCGGCGATGGTGATGGCGCCGTCGCCGTTTTCATCGGCGAGGGTTTCGTCAAGGGGCGCCTCGCCGTCGCCTAAGCGCAGGATGAGGCGGGTCAGGTCCTTCGCGCCGACGCTGCCGTCGCCGTTGATGTCTCCCTTGCTGTAGACAATCTCGCCGGTGACGGTCGCGGTGAGGTCGCTTTCTCCCATTTGCGCGGGGATGTCTTCCTCGAAGAGGGCGAGGTAGTCCGGTGAGGTGGTCGCGACGCGCTTGACGATCGGCGCGCCCTCAACGAAAGCGTCGGTGCCGAGCGTTTGCCCATTCCTCTTATAGGTGATCGTGTGAACCGGGCCGGGAGGGTCGATTTTGCTCTTGCCCTTTTGCGTCGGCTCGATGTGCTCGCTCTGGTCCTGCGGGTCGGGGTTGTCGTAGCGATAGTCATCGTCGGCGTAGTTCGCCGTCGTGTTCTCGATGTCCCCCTCGTAGAGGACGTGCCCCTCGAAGATCACCTCCACATGGAAGCTGTAGACCTTGCCGTTCTCCGGCGAGAAGCCGGCCTCAACAATCGGCAGGCGGTAGAGGTTAGTCTGGCCGGGATAGACCGAGCGCGGCTGCATATAGTAGGAGATGCCCGTCTCCTTGTCGGTGAGGCGGAAATGGAAGGGATAGCCGGGCGTGCCGAGGGAGGGGCCGGCGTAGACGTCCCCATCCATTACCCTGTCGGAGATGCCGATGGTCAGGATATACTCCCCTTCAAAGAACTCCCAGCCGGTGCTGTCAAACTCGGGGTTCTCCACCGGGTCCTCGTTGTAGACCTCGGGCGTGATCGGGTCGCGGTTCCCGTCGTTCATCACGTTGACCACCGTCAGGTTCACGCTCTCGGTGATATTCCGCAGGGTGTAGACCCCGCTCGCGTTCGGCAGGATCTCCGCACCGTTGGCGAGCACCCGCGCGTAGCGCAGCGTCATGTGCCGCCCCGGGCGCACCGTGAAGGAGTATTCACCGCCCGAGGGGATCGGGTTGGTGCTGCCCTCGGTGGGGTCGATGCGGTAGAGCGTGGTATTCTCGGTGTAGATGAAGCAGTCGCTGCTGCACTTGAAAGAGGCGGTTTGATCGCCGCTTGTCGCGTCTATTGTGCGGTTGTACTCGTGGGAGTATAGCTCGGTGAGGTTCTTGTCCTTCAAGCTGACCTTGCCGACGTGCGCCTTCTGTCCGGATCGCACCTGCACATCAAAGCCCCAGTAGTAGTCCTCCGGTACCGTTCCCTCGGGCAGATTGGAGTAGAGATCCTCATAGGAGAAGGTGAAGGTCGCCTTTGCGGTTTCGCCGTTCTTCTCACCCGCGTAGTTGAGGTAGTCGGGAGCCTCGACATCCCACTTCTCATGCACCTTCACGCCGAAGTCGCCGTAGTAGAAGAGCACCGGCTGATAGGTGGAGATGGAGTTGGGGTTGAGGTTGGAGGCGTACTTTTTGGATTGGCGCGTGAGCAGAATCTGCACACCCTCGCGGTCATCGGTCTCCACATCGACGGTGAGCGTGAGGTCCGGCTGTTCGGTGACGATGTCGTGATAATCGGTGAAGCAGAACTGATCGAGCGAACTCTCTCGCCCCTCCTGATCAAGGGAGGAATCCTGCTGTGCAAACTCAGATTTCGCGTTGATCGAGTCGTACATGAACCACTGATAGCCCGCGTTCTTCCAGTTTGTGCCCCAAGAATTGGCGACGAGGAAGGCACCCTTCATTGTCACGCCGTTGCGCGTGAAGGTGGCGTTATCATCCCAGCCGACAATCGAGACCTGATGCCCGCCCGCGGCGCTCCCTTGCGCGGCGAAACAGGCGTACTCGCCAGTTTTGGAAATATCGCCGTCGGCGGTGAGGCGCCCGACATTGTTGCTGTTGCTGTAGCCCCACTTGCCGGAGGCGCCGCCGGTGACGACGACATTGCCGGCTAAAACCGAGGCTTTAATCTTGTCGAGGAAAGCGCGCCCCTCCTCGGTGGTGGTCACCTGCCCGCCGCCGACAGTCCTCGTCCAGATCTGCTCATAGGAGCCGAGCCGGTAGCCGAGCGCGTACTGCATCACATCTCCCGTCACGTCCCACGAGGTCGTTTCGGTGAGCAGGCGCCCGCCCATCTGATACTGCGAGGAGTTCGTGTCGGTCTTGTAGAAGCAGCTGCGGTCCTGCGTCGGAGCGCCCATATGCACGAGGATTTCGTACACCCACTGCGTGCCCGCGCCCGAGTAGTTGAGCGTCCACTTGGGGGAGAAGAGATACTTGCGGTTGCCGTAGTTCGAGCCGTCGTTCGGCTTCCAGTCCTTGTTGCCCCTAACCTCCTGCATATAGTGCGCGACGGCGTTGGAGAACTGCATATAGGTCACCGCCTCGCCGACGCATGACCCGATCGATCCTTGGTTGTCGATCGGCGGGAGGGTTCCGTTCTCGTTATGCTCGACGAGCGAGTAGGAGGAGGGCAGATCCGCCGCCTGCGCGGGCGTGTCCTCGGCGGCAGACGCGCCGACCGTGGGCAGCGCGGCGAGCGCCGTTATAAGCGCGAGCAGCAGCGCGAAAACGCGACAAATTTTCATCATGGTCTCCTTTGGGGTGAGGGGAAAATTTTGGGAGCGCGGCTCCCGATTTTTCTGCCCCCACCTTATCACAAACGCGCGCGTTTGTCAAGCGGGAAAAGCCGCGCCGAAACAGGCGCGGCGAAAAAACGCGGCGAAAATCGGGGAGCGGAAAATGCGGGGGTCGAGAGCCGCGCCCGCTCCCGGCGCAGATGCCTCTCGCACGGCGTGGGCGGCGCGGTGAGCGATCGATCCCGTAGCAAAAAGCCCCCGCGCGGCGGGAGCTTTCGGGCTGCCGATATTCGCTTTGCGCGGATCGAGCGGCGGCGCGGGAGATTTCCGGCCCCGCCTATTCCGGCTGTGAATCCCCCGACGCGCTGCCGGAGCTTTCCTGCGCGAGCACCGTGCGCGCGCCCTCGGGCAGGAGCGGCTCCTGCACCGTGACGATATATCCGTCCGCGTTGTTGCCCGAGACCGTGTAGGCGGCGTCGCGCGGAACCGGCAGGTGCGAGGAGCCGTCCGGGGAGTCGGTGGGGGCGTAGTAGACGCTCCAGACGCGCCCGTCCTCGGCGGGGATATACAGGCGGTCGCCGAAAGAGGTCGTCTTCAGCTCATCTAAATATTCTTCCAGGCAAAGGCCCATTTTGTTCATATACAGCGCGTGCGGCACGCCGACATAGCGAAAGTGCCAGCTCTCCGCGCTGTACCCGGTGACAGCCTCCTTCTCGGCGGTGTACCGCAGCACAAGCCCGTACGCGCCGCAGTTCGCAAGGCACCACGAGTAGTACGCCGCGGCGTCAGGCGAGGTCGTCGCGAGGACCTTGCCGCCCGCCGTATCGTAAAAACTGATGTCGGCGGCGAGCGCCGTGTGGTGTTCGCTCGCCCCCACCGGCGCGACGAAGCGCGCCACATACTCCTCGCCCTTGCTCTCGGTATATTCGTCAATAAGATCCTGCTGCGACTGCGCCGTGCGGTAACCCGCGTTGACGAGCAGGCGCATTCCGTCGCTCATCGCGGCAACCATCCCGCGCTGCATATCCTCTAGCGCGGTGAGCATGGTTGTGCCTATCGGTGTAGCGAAGGAGTTTTCCTGAATATCGGAGAGGCGCCCGTCGCGCACGCTCGTCACGCCCTCGGCGAGCGCCGCGTCGAAGGTATGCTCCCGATTGACGAGGATAAGATCGCCGCGCGAGAGATCGGCGGCGCTCATCTCAAGGTAAGCGATGTTTGCCGGCGGCTCCTGCTCGGAGGGAGCTTCGCTCGAGACGCTCGCCTCGCCCGAGGGGACGGGAGCGGGCTCGGGCGCTCGCGCCTGCCGCACGCGTGCCGCAGCGCAGCTCGCCGAGAGCAGCGCGACAATCAGCAGCCCCGCGAGCAGCGACAAAATGCCGCCCGTGTCCGCGCGAAGCCCTTCCGTGCGCCCCACGCGCGCCCGCCGCTCACCGCCCTTTTCCGCCATAGCTCACCCGCCTCGCATGAAAAACGAAAATACGAGGGTATTATAGCGCGCGCGGGAGAGAGGTGTCAAGCCCTCCCGCGCGGGGGAGGGGTGCGAAAAACGGCGCGCGCGGGGCGCCCGGGAGGCCCCCTCACTTTGCCGTCGCGCTCTCCCCGGCGATGGTATAGCGCGCGCCCGATGCGAGCTTTTCGCTCGCGTAGACGACGTGATCGCACGCTTTGGGCAGCTCCTGCTCGAGAATGACCTCCCCCGCCTCGCTCTTTATGGTGAGCGTTTCTCCCGCGGCAAGGCCCGAAATGCGCGCCGCGAGCACCGGAACGCCGTCGTTTTGCGCCACTTCCGCCATCCCTGCCGCTCCGACGGCAAGGAGGCTCCCGCCCGAAATGCGGTAGGAGCAGCCCTCGCCATAGTCAAGCGCGCCGTTGCCCTCGCGTGTCGGGCCGTAGACAAGGACGCTGCCGCCGCTCTGCGTGATGTTGCCGTTCGCGTCAAGCCCGTCGCCCTCGGCGCTCACCGTGAGGCTCCCGCCGGTTATACTCAGGCTGCAGGAGCTGCCGCCCGCGACAAAGCCGCCCGCGCCCGCGCCGCTGCCGTCGCTCGCGTTCACTCCGTCATCCTCGGCGCTAACCGAAATTTCCCCGCCTGAGAGGGTGATGTCGCGCCCCTCCAACCCCTCATAACAGGCGGTAATTTCTATTCTCCCGTCCGAGACTTCGAGCGCGCCGTCGGCGTGCGCCGCGTCATCCCCGGAGGAGAGCGCGAAGCTGCCGCCGCGAAGAGCGATGTCCCCGCCCGCGTGCAGCGCGTCGTCATACGCGTCGATGGTTATTTTCCCGCTCGCTGCGGTGAGGCTGCCCGCCGCCTTCATCCCCTTACGGCTGACCTCGTCCGAGGTTCCCGTGTCGCCTTCCGTGACCGCGCCCCCGGGCAAATCCGGGGGAGATCCCCCATTGTCGGGGGGAGTACCTCCGTCCGCCGGGGTTGTGCCGTCCGCCGGGGTTGCCCCGTTCGGCAGATCGGGCGGAGCCGCCTCATCCGCCGGAGCTGTCCCGTCCGCCGGGGCTGCGCCGTCATCCTGCGAAGTTTCTCCACCCTGCTGTGTGCCGTCGTCCGCCGGAGCTACCTCGTCTGTCGAAACTGACGCGGTGGTTGCCGCGCCGCCGCCGGTTGCGTCGTTCGGGACAGCCCCGCCGCCCGGGCGAAATCCGCCCCCTCCCGGGCGAAATCCGCCGCCCCCGCCGGGCCGATTCCCTCCCCCGAATCCTCCCGCGCCGAAGTTGTCCTCGTGCACGGTGGTGTTCGCCGCGCTGCCGCCGCCGGTGAGAATGTCGACGCTGCCCTCGTTCATTTCGATGAAGAGATTTCCGCTCGCCTGCACGCCGTCCTCTGCCGCGACGACCTTGAGCGTCCCGCCGCGCAGCGCGATGTTGCCGAGAGAGCCGTCCTCGTCGTTTTCGCAGTGCAGGCCGTCGCTCTCGCTCTTAAGGCAGAGGCTCCCTCCAGAGAGCGTCAGGCTGTCTTTCGCGCGCATTCCGTCATCGCTTGACCGAACGGCGATCTCGCCCCCCTCTACCGTGAGATCGTCCTTGGAGACCACCCCCTTGCCGCCCTCGCAGTTAATCCCGAGCTGCCCCTCGCCCGTGATGACGAGGTCTTCCTTCGAATAAATCGCCGCGTCCTCATCGTTTCCCGTAGGAATAACCGCCTCGATGCTGCTGACCGACCCCGCGGGGAGCGAGATGGTCGCGCGCTTCGGGGCCGAGAGAATGCGCAGCGCCGCCCCACTTGTCGATAACGACACGCCGTCAAGCAGCAGCAGAACCTCCTCTCGCGCGGCGACATCGACCGAAATCGGGAGGGTTCCCGCGCCGCTGATGCGGTAGCTCCCCGCCGCACTGATGGTGACGCCGCCGCCGTCAGCCTGCGCGCCCTGCCCGGAGACGCTCGCCTCCTCTCCCGAGAGAACAATCGTACAGTCGGCGCTCGGAGCACTTGGCGCGGGCGTCACCTCCTCCGAGCTCGCCGGGGAAATGTCGCTCACCTGTGGGGTCACCGGGCTATCTGGGCTAGCCCCGTTATCGGAAAGATCGAGCGCGGAGGGGTCGCCCTCCGGGGCGTGCCCGCAGGACGCGAGCGCGAGAGTCAGCGCGAGCGCGAGAAAGGTCGCGAGAAGTTTCGTTTTCATAGCGGTTTGGCAAAGGAGGGGGGTACCCCCGGTTCTCGATATGGTGCGGGAGCGCGGTTGTGCACGCGGGCGATTGCTGAAATGGATTGTTATCGCGGGGCGGCAGCGGTTGAGCGGGTGGTGCGCTCGCGGGGCGGCCGCCGCCTTGCGCGGGGTTTTGATCTGCGATTTTCCGCCGAGAAAGGAGCCTTTAGGCGAGGGCTCCTGCGCTCCCGCCTTGCCCCCGCGGAAGACGCCTCGGCGGGGAGCCCTCGCCACTGATCACTTCCCACTTCCCACGACTCCCATTCTACTGCGCCGATGTGAAGGCGGCGGGGGCGTTTTGTGAAAATTTGCCGAAAAGAAGCCGGGTGATTAGTGGAAAGTGGAAAGTGGTTAGTGGGAAGTAGTGGATAGTGGTTAGTGGTTTGTGGTGTTGAAAAATCGAGCGGGCGGTGTATAATAAATGGGGAGATTTTTTTGCGAGGTGCGATATGCGCGAGCGCGCTTATCCCGTGGTGACGGGGGACGAGAAGGCGGCGGCGCGGGTGAACGGGGGGCACCCGTGGGTCTACCGCGAGAATTTAGTGGGGGATTTGCCGGCCACATCGCCCGGGGACCCGGTCGATCTGCGCTCCCCCGGCGGCAAGTACCTTGGGACAGGCTTTCTCAACCTGAAATCGAAAATCGCCCTGCGCGCTCTGACGCGCGACGCCTCCTCGCGCCCCGAGCGGGAGGAGTTTTGGGCGCGGCGGGTCACTTACGCGCTGCGCTATCGGCGGGCGGTGATGGAGGGAGAGGACTTTCTCGCCTGCCGCCTGCTGCACGCCGAGGCGGACGGGTTCCCCGGTCTTGTCGTTGACCGATACGGGCAGGGGCTGGTCGTGCAGTGCCACAGTGCGGGCATGGAGGGGCGCAAGGCGCTCGTTCTTTCTCATCTTGTGGAAGAGCTCTCGCGCATGGGCGCGCCGGTGCGCTGGGTATTCGAGCGCAGCGAGGGGCGGCAACGGCAGCTCGAGGGGCTACCGGACGAGGTGGGCGATATGGGCCTGCCGGGAGTAGGCCCCTCGCCGCAGGACGGAATGGCGGAGATTGCCGAGGGCGGGGTAAACTACCTTGTCGACTTTCGCGGCGGGCAGAAGACCGGGTTTTTCCTTGACCAAAAGGACAACCGCCGCCTCGTGCGCACGCTTTGCCGTGGGGCGCGCGTGCTCGATCTCTGCACGCACACCGGAGGCTTCGCCCTGCAGGCGGCGGCGGGAGGCGCGGCGAGCGTGACGGCGCTCGACATTTCTCAGGCGGCGATCGATCTCGCACGGCAAAACGCCGCGCGCAATTCCCTCGAGGGCAAAATCACCTTCCTGTGCGCCGATCTTTTCGACTATCTGCGCGCGCTTTTGCAGCGGGGCGGCCACCCCTTCGACCTTATCGTTCTCGACCCGCCCGCCTTCACAAAGAGCGCCGCCGCCGCGCGCTCGGCCTACCGCGCCTATCTCGAGGTCAACACCGCGGCGATGCGCCTGCTGCCGCGCGGCGGCTATCTCGCGACCGCCTCCTGCTCGCACTACCTGCGCGAGAGCTACTTCCGCGCGATGTGCGCCGAGGCGGCGGGCGCGGCGGGAGTTTCCCTGCGGCAGGTCGCCCTGCGCGGCTCCTCCCCCGACCACCCGGTTTTCTGGGGCTTCCCCGAGAGCGCCTACCTGAAATTCGCGCTCTTCCAAGTGGTATGAGAACAGCTTGACACTCGCGCGCGGGTGTGGTATAGTGACGCGAGGTATTTCTTCTTTATTTTGCCTATGTCATCATCACCGAAAGCGCGCGTGGGGCTGCCCGGGTGGCGCAGATTTTTGGCGCTGCTGCTCGCGCTGCTGCTCTTCGCCGCGCTCGCGGCGACAGGGCTGCTCGCCGTCGCGCACATTGTGCTGTCGCACGAAAACCTCGAGCGCTGGGTGCGGCAGGTGCCGTGGGACGAGGTGATCGAGGAGTTCTCCTCGGCGCGCGCGCCCACCGCGCGCTCTCCGCTTCTGCTCGCGGCGGGGCGGAGTTTGCCCTCCGGCAGCGACTATGGCCTCCTTGACCGCAACGGCGACGGAGAGCTCACCGAGGCGGATTTGCCGCAGGACGAGGACGAGCTGCGCGATTTCCTCGATGACTTCGGAGTGCTTGATTTCCTAGAGGAGGGCATTTCGCCCGACACGCTATCGAACCTCGACCTATACGGCGTTCTCGAGGACAACCTGCGCGGCACAGACCTGTGGCGAAACCTGCCGCGCGGCGACATTGAGGACTTCCTCGACGAGTTCGTGCGCGATTTCGCCGTGGTGGTCGCCGACAAGGCGGCGCAGCTGCTGCTCGGCGATGAGGGCGATGAGGTAACCCTTACATCGGACGACATCGTTGACTTTTTAATGGATAAGGAGCGCGACATCGCGCGCTTCCTCGAGGACCTCGGCTATCAAGGCGAGTATCACCCCGACTACGACGCGCTGCGCGACGCCCTGCCGCAGGTGATGGGCGAGGGCGTCGCACTCGCCGACGCGCTGCCGCCGCAGGGCCGCGAAGCCTTGAGTTTGCTGCGCGAGCTGCTCTCCGGGCGCACGCTTGTTCTTGCCGGGTGCGTCACCCTCGCCCTCGCCGCTCTGATGGTGTTCGTGTGCGCGGGGCACGGCAGCTCTCTTCTCGCCTTCCTCGCCGCGCCCGCGAACCTCGCCGGGGTGGTGTATCTCCTCCTCGCGCTGGCCGCTCGCCTTGCCGAGGCGGGAGGTCTTTTCTCCCCGGCTCTCTTTGATCTTGCCGATTTGGTGCTGACACCCCTACTGTGGGTGGGCTTGGCGGTCACCGTGGCGAGCGCGCTGCTGCTCGTGATCTACCGCGTCATTCGCACCCGCGAGAAGAAAAAGCTCTCCGCCGTGGCGTGGTGAGAGCAACCCCTCTCCGGGGGTTAAATCTTCGGGTTAGGAAACCCACGCTTTGTCGGGATTGCGAGGGATCCCTCGGGG
>CAZYCC010000059.1:0-9689 GCA_964645985.1 uncultured Lachnospiraceae bacterium | reverse complement strand
CGCGCGGGGGCGAGCTATGCAGTTTGAAAACAACTAGGAGGAAAATCATCATCCTGCGACAGCTTGGCAGGACGGCAACCCGGGGGGGGGGGCATCTATGAAATCAACGCAAAAGTGGAGGCTCAGCTCCCTTTATTTGGTTTTATACGATCTTGCCGCCGCCTTTGCCGCTTTTTTTCTTGCCCTTTGGCTGCGCTTCGACTGCAAATACAGCATTATTCCCGAGGAGTATCTCTCGAGCTTTTTTCGGTTTATCCCGATTTACGCGCTGCTTACTTTCGCGATTTACGCTGCCTTCCGCCTCTATAACAGTATCTGGCGCTTCGCCAACTACAGCGAGCTCACCCGCGTCATCCTTGCGACCGGCGTCCTTTGCGCGCTCCACATTTCGGGTACCGTCCTTTTGGGGCGGTTCTTCCCAAGGAGCCGCATTGCGCGTATGCCGGTCTTTTACTATGCCGTCGGCACGGTAACACAGTTTCTTCTCACTGTCGCGGTGCGCTTCTCCTACCGGTTTTTCCTCATGCTACGGGAGGCCTACCGCCGCCCGGACGACGACACCCCGCGCATTCTCCTCATCGGCGCGGGAGAGGCAGGACACCTCGTCCTGCACAACTTGGTAGCGGAGCGCGAGTCGCGCGGGCGGGTCGTCGCCATCATCGACGATGACGAGCGCAAGTGGAATCTCTCCATTGACGGTGTTCCCATCGTCGGCGGGCGGGACAATATTCTCCCCGCTATTGAGACCTACAAAATCGACAAAATCTACATCGCGATCCCCTCGGCGAGCCCCGAGCAGCGCCGGGACATCGTCTCTATATGCAAGGAGTCGCGCTGCGAGCTGCGCATCCTCCCGGATGTCTACCGCCTAATGGACGGCAAGGTACCGATCCTCTCGGCGATGGGCGAGGTGACGATGGAGGATCTGCTTGGGCGCGACCCGGTTCACGTCGAGACCAAGGATCTCGCAGCTCTGCTGCAAGGGAAGACCGTCCTCGTCACCGGGGCGGGCGGTTCAATTGGCAGCGAGCTTGCGCGGCAGATCGCCTCCTGCGCCCCCGCGCACCTCATCCTCCTCGACATCTACGAAAACTCCACCTATGAGCTGGAGATCGAGCTGCGCCGCACTTACCCGGACCTCGATTTATCCGTTCTCATCGGATCTGTGCGCGATGCCACGCGCCTCTCGCATATCTTCTCAAGTTACCGCCCACAGATTGTCTTTCACGCGGCGGCGCACAAACACGTCCCGTTAATGGAGGACAGCCCCGCCGAGGCGGTTAAGAACAACGTCTTCGGTACCTACAAGACGGCGTACGCGGCGATGCTCTACGGCTGTGAGCGTTTCGTTCTCATCAGCTCCGACAAGGCGGTCAACCCGACCAATGTGATGGGTGCAACCAAGCGCATCTGCGAGATGACCATTCAGGCGTTCGCGCGGATGATTGCCGCACACCGCGAGAGCGAGATCCCCCCGCCCCCCGACGACAAAGAAAACGCGCTCATAATGCCGGAGAATTTCGTCGCGCACACCGCTCTCGTTGCCGTGCGCTTCGGCAATGTCCTCGGCAGCAACGGCTCGGTCGTGCCGATCTTCAAGCGGCAAATCGAGGAGGGGGGGCCGGTCACGGTCACCCACCCCGACATTGTGCGCTACTTTATGACCATCCCCGAGGCGGTCAGCCTCGTGCTCGGCGCCGCCGCCACCGCCGAGAGCGGCACGCTCTACGTCCTTGATATGGGCGACGAGGTGCGCATCGACAGCCTCGCGCGCAACCTCATCAAGCTCGCGGGCTTGCGCCCGGATGTCGACATTAAGATCGAATATACGGGTCTTCGCCCTGGCGAAAAGCTCTACGAGGAGAAGCTGATGGACGAGGAGGGACTGCGCACGACCGCCAACAGCAAGATTCTCATCGGCAGCCCCATCCCCTTCGACGAAACGACCTTTTTTTCGCAGCTGCGAGATCTTTGCGACTCCTCGCTCGACGATATTGATGTGCGGGAGGCCCTCTCTCGCATCGTTCCAACCTACCACCCCGAAGGAATCCCCGCCCCGCTCGATGAGCGGCGAGCGGGGTAGTCACCGCCGAATATGCCGCACTCGTTTTACCGCAAGTTTACTAAGCGCGCTCTCGATCTGCTGCTCTCTACCGTCGGCATTATTCTTCTCTCCCTGCCGATGGCGGTCATTGCCCTCGTCGTTAAGTGCGATGATCCCGGAGCGGCGCTCTTTCGGCAAAAGCGCGTCGGGCGCGGCGGCAAGGTCTTCACCATTCTCAAGTTCCGCACGATGCCGCGCGATGTCCCCCACGACCTGCCGACCGATCGCTTTCGCGATGAGGCGTCGCTAACACGCGTGCAGCGTTTCCTGCGCCGATCCTCGCTCGACGAGCTGCCGCAGCTTTTCAACATTTTCGCGGGGCAGATGAGCGTGATCGGTCCGCGCCCGGCTCTACCGAGCCAAACGGCCTTGCTTGCCGCGCGCGCTTCAAGCGGCGCGAATGACCTGAGGCCTGGGCTTACAGGTCTCGCGCAAATTCGCGGGCGGGATGAACTGGACGACGCTGAGAAGGCGCGCTGCGACGGGGAGTACGCGCGGCGCCTTTCCTTCTCGCTCGACTGCCGTCTTTTCTTTGGCAGTATCGCGGCGGTGATCACTCACCGCGGCTATCACGAAGGCGGCCCCATCTAAGAATACGACCCCGTCTCCGACATCTCTCCCTCTTCCGGGGAAGGGAAGGGCAAGCGCAAGTGAGCGCCCCTCGCCCCGCGTTGCGCCGCCGCGTCGTTATCCCGCGATAGTTCACGCCCGCGATTTCTCACGCCCCGCGCTCCGCAATTCTTTTTGCCGTCCCGTCGCGAAGTCTGCTCGCGCACGCGCGGCGCGAAGGACTGCTTTCCCGTATCGCCCCGATTTTGCCCGCCCCTCGCATAGGTTCTTTTATGCCGCTTCGCCTGCTCTACATCACCAACCGCCCGCGCGTCGCGAACATCGCCGCCGCCGCCGGGGTCGACACGATTTTCCTCGATATGGAACAGCTCGGCAAGGCGGAGCGGCAGCGGGGTCTTAACAGCGTGCAGTCGCACCACACCTTTGCCGATCTTCGCAGCGTTCGCGCGGCCCTCACCGGCGCGGAGCTGCTTGTGCGCTGCAACCCGGTGCACGACGCGTGCGAGGGGTATTCCTCTACCGAGGAGGAAATCGAGAAAATCCTCGCGCTTGGCGCGGATGCGGTAATGCTGCCGATGTGGAAGAGCGCACACGAGGTCGAGCGGTTCCTGCGCGCCGTAGACGGGCGCGCGCGCACCGTGCTGCTGCTCGAAACCCGCGAGGCGGACGAATGCTTAAGTGACGTGCTAACCTTGAGCGGGGGGGGGGCTTTCTGGCATACACATCGGGCTCAACGATTTGCACCTCAGTTATCACCTGCGCTTTCTTTTTGAGCTGCTTTCAAGCGGCACGGTCGAGCGGCTCTGCCGCAAAATCGCGGCGGCGGGAATCCCCTATGGCTTCGGCGGGATCGCGCGTCTCGAGCAGGGGCTTCTTCCCGCCGAGCGCGTCGTCGTGGAGCATTACCGCCTCGGGTCGAGCGCAGCCATCCTCTCGCGCAGTTTCGCGCAGCCGGGCGGAGACGATACGCTTGGCGAGTTCGCGCAGACAATGACGCGCGAGGTTGCGCGGCTGCGCGAGTATGAGAAGTTTGCCGCTGCGATGTCGCCCGCCGAATATGAGTGCAACCGCCGCGAGGTCTGCCGCCTTGTCGCGCAGATCGCCGATTCGATGGGGGAGCGCGCATGAATGATCTTGCCTATCTTCGCGCGCGCGAGGAAGTCGGCGACAGTTTTTACCTCCTCTCGCTCGATCGCTTCCGTGAAAACTTATCGGATCTGACCGCCGCCTTTCGCGAAATCTACCCCCCCTTCGCGCTCGCCTACTCCTACAAGACCAACTATATCCCCGCGCTCTGCCGCGCGGCGCGCGAGGCGGACGCCATTGCCGAGGTCGTCTCAACGATGGAGCTCTCGCTCGCCGAAGGGGTGGGTAACCCGCCGTCGTGCATTCTTTGGAACGGCCCCTACAAGCCACCCGAGGACGCCGCGCGCTTCCTTCTCTCCGGCGGCACGCTCAACCTCGACTCTCCGCGCGAAATTGCCCTTGTGCGCGAGCTCGCGCGCTCGCACCCGAGCTCACGCCTGCGTGTCGGTGTGCGCTGTAATTTCGCCCTCCCGGGGAAAGTCCAACCCTCCCGCTTTGGTCTTGACATCGACTCGCCTGAGTTCTCCCGCGCCCTCTCCCTGCCGCGCGAGTTTCCGAGCGTTACCCTGCGCTGCCTGCACTGCCACTATCCCGACCGAGATCTCGCCTCTTGGCGCGCGCGCGCCGAAGCGATGATTGCCCTCGTGCAAGAGCGAGACTTTCGCCCGGAAATAATCGACCTCGGGGGAGGCCTGTTCGGGCGAATGCCCCCCTCGCTCGCCGCGCAGTTCGCGGGGGGCGTGCCGACCTTCGCCGACTACGCGCGCGCGGTCGCCTCTCCCTTCGCGCAGGCGTTCCCGGAGGGTGGCGGCTATCGCCCGACGCTCGTCCTCGAGCCGGGAACCGCGCTCGCCGCCGATTGTATGGAGTTCGCCGCGACCGTCCTTGATGTGAAGACTGTGCACGGACGCGCGATCGCCCAAACGAGCGGCAGCGTCTACGACATTAACCCAACGCAGGGGCGCATTAACCCGCCTTATCGCGTCATCCGCGCCGACCCTCGCGCTCCGGCGCGCATATGCGATCGCCTTGACATCGCCGGATTCACCTGCATCGAGCACGACATCCTCGCGCACGGCGTCACGGCGACCCTCGCGCCAGGAGATTTGCTTGTCTTTCGCAATGTGGGATCCTACTCGGTGACGATGACGCCGCCCTTTATCCTCCCCGCCTTCCCCATCCTCGCCGAGGAGAGGGGCGAAATCCGCCTCTTGCGCCGCGCACAAACTCCCGCGGACATTTTCGCGGGGTACGAGGTGTAGACCTCCCCCCGCACGAGCCATCGCGGCGGGCAGCCGCCTCATTTTTTGCCTTTTTCTCCTCCCTTCCCACCTTTCTTATGCTTGCGTTGCATCGGGCGATCAAGGCGGTGTTCGACCGCGTCGCCGCCGCCCTCGCCCTGCTGCTGCTCTCGCCGCTCTTTGCCGTCATCGCCCTGCAAATCAAGTTCGACTCGAAGGGGCCGGTCTTCTTTCGCCAAGAACGACGCACTAAAGACGGGCGCATCTTCACGATGGTGAAGTTTCGCACGATGGTGCAGGGCGCGGAGGAGATGGGCGCGGGTCTATTCAACTACAAGGACGACCCCCGCGTCACGCGCGTCGGCAGATTTCTTCGCCGCACCAGCCTCGATGAGCTGCCGCAGCTCCTTTGCGTGCTGCGCGGCGACCTCTCGCTCGTCGGGCCCCGCCCTTGCGTTGCGTATGAGCTCGGAGACTTTGACACGCTCAACTCCCGCTACAAGAAGCGCTTTTCGGTGAAAGCGGGAATCACGGGTCTCGCGCAAGTGAACGGGCGCAACGCCCTCACATGGGATGAGAAGGTCGCTTACGACAACCTCTACATCGACCGCTTCGCGCGCGAGGGGGTGTGGCTCGATCTGCGCATCCTCGCGCGCACGGCAGCGCAGCTCTTTCGCCGCGAGGAGATTTTCGAGACGAAGCCGGACGGCTCTATCTCCGACGCCGACGCCGCGCGCGCCGCCGAGGAGGAGGTCATCCGCGCCGCCCATGCCCCGGAGGTCTGCCCGAGCCGGCCTCCCTCCTCCAATTGACCGCACACCCGAGAGTTTTTGCATCGTGAGCATTCCTTCTCCCACCTCCGACCCCGCCGATCGCCTCATCTGGCTTGATGGGGAGATCCTGCCGGCGCGTGAGGCGCGCGTCCCGGTGCTCTCGCCGACCGCACAGTTCGGGCTGAACGTCTTCGAGGGCATTCGCGCTTACTATTGCGCGATAACCGGGGACCTCAACGTCTTTCGCCTCGACGATCACCTTCGCCGCCTCAAGCGCTCGCAGCGCCTGCTTGGCATTTCCGAAAAGTTCACCCCGAGCGAGCTGCGCACCGCGCTCTTCGATGTCGTGCGCGCGAACGGCTACCGCGAGGACATCGCCCTGCGCATGACAATTTTTGTCGGCGGCGAGGGATCGTGGAGATCCTGCGCCCCGGTCTGCTGCTTTATCGCGCCGATCGCGAAGCCCCGCACGGATCCCGCGCTCGCGAGGGGCCTTCGCTGCCGCGTGAGCGCATGGCGGCGCATCGGCGACAACACCCTCTCCCCGCGCGTGAAATGCGGCGCGAACTATATCAACAGCCGCATGGCGCAGCTCGACGCCGAGCGCGATGGCTATGACAGCGCAATTCTCCAGAACGAAAACGGAAGTCTCGCCGAGGGGCCCGGATCCTGCCTTTTCCTTGTGAAAAACGGCGCGCTGCTCACCCCCGCCCTCTCGGACAGCATTTTAGAGAGCATCACCCGCGACACGGTTCTCCGCCTCGCGCGACGGCGCGGGATAACCACGGTCGAGCGGCCGATTTCCCGCACCGAGCTTTATTCCTGCGATGAGGCTTTCCTCTGCGGCTCGGCGATGGAGATCGCCCCCATCGCCGAGGTGGACGGCTATCCCCTCCCCGCGCGGGAGCTTACGCTATCGCTCGCGCGCGCCTACCTTGACCTTGTCACCGGAGCCGCTCCCGCAGATCCCGGCGACCTCACGCCGATCCCCCTCGCATAAATGGATAGACAAATTCTCTACCGGCTGCGTCTTGGTGAAGATGACATCGCCAAGGCAGTGCTCCCGCAAGACTGCCGCCTCGCTATTTTCACCCCGAGTCCTCGCCATCCGCTACTCTCTCTCAAAAGAATAAGAGCAGCTTCGCGCGGAGCTACCACAATCTCACGGTCGAGCTGCGCTGCTGCGCTCGCCGCGCGCGAGGAGTGCCCCCGAGCGCAGAGCCTCTCTATCCGGCAAAATCCCCTCGGCTCCCCGCCGCACAGGCCCCGCAACATGATGCCTGTCTTTATATGATCATCGAGGAGGGCAACAGGGCGTCACGGGCGGGTGTCGCGAGGGCCGGCTTTCGCCAGGTAGGTTTCCTGCGCCGCTCGCGCTTTTTGCACACCTACTCCCTTCCCCCAAACGCACCGACCCCAAAACTGTGAAAATCCTCTTTCTCGCCAACCACGAGGTCACCCTCTACAACTTTCGTCGCGATCTCATCGGCGAGCTAAGCGCGCGCGGGCACGAACTGCACCTCTCCTTCCCCCTCCCCCGTGCGGGAGAGGGCAGCGATCCGCTGCCCTTCTCGCGCGAGCATGCTGATTACTTCGAGAGCCTCGGCTGCACCCTGCACGACTGCCGCCTCTCGCGGCGCGGGCTCAACCCTCTTACCGACATTGCCCTCCTGCGAGACTACGCGCGCCTGCTGCGCGCCCTTCGCCCGGATATTGTCCTCACTTACACGGTCAAGCCCAACATTTACGGAGGGCTTGCCTGCGCCGCCGCGGGTGTTCCTTACCTTGCGACCGTGACAGGCCTTGGCACCGCCTTCGAGCGCGGCGCGCTGCTTTCCCTCCTTGTAACGACCCTTTACCGCGCCGCCGAGCGCAAGGCGCGCGCCGTCTTTTTCCAGAATTCCGCTCAAAGCCGTTTTTTCGAACAAAAGAAAATTGCGAGAGGACGTCATGTGCTTGTCTCGGGATCGGGCGTGGACCTTTCGCGCCATCGCTTTGTTCCCTATCCCGCCGAGGACGACGGCATAATCTTTCTCTTTATCGGGCGGGTGATGCGCGAGAAGGGTATCTTCGAGCTGCTCGCCGCCTTCGCGAGCGTTCACGCCGAGTTCCCGCGCACGCAGCTGCACATCGTCGGCCCCTCCGAGGAGGATCTGCCGCCCGAGGCGGAAACCCTATCCCGCAAGGGCGCGGTCACCATTTTCGGCGAGCAAAAGGATGTGCGCCCGTATCTTGCGCGCGCGAGCGTGCTCGTCTTGCCGTCCTACCACGAGGGGTTATCCAACGTTCTGCTCGAGGCCGCGTCGACCGGGCGGCCGGTTCTCGCCTCAAACATTCCCGGCTGCTCCGAGACCTTTGAGGAGGGCGTTACCGGCTTCGGTTTCGCCGCGAAAGACGATGCCGCCCTTGCCGCCGCGATGCGCCGCTTCCTGCAAACCCCGCGCGAGGATCGCGCGAAAATGGGCGAGGCGGGGCGGCGCAAAATGGAGCGCGAATTTGACCGCAGCGCGGTCGTCGCGCGCTACCTCTCCCTCATCGAGGGCGGCGAGAGCGATTGACCGCCGCGCCTCGTACAATCACCCCGTCGTGGGCATTTCGCATTCTCTTTTCCTTATGTCCCTTCTCGATTCTCTTTTATCGCGCGAGACCGCTCTCTCGGTAACCGGGCTCGGCTATGTGGGTCTGCCGCTCGCCACGGCATTCGCGCGGCATCTGCGCGTCATCGGCTATGATCGCTCGGGCGAGAAAATCGCCCTCTACCGCGCGGGCCGAGACCCGACGCGCGAGGTCGGCGATGACGCGGTGCGCGCCTCCGATATAGCTTTCACTTCGGATGAGGCGGATCTGCGCGACGCGCGCTTCCACATCGTTGCGGTGCCGACCCCGGTCAACCCCGACCACACCCCCGATCTCTCCCCGGTTAGGAGCGCCTGCCGCTCGCTCGGGCGCAACCTCACGCGTGGGTCTATTGTTGTCTTCGAGTCAACCGTTTACCCCGGAGTTACCGAGGAAATCTGCGTCCCCATCCTCGAGGAGTGCTCGGGGCTGCGCTGCGGCGATGACTTCTCGGTCGGCTACTCGCCCGAGCGCATTAACCCGGGAGATAAACAACACCGCCTTAACAGCATTGTCAAAATCGTCTCGGGCATAGACGAGGAGACGCGCGAGACGGTCGCATCGGTTTATTCGCTCGTTTGCGCGGCGGGGGTGTACCGCGCGCCTTCAGTGAAGGTGGCGGAGGCGGCGAAGGTCATTGAGAACAGCCAGCGCGACATCAACATCGCCTTTATGAACGAGCTCTCCATTATCTTTGACAAGATGGGCATCGACACGCGCGAGGTGCTCGACGCGGCGGGCACAAAGTGGAACTTTCTCCCCTTCACGCCGGGTCTTGTCGGCGGGCACTGCATCGGCGTCGACCCCTACTACCTCACCTACAAGGCGGAGACGCTCGGTTACCACAGCGAGGTCATTCTCGCGGGGCGGCATATCAACGACGAAATGGGTCGCTACGTCGCGCAGAGCGTCGTTAAGATGCTTGTGCGCGCCGATGTACCGGTAAAGGACGCGCGCGTTGCCATCCTCGGCTTCACTTTCAAGGAGAACTGCCCGGACACGCGCAACACCAAGGTGTTTGATATTCTGCAAGAGCTGCGCGAGTACGGTATCGAGCCGATCCTCACCGACCCTCTCGCGGGCGATGAGGAGGCGAGCCGCCTTTACGGGGTGCGCTTCACGCCGCTCGAGCAGATCCGCGCGGCAAATGCCGTCATCCTCGCCGTCCCCCACGAGCGCTACGCGCGCCTCACCCCGCGCGACATCGCCGCTCTCTACGAGGGCGCCGCCCCCTCTGCCGCGAAAAAAGTCCTCTTTGACGTCAAAGGAATCCTAGACAAATCGAAATACGAGGGGGAG
>CAZYCC010000058.1:6306-9774 GCA_964645985.1 uncultured Lachnospiraceae bacterium | reverse complement strand
CGCCCTCGCGGGGTGTATCGCTCCCCCCGCACTGTTCCGTTTCCGCGGCGGCGCGCGCAAAACCCCGCGCGGGGCGCGCGAATTTGACGATTTCAATTCGCCTTGCGAGTAAAATTCCACCCCCGTTTTTCGTTAGCATACCGCTTTCTTTTCTCGCCATGACTCACCGCTCTCGCCTTGTTCGGTTCCTCGCGTTCGCGCTTTTTGGCGCGATAGTTTTCGCGCTCGTTTCCTGCGGCGGGGGGGATGCCCCCGCGGGGGATGCCTCCTCCGGCGGTTCGGGCGGCGCGGCGGGCGGCGCCCCGCTCGCGGGCAAGGTTACGCTCTCGCAGCAGACGCTTGCGCTATCGGAGGGGCAGAGCGCGAGTCTCACCGGGAGCGTGAGCCCGGAGGACCTTCCCGACCGCTCGCTCTCGTGGAGATCTACGCGGGAGGCGGTCGCGACGGTGGACAAAGAGGGGCGCGTCACAGCAATCGGCCCCGGGCGGGCGAAGATTCTCGCGACATCGAGCGACGGCAACGCGACCGGCATCTGCGTCGTCACGGTTGAGGGCAGCGGCGAGAGCGCTCTCGCCGGAGTGTCGCTCGATCGAAACACAGTGGGGTTATCGGTCGGCGGGACGCGGACTCTGCGCGCGGTAACCTTGCCGGGGGGTGGGTCCGAGGGCATCACCTGGGAGAGCAGCGACCCCGCCATCGCGGCGGTGGAGGGGGGCGTGATTACCGGGGTCTCGGAGGGGACGGTGAGCGTTGTCGCGCGCGCGGCG
Source organism: uncultured Lachnospiraceae bacterium (assembly GCA_964645985.1). Lineage (GTDB taxonomy): Bacteria > Bacillota > Clostridia > Oscillospirales > CAG-272 > CAZYCC01. Next base: position 9,007 of record CAZYCC010000058.1, on the reverse strand, counting down.
GAGGGCCTGCCCGCCACTTGCCTTGTGACGGTGAGCGCCGAGGCGGCGGGCGATCACGAGAAACCGGCAGTCGACCTCACAAACGCCGCCGAGATTGAGGATCTCGGCGGGTACAACGGCGTTTTGCGCCGCAAGTCCGGCGGGGAGATTGTCTTCTCCCCGACCTTAGATGAGCTGCGCGCGCTCGCGCCGGGGGGCGACTATAGCGCGTACGGGGCGTGGCTGTCCTTCTCGACTTATGATACCGGGGAGGACGGCAGGAACGGCCGCTCGGACGGTGTGCCGCTCATCGCCTGGCCTGCGGAGCCGATGGTCGTCTCCGACCCGCTCTTTCTCGACGCGCGCGCGGCGAGGGGCGACTGGGTCGACTTTTTCCTGCAGGGAGAGGGCATTGACTGCGGCTTCTGCCCCTCCTCCCACACCTACTATGAAGTCGACTTCACCGTGGTCGAGAAATCATCGCCTGATAAGGGTCTATTTCACGGCGTGTACACGGTAATGGCCGGGGGCGATATTGAGGACAGCCCCTACTATAATCCCACGGCGGGGCCTGCCTCCCCCGCCCTTGAGGGGCGAAAAGTGGAATTTGCCGCCGAGGGCAGCGGCGGCGGCATCGCCGGCACGGCGGTGCAGATTCTGCCCGAGGGGGGCAGGACGAGCGAGGTCGCCGCGGTGCCGGAGGACGGGTTCGTCTTTGCCGGGTGGAGCGATGGCGTTTCGACCCCCGCGCGCGGCGGCGAGAGCTTTGAGGAGGACACCGTTCTCCTTGCGAAATTCACGGTCAGCACCGCCTACTCGATTTTGCCGGAGGTGCGCATCACGACCGCGAGCGGCCTACCGGTGACGACGCAAACCTACGAGGGCGCGACGCTCAGCGTCAGCGGCGCGGACGAGCCACGCTACAACCTGCGCGATGTCCCCTTGCAGATGCGCGGGCGCGGCAATTCCTCCTGGAACGGCGGCGCGGCGCAAACCGACTACGACAGCAAGAACTCCTACCGGCTCAAGTTCGATGAGGGCCTGCGCTTCCTCGGCATCGGCGAGAGCAAAAACCGCGACTGGATTTTGCAGGCGAACAAGTTCGACGTTGCCGGCTTGCGCAACTATCTCGTTTGGGAGCTGTCGAACCGCATGGGGACGCTGCCCTATGTGCCGTCCTGCACTTGGGTGCAGCTCTTTGTCAACGGCGACTACCGCGGGATGTACATGGTCACCGAGCACGTTGAGGTGGCAAACGACCGCGTGGAAATTGACGACAGCGGCGCTGGCCCGGACAAAGGGTATTTCCTTGAATTTGATTTTCGCGGCAACTACGGAGATGAGCCGTATTTCTACATCGACGGATACGGCCCCGAGCCGCGCAAGGATCGCCACGGAGCGGTGGAAATCGTCATCAAGAGCGCGGTGGAGGGGGACGGCGCGGCGGAGGTCAAGTTCCTCTCGGACTATCTCACACGCGTGCACGAGGCGATGCTCTCGGGCGATCGCGACGCTATCTGCGAGCTGGTAGATCTGCCCTCTTTCCTTGATATGTTCCTCATCGAGGAGCTATCCAAAGACTGCGACACGGGCGCGGCGAGCTGCTTTTATCAAAAAGATCCCGGAGGCAAACTCATCGCCACCGCGCCGTGGGATTTTGATTTCGGGTTCGGCACCTACGGCCCGTCGGTCGACCCGTATGGGTTTGTCTCGAGCGGGGAGAGCGAGGGCGACGGCCACTCCAACCCGTGGTACGAGGCGCTGCTCGAGGAGGAATGGTTCCGCGAGGCGGCGCGCGCGCGCCTAGAGGAGCTGTCCCCCGCCCTTGAGGAGGTTCTTTCGGTAATCGAGGAAAAGGGCGAGTACCTCACCGCCGACGCGGACCTTAACGCCGGGCGCTGGGATCTCTACGGGCGCGACTATCACCAGTACATCGCGCCGCAGGCATCAAGCGAACTGCACAGCTACGCCGATCACATGGAGTACCTCATCGAGTGGACAAAAACCCGCTGGGAGGATATGCGAGAGCTTCTGCAATAACGCGCGGCGAGGAGGCAGCTCCGCCCGCGCGGCGAGGCGGCAGGGGGCACCTCGCCCAAACTATGATGTTTATGGGAGAAGAAAGAATGCGCCGATCGGAAATTAACCACATTTTGCGGGAGGGGCGGGCGTTTATCGAAGCGTGCGGCTTCTCGCTGCCGCCCTTCGCGAGCTACACGCCCGAGCGCTGGCGCGCGGGCGGGGAGGAGCTCGCCGAGATTCGCCGCTGCCGGCTCGGCTGGGACATCACCGACTACGGCGGCGGGGACTTTGCGCACCTCGGGCTCTTTCTCTTTACCATGCGCAACGGCACCCCGGGGCAGGCGGACGGCTGCGGCAAGACCTACGCCGAGAAGCTGATGATCTCATGCGAGAACCAGCTCTCGCCCATGCACTTTCACCGCACGAAGACCGAGGACATCATCAACCGCGCGGGCGGAGTGCTCATGGTGCAGCTATATAACAGCACCACGGAGGAGGAGCTTTCCTCAACCCCGGTCACCGTCCGGACCGACGGAATATCGCGTACCCTTCCCGCGGGGGGGACGCTCGCCCTTGCCCCCGGGCAGAGCGTCACGCTGCCGCCGCGCCTCTACCACGCCTTTTGGGCAAAGCGCGGCAGCGGGCGGGTCCTCGTCGGCGAGGTCAGCCGCGTCAACGACGACGAGCGCGACAACCGCTT
>CAZYCC010000058.1:4492-6206 GCA_964645985.1 uncultured Lachnospiraceae bacterium | reverse complement strand
AAAAACCCGCCCGTTAGGGCGGGTTTTTCTTTGCGCGCGGCTCCCCCGTCCCCCCGAAATATCCACAAGCCCCTCACCCCTCCGTTGGGGGTGGATTTTCCTTTTGCACGCGAATTTCCGCTTCCCCGAGGAAATCGAGAAGTCCCCTCTCCTTCCATTGGCGCGGGTTTTCATTGCGCACGCCTCCCAAGAGGGCGTACCCGCCGGGAGAGGGCGCGGCGGTATACTCTCCTCGCGGGGGTGTTTGCCGTGGGACATTCCTCCCGCGCGCCTCCGCCGCGATAATCTTCCGCTCGCGCGAGGGACGCAAATCCGCCGTTCTCGTGGGGGGGCTCCTCTCGCGCGCGGGATTTGCGCTGCCGCGCTCCGTGCTTTTCGCGAACCCGCTCTCGCGCCCCCGTCGCATAGCGGGGTTTCAGGTTGTCTCTTTCACAATGAACTTCCCGCGCGAAACACAGATGACGTCGTAGCGGAAGGGGTGGGCGCTTGCCCAGGCGGGGTCGGCGGCGGCGCGGGCGGCGTAGCGGTCGCGCGCGGAAAGATACCCGCGGTGCAGCGACTCCTCCGCCGAGCACCGCGCGGCGACCGCGTCCTCAAAGGCGCGGTAGACCCCGAGATAGTAGTGCACGCCGCGGAAGGTGATAGCCGCGCGGTAGCTTCCGCTCGGCAGAAGGCAGAGGCCCCGGAAGCCCGCCTTGTTCTTGCCTTCGGTGCGAAGAGCCTCGCGCAGCCGCTCAACGCAGGTGTCGTTTTCGTAGTGCAGATGATCGTGCATGGCCTCGCCCACTTCGCGGTTGCGGCAGCCGCAGGAGGTCGACAGGCCCCGCGTGAGCGAGGACGCGGCGACATCGAGCTCGCGCCCGCAGGAGCAGCGGCAGCGCCACATCGCCCGTTCGCCCGCGGAGGGCGCGGGGCGCAGGACTGTCAGCCGCCCGAACACCCGCCCGGTGAGATCTTTGCGGTTGGTGGGGGGAGAATGCCGCCCGCAGCCGCAGCTGCTCGTGTTGCCGCGCCGCAGATCCGCCGCCGCGGCGGTGATCTCCTTCCCGCAGACGCACCGGCAGCGGTAGCGCGCGCCGCTTTCCTTTGACAGTACCGTGAGCCGCCCGAACACCTGCCCGGTGAGGTCCTCCCGCGCGGGGGGCGGGGCGCACCCGCAGGAGAGCACGCTCCCGGCGAGCAGGCGCGCGCGCATCGCGAGAACTTCCCCGCCGCAGTCGCAGCGGCAGCGGTAGAGAATGCACCGCCCGCGCCGCTCCCCGCTATCCCCCTCGACCGTGAGCATCCCGAAGCGCCGCCCGGTGAGGTCTCCCGCGCCCCCGCGCGGCGGGGGAAGAAGCTGCGCCCGTTTGTCCTCCGCAAGGGCACTTTCCGGCGCGCTCATTGCTCACCTCGCGGGCGGCGGGAGGCGCGGCGGCGCAGCAGGAGGACAATCCCCGCCCCGGACAGTAGGCACAGAGCCCCCGCCGCGAGGAAGATCCACCTCCCGCCGAGTCCCCCGGTTGTCGGGATGACCGGCGCCTTCGCGTTGACGAAAATCACCTTGACGATCGCGTGCGTGTCTTCGACGATTTCCCCGGAGACGCTGCACCCGGTGACCGGATCGCGGGCAATCTCGGGGCGAAGCGCATCGGGGTTCTCGGCGCTATCGCCCTCGACCACATACTGAAGGTTGTACCCCGGGCGTTTCGTCTCGGTGATCGTGTAGCTGCTG
>CAZYCC010000058.1:3135-4392 GCA_964645985.1 uncultured Lachnospiraceae bacterium | reverse complement strand
GTAGGTCGTCCCGATGGGGAGATCGTAGAAGACGATCGTTTGCCCGTCGGTCAGGGTGAAGGTGTAGGTGAAGGTGAAAGTGTTCAGTGACTCTTCCTTTACTATCTCGCCGGATGTGGGATTTGACAATGTCGGTAGATTCTTGATTTCCTCTGCATCGACGCGCGGCGCATCTGCTACATTCTCTCCCTTCCAATAATGCGCGCCGTCAAGCGAGCCGGAGGCGTGCTCGCCCCCCGGGAGGGTGAAGGTCACCGTGAAGGTAAACTCCCTCGTCCTGTCCGCGTCCGAGAGCGGGTAATTTCCGTTTTCGCTTGTGAGGATTTTATCGACTGCGAGCGCGTCGGGGACGTAGGTGTTGACGTAGTGCACGCCCTCCTCGTAAACGCCGGTGTTGCCGAAGGCGGAGTAGGCGCCATCGTCCGTGAAGTGCGCCGTCACCCCGACGACATAGCGGTTGTTTTGGAAGGCTCCCTCCTCGCCGGCATAATGCTTGTCGACGAGTTCGCCGTCTTTCACGAAATAGTGGCGGATGTCATTGCCAATTTTCTCGTCGACACCGCCCGCGCCCTCGTAGCAGGCGGGGTTCCCCCCGTCTCCCGGCTCGTGGTGATTCCCGGTCTGCCCGTTGTAGAAGGTCGCGTAGGAGGTGACGAGGCGGGCGTTCGAGTGGCCGAACGCCTCGGGATCCGTGGGCGGATTGCTCACTCCTTCGCCAAGGTAACCAAACCTGTTGCTCCCGACCTCGTAGGTGTTGAGCGAGCCGAACTGCTGGTTGTGCGCCATTTCGAGGAGGCGGTAGCCGTGTCCAATGTCATCCTCGGTCAGCTTTTCGGTGACGCGGTAGGTGCTGCCGAGCGGGATGCCGGGAAAGAGCAGACCATAGCCTCCGCGCAGCTTCACCTCGGCGGTGTTCGCGGCGAGAGATCCGGTCGTCACGCCGCCAAACAAGTCGGAGCGGTCGGATTGGATGTCTTCCAGGCCTTCCGGCTCAGCATCGTAAGGAGTGGGCGGAACACCGTTTTCCCCGCCGCCGAAATCGGCACCCTGCGTCCAGTAGTCGCTCGTCGTGCTGAAAGGCGTGTCGATTTTCGGCTCGGTAATCGAGAGCGCGTCCACCGTTCCGGCGTCGGTCGGCTTGCCGCTCGCCGGTGTCAGCGTGAGGAGGAGGAGATCCGCGCCAAGTTTCGTTTCCGGCACAGGCGCGCTCGGATCGCCCCCCGCGAGGAGCGCCTCGTACTCCTGCGGCGTGTAGAG
>CAZYCC010000058.1:0-3035 GCA_964645985.1 uncultured Lachnospiraceae bacterium | reverse complement strand
ATCGCCTTGCTGCCGTCGGTGGTGAGCAGGAAGCCCCGCGCGTCAAGCAGCAGATCTATCGCGCGAATCTGCCGCTGCCAGTGCTCTCCCACCCACTTGACGACAATGCCGTCGTACCTGCCCTCCCGCCCCTCGATGTACACTTGGAAGTGAAACTCCCGCTTCCCGTCGACCGGGAGACCCTCGGAGGGCGCCTTGACCGTTTTGGTGAGCAGCAGGGCGCTGTCGGCGACGACGAGGCGGCCGTTGTTGCCAAGGTAAGTGTTGACCGTCGGGCGGCGCTCGCCGCTCTCATCGGGCTGACCGTGGCCGATGGTCGGCATATAGTAGCTGTTGGAGGTGCGGGTAATGTTGCCGGCGTAGTAGCGGACGATGAAGTCATCCCCCTTGTCGGGGAAGCGCTCTTGCTTGTAGGCATCGTAGACGGTCACCGTATCGCCGCCGAGGTTCTCCCCCAAGAAACGGTCGGTGATCCCCTCGAGACTTTCGCAGCCGTCGGCGACCGAGACATCGTAGGTGTTCGACTTCAGCCCCATCGCCTGCGCGAGCGCGCCGATGCGCATACCGCCCCGCCGCGTCGCGAGAACCCAGTTGTGCCCCTCGCCGACGGCGGCTTCGTGCTTCTTGAGGAGTGGGTCGTCCTCTGCAAGCGGCTTTATTTTCCCGTTTTCGTCTTTCAGTGAGTCGATTTCGCTCTGCGTGAGGCCGATGTAGGCCTTCCCGCGCGTGGGGTCTCCGGTGTCGCTGTAGGAGAGGTAGGGCGAGGTCCTGCCGCCGCTCTCATCGGTGAGGTCCACCCAGCAGAGCATCTCGCCGTTTGTGAAGCCGGGGTAGCCCGAACCGAACTCGCTGCCCTGCCGCACGACCGGGTGGGTGACCTGTTCCGCCTTCTTCCCGGAGCCGTCTTCCGCCGCAGTACCGTTCAGCGTGAAGGATTCGTTTGTGAAGAAGTAGTGCCCGCTTGACGGGAAGGGATCGGGTACCCCCTCTTTTACTTCCACATCGCTGAGCCGATCTTTCTCTAAAAAGACGACATCGCCCTGTTGCGGATGTTCTACGTTCTCGAGAGAAGCGACCTCATACGCGCGTTTCGCCTGCTCCTCAAAGAGCAGCTCGTCATCGCCACTTGATATGTTGACATCCTGCCACGCCGACCCGTCATAATATTTCGCGCTCTTATATAGCGGCTTTGCCGCCTCAAAGAGGTAGTAGCGGTTGGCGTCGGCGGGGGAGAAGGTCACGGTCGCGTCGCCGTAGGAGTAGGTTGTGCGTTTGCCCGCGCCCTCGGTGCCGCTCGTCGGGAAGTTGCCGTAGCGGTTCTCCTCTCCCCACCAGTTAGAGAAGAGTTCGAGGTAGCCGACCCCGGTGCCGGTTTTCGCGCTCTGATCGGGATTATCATCGGCGGGATCGGCGAACCCGCGCGCGACCGCGGCGATGTCGCTGTTTACCTTGTTTTTGCGCGTGTACTCGGCGGAGAGCGCGGCGGTGTTGATGTTGCGCGCCTCCGTAAGCAGGCTCTCCTCCACGCCGACCGTGTAGAAGACGCGCAGCGGGAAGCTCGCCGCATGGCCGGGGTCGGTTTCGTCAAGGTTGGTCGTGTAGCTCCAGTCGCCGCCCGGCGCTTGCGTCAGCGTGACCGTGCGCAGCGGGATCATCGAGGAGGGCAGGTCTATCCAGAGGGCGCGGTCGTAGCCGGTGTTCGTCACGAGCTCGCCCTCGTCAAAGAGCGCGTCGTTGTAGTCGCCGGTGTCCTCGGTCCAGATGCGCAGGTCGCTGAGCTTGTACACGCCGGGCAAGCCCTCTTGCGGGGCACTCCCCGGATCCTCGCCGTAAGCGGGGTTGAGGTGTGTCGCCTCCCGCTCCGTTTCCTCCAGATTGACGCGGTAGAAGGTGTACTCGGTCTGCCGCATCTTTTCGCTCGCGCCGCTTTCACTGTCGATGCCGGCGATCGACGGCACAAAGGCCGCCGCGGTTTCCGCGTTCAGCCGGTACACCCAGCCGTCAGCCCATGCGCGGGCGCGCTCCCCTTCGAGAGCGCCCGGATCGCTCGAATAGCCCCCTTCGCTCGGCAAATCCTTCGCCCCGCCGTAGAGAAGATCCGGCGAGGTCGCCTCCCCCTTGTACCAGCCCTCTTTGAGCAGGTCGCCCTCTTTATGGCTCTGGTCGACCGCTTGATTGAAGGCATAGTCGTACACCGCCGTGCGCACGATCGGATATACCTTTCCGAACAGCAGGAGGCTCTTGACCTCCTTCACCTCCATATACTTCCCAAGCGGATCCATAAACGTCACCGAATCCGCCACCCCGAGGGAGTTTTCACCGGCGACCGGTGCAAAGAGGTTGCTCGCGAGATCAGTGACGATGCCGTCAAACACACTACCGAGATTCCCGGCGTCAACCTCGTAATACTGTTTTACATAATTGACATTATCTATGAGCGCTTGCTTGTCCTCCTCTGTCACATAAGTACTGTAGACACCGCTGCTAATGTTACCGAGTGACGCGGCGAGTGAAAAGTCAATGGCGAAATTTGTGATGTTTGTTCTTAAATATTTGTATGATTTTTCAACAGAATCCCCTCTTTTCCACATCTCGTAAAGCTCATACGCGGTGTCGATGTATTGTTCTGTCGTTCCAGTTGCTCCCAATTCGAAGCCGTCGGTTAATTCAGAATCGGGATCGTCCTTGAAATTTTGTTTCGGGTCAAGAATCGCGTTAATCTTTGCGCGGATGAGGTTGGTTTGGTTGCCTTCGCTGTTGTTCGCGAAAATGGAGTAGCATTGCAGATCAAAGTTTTGGCTGGCCGTGAAATGATTTTTTGCCGCCACGCTTTTGTAGTATTCGTTGACGGCGGTTTTGTAGTAGCTCGCGGTGAGGAGCGTTTGGAAAATCACCGGCGCGACGACACCTTCCCCGGAAAATTGATAAGTGTTATAACCGCCCTTTTGGTTTTTATCTCCTGCGGCGGAGTCCTCGGTGACCATGCTGTTATAGGCGAGGTCATAGTTCCAGTTGACATGATTCCAGTTGCTTAT
>CAZYCC010000057.1:0-9900 GCA_964645985.1 uncultured Lachnospiraceae bacterium | reverse complement strand
TTGTGGCTGTACATCTTGTCGCCGGTGAACTTGATCTTCTTCACCTCGCTGCCGACATAGTTCGGTGTGTCGGAATTAGCGTCGATGTAGATGCTCAGCTGAACGGTGTACATATCGTTCGCGAGGATCTGGTAGGCGGGGGTGCCGAAGTCGGCGGTCTCAAAGCGAAGAATGATTTCGTCGGCAGTTCCGCCGACCGTCGTCGGCGGGCAGACAACGCTCGTCGTCGTGCCGGTGAGATCGGTGATGTCGAGGACGAACTTACCGGCGGTGATACCGCCCTCTTCCCACTCGTTCGTGTCCTTATTGTACTTGGTTTGATGGAAACCGACTTTTGCGTCAATGCCGAGGCCGTCGTCCCATTCCGAGGTGTTACTCAGCCCGTCGGGCCCGTACTAGTAGTACTTGTCAATGGACACAAGGAATTGCGTGTGGTTGTAAATAGCGATCGGCGCGTCGTTTTCGTCCTTCGCTGTCTGTGCCCAGCTCTCGGCGCCGGTGCCAAAAGTCGTGGCAACGAAGCCTCCCTCGGGCTCCCCCTCGCCGAACGCGACCGCTGGCATCGCCACCGCGACCATCGCGAGGCAGAGCAGTATTGCGAAAAACCGAGAAACGTAACCTTTTGTTTTCATTTTGCACACCTCCATTGGCAAAATCTTGCATTTTAGTATACATCAACAGATTGGGCTTGTCAAGACGGTAGGAGAAAAAATTTTCTCCTTGCATTTTGCGCTTGTTTGTGCTACCATACCCTCGCGCCGATTTGGCGCTGCGGTGCTCTTCTTTATTTTTATGGAAATTCTTCTTTGTTTATCGCTCGCGCTCGCGGTGGGGCTGGGGATGACGCGGCTGATGAAGCCGCTCGGGCTGCCCGCCGTCACCGGGTACCTTCTCGGCGGGATTCTGCTCGGGCCGTACTGCCTCGGCAGGCTCGGGGGCTTTCTCGCCGCGCGCGGGGTTCCGTACGCCGGGGGACTGGGGTTCACCTCCGAGCAGATCTTAGGCTCGCTCGGCATCATCTCGGATGTCGCGCTCGGGTTTATCGCCTTCTCCATCGGGTCGGAGTTTCGCCTATCCTCGCTGAAAAAGACCGGCAAGCAGGCGACCGTCATCGGCATTTTGCAGGCGCTCACCGCAACGATCTTTGTCGATGGGGCGCTCGTTGCGCTGCACTTCGCCCTCCCGGAGAAGCTGCCGCTCTCGGCGGCGCTGATTCTCGGCGCGGTCGCGTCCGCCACCGCCCCCGCGGCGACGCTGATGGTCGTGCGCCAATACAAGGCGAAGGGGCCGCTAACCGACATTCTCCTGCCGATTGTCGCGTTAGATGACGCGGTCGGTCTTGTTCTCTTCGCCATCTCCTTCGGCATCGCGCGCGCCATCGAGAGCGGAGTGGTCGACCTTGTGTCGGTTTTGGTCAACCCTCTGCTCGAGATTGTTATCTCGCTGATTTTGGGCTCAGCGATGGGTCTGCTGCTGTCTTTCTGCGAGCGGTTTTTCAAATCGAACAGCAAGCGCCTCTGCCTCTCGGTCACCGCCGTCATGATGACCGTCGCCCTCTCGCAGATGGAGCTGCCTCTCGGCGGCGGCGTCGTTCTCTCCTTCTCGCCTCTGCTCGTCTGCATGATGCTCGGGACGGTCTTCTGCAACGTCTGCGACTTCTCCGAGGAGATGATGGATCGCACCGAAAAGTGGACAATGCCGCTGTATATCCTCTTCTTCACGATCAGCGGCGCGGGGCTGGAGTTCGATGTCTTCCGCGACCCGTTCGTCATCCTCATCGGCGTTGTCTACATCCTCTTCCGCTCGGCGGGCAAATATATCGGCGCGCGCGCAAGCTCTTCCGCGATGGGCTGCGAGAGATCAATCGTCAAGTATTTGGGGGTGACGCTGCTGCCGCAGGCGGGGGTCGCGCTCGGGATGGCGGCGACCGTCTCCGCCGCGGGGATGGGCCAGACAGGCGTGCTCGTGCGCAACATTATTCTCTTCTCCGTGCTGATTTACGAGCTCGTCGGCCCCTTCGCCACCAAGGTCGCGCTCGTGCGCGCCGGAGACATCGACCCGAGCGCCGCGCGAAACGCCCGCGTACGCAACCGCTCGCGCGAGGGGGATCTCCCCGCGCCGAGCAAGGCGAAGTAAAAGATAGCTGCGGTATCCTTCCGGGAAGGTTCTTTGCTATGCTCCGATTTTTCCGCGCGGCGCTGCCCTCGCTTCTGCTCGCGGCGGCGATGGCTCTCGCGCTTCTCTCCTGCGGCGGCGGGGAAGAGAGCGGGGGGTTCTCCTCCGGGGGAAATTCGCCCGCGCCCACCGTCTCGCAGGTAGCGGCGGCGCTGCTCGCCTCGCAGGAGGGGGAGGAGAGTCTGCCATCGCAGCTGTTTTCGATTCGCGGCGACGGCAGCGGCAGCGAGAGGGAGGAGAGCGCCTTCAAGGATTGCGTCGCCGATTTGTTTTCCCTCGATGAGGGGGGTTCTTTCACCCCGGACGAGGACATCGCGCGCGTCACCGAGGGGGTAGTAGTGCGCCCGGGCGAGAGCTCGGCCTTTGAGATTGCCGTCCTGCGCCTTCGCGCCGAGAGCGACGGAGAGCGCGCGTGCGAACTTCTTACCGCGTGGGCAGTGGGCCGTGCCGATACCTTCGCCGGCTACGCCCCCGCAGATGAGGCAATGGCGCGCCGGGCGCTTGTCACACAGCAGGGGGACATCGCCCTGCTCTGCATCTGCCCCAACCCCGCCGCCGCCGAGCGCGCGCTGCGCGATGCCTTCGGCGGGAAAACCGACACTTTGCCCGCGCTCACCCTGCCGACCTACCCCTTCCGTAGCGAGGGCGGGAGTTCCTCCGAGGCGGCGAGCGAAGACTTGTCCTCAGATCTGTCGAGCGACCCATACGATGAGGACGCCATCCTCACCGCCTACCGCACAGGCGATGAGAGCGCGCTCAGCGTGCGCGGGGTGCGGCTGCTCGCGCGCTGCCGCGAGGTTCTCGCAAGCCTTTCCCTTGAGGGAAAGGATGACGCCGCGCGCGAGCTCGCTCTGCACGACTGGATGACAGCGAACGGCGCATATGACGACGCCGTGCTTTATCCCGACGCGGGCCTTGCCCCGACGCGCGACAACGATACCCCATACGGGTTCCTGCTTGAGGGGAAGGGCATTTGCCGCGGCTACGCGACAACCTTTCAGCTCTTTATGGACCTGCTCGGTATCCCCTGCCTCACGGTCGACGGCAGCGGGCACGGGGGCGAGGCGCATGCGTGGAACTTAGTGCAGCTCGATGGCGAGTGGTACGCGGTCGATGTCACATGGGACGATCCGGTCGGCGGCCCCGCCTACCATCGCTACTTCAATGTGACGAGCGACTTCCTGCGCGAGACGAGCCATGTTTGGGACGAGAGCGCCTATCCCGAGGCAACCGGCACAGCCCACGCCTGGGTCGACCTCGCGAGCGGGCAGTAGACGCGCCACGCGGCAAGGTTTCGCGCAAAAGACCCCCCGGGAGGGAGCAGCCCCTAGTCGAGGTGCCGCCCCGCTCGGGGGGTTGTTTATATGAGGAAGGAGGAGAAGCGGCGGAGCGCTCTACTACAGGATAGCTTTCGCGAGGATGGCGGCGAAGAGCAGCACGCCGAGCGCGGTCACGACAATCATGCCGCGGCCGGACAGTTTCTTAATTTTCACATACTTTGCGAGGAAGAGCAGGCCAAACACCGTTAGCGCCGCGAGATAGACATAGGAGAAGAGCGCGGGGTGCAGGGAGTCAAGCGGCTGCTCGAACAAATACAGCAGCGCGAGGAATCCCGAGACCGGCGTCACCGGCAAACCCGTGTAGGACTTGCGCCGCCCGCCCTCGGTGTCCTGCCGCTCCTCCTCGAGAACATTGAAGTAGGCGAGGCGAATGAGCGCGGCGAGGACATAAAGACAGGCGATCGGGATGTACCACACGGCGGTGAGGCCGACACCGTAGCCTATCGCCGCCGGCAGGACGCCGAAGGCGACAAGGTCGCTGAGCGAATCGATTTGAATGCCGAAGCGCTTTTCCTGCGGTGTGCGCTCCCTCGTCGAGGCGACTTTGCCGTCGAACATATCAAGGCAACCGGCGATCAGCAGAAGAAGCACGGCGACATCGACCCGCCCGGTGAACGCGAGGAAGACCCCCGCAATGCCGCAGGCAAGCCCCGCGTAGGTGAGAAGAACCGTGTAATTGTAAAAACCGAGCAAGAGACTACCTCGAAACTGGTGCTTTGCGTTTGCGCTGGGCCGCTGCGGCGGGACGCGCGACATGGGCGCGACGGGGGCGAATCCCCTCTCCCGCGGCAGCGGGGCGGAGCGGAATGGGCGCGCCCACGCGGGGGGCGGGGGCGCGGGGGCGCACGCCCGCGCTGCGGGGTTCCCGCGCGCGGATTTGCCCGCTCGGGCGAGATTTCCCGGTGATCGGCAAGGCTACCCCGCGATCAAGCGATTCTCGCTCCCGATGAGACAGTATACCATATCCGCGCGCGAAAATCAATCAAGAATTTTTTTCGCGAAAAACCATCACGGGGGCTTGACAAATACCCCCCGGGGGTATACACTATACCCCCGGGGGGTATATCGCGTGAGCTTGCCCCCCTCCCCGCGTATCCCACAGGCCCGCGCCCGCTCCTGCGAGAGGGGCGCGCGCCCTCGCGGGCGCGCGATCTCCCCGAACCGCGCATTTCCGCCCGCGCGGACGGGAGCGCATAAATATCCCCGTGAAAAGCGAAAAAAAGTTTTTTGGCGTTTTTCCCCCCCCCCCCCCGCGGACACGCCCCGTAACCCGAAGCGAACTGCCGCGAGGAAACATCTCAGGGGAACCACGGTCCGCGCGAAACACGCACCCCCCGCGAGATAATCCCGCCTCACGCACGGGGGCGACTGCGAGCGAAGAACCCAAGGCTCGATGTCGCCACAGTTATCCCCGCGCCGCGGGGGGCGATGCCGCGCGTATCCCGCGCGGGCGCCCCGCGGTTGTCTTCTACACCGAAAGGATCTCCCCATGAACGAGCACGATTTTCCACGCGGCGCCGAAAGCGCCGATGAGCGCGCGAGGGCGGCGGAAGCGCCCTCGGCGGCAGACCCCGAAAACACAGCTGTCGACGCTGACACGGGGGCCCCGGGAAACACGGGTGACAACCCCCCGCGCGGGGGGTGCGCGCGCTGCGCGGGGGAAAAAACGACCGTGCGAGGCGAGGAGGAGCGGCGGCGGCTGCTCTCGCGGCTGCACCGCATTGAGGGGCAGCTGCGCGGCATCGAGAGCATGATCGTGCGCGACGCCTACTGTAACGACATCCTCGTGCAGTCGGCGGCGGCTGCGGCGGGGCTGCGCTCCTTCAACCGCGATCTGCTCTCGCGACACCTTCGCACCTGCGTCAAGCGAGACCTGCGCGCGGGCGATGACGCCCTCGCCGACGAGGTCATTAACGAGCTGCTCGACGCGCTGAACAAACTGATGAAGTAAGAGCGCCGCCCCATCGTTTCCCCCTCTCGCGGGGGAGGCGACACTCTTCGTTTTTTTCTTCCGGATTTCCCATGGTACAACAATACACCGTCACCGGGATGAGCTGCGCCGCCTGCTCGGCGCGCATTGAGAAGGCGGTCGGCGCGCTGCCGGGAGTGGAGAGCGTCGCCGTCAATCTCCTAACGGGTGCAATGCGCGTTGAGGGGGACGCCCCCGCGCGCGAGGTCATCACCGCCGTGCAAAAGGCGGGCTACGGCGCGGCGCTCGCCTCCTCCGGGAAAGGCTCGCGCGGCGAGGCTACCGCCGCCCCCCTTGGCGAGGACCCCTTGCGCGACCGCGAAACCCCGGCTCTGCTGCGGCGGCTGCTTTTCTCGGTCGCGCTGACGCTGCCTCTTCTATACCTCTCGATGGGGCACGCGATGTGGGGCTGGCCTCTGCCGCCCTTTCTCGGGAACCCTCTCGCCGTGGGGCTCACGGAGCTGCTGCTGACCGTAGCCGTGATGATCGTCAACCGGCGGTTTTTCGTCTCCGGGGCAAAGAGCCTGTGGCACTTCTCGCCGAATATGGACGCGCTCGTTTCGCTCGGCGCGGGCGCGGCGTTTGTCTACAGCGTCGCGCTCCTCTTCGGGATGTGCGATGACGCCGCGCGCGGCGATATGGCCGCAGCGATGGAGGGGCTGCACGGGCTTTACTTTGAGTCGGCGGCGATGATTCTCACGTTGATCACGGTCGGCAAGACGCTCGAGGCGCACGCGAAGGGCAAGACGACAAGCGCCCTGCGCTCGCTTCTCCGCCTCGCCCCGCCAACTGCCCGCGTCCTTCGCGGTGGGGAGGAGGTAAGCGTCCCCGCAGAGGAAGTGCGCTGCGGCGAGCGCTTTTCCCTTCGCCCCGGCGAGAGCATCCCGCTCGACGGGGTAGTTCTCGAGGGGAGCGGCGCGGTCGATGAGTCGGCGTTAACCGGCGAGAGCATCCCCACCGAGAAGCAGCCGGGCGCGCGCGTCTACGCCGGGACGATCAACCGCGAGGGGTACCTGCTCTGCGAGGTGACAGGCGAGGCGGGCGACACCGCGCTCGCGCAAATCATCCGCACGGTAAACGAGGCGTCCTCTACAAAGGCGCCGATCGCGAGCCTCGCCGACAAGGTCTCGGGCGTGTTTGTCCCCGCCGTGATGGTTATCGCGCTCGTGACGACGGTCGTCTGGCTGATTTTGGGAAGAGGCGTCGGTTTCGCGCTCTCGCACGGCATCTGCGTTTTGGTCATCAGCTGCCCCTGCGCCTTGGGCCTCGCGACGCCGGTCGCGATTATGGTCGGGAGCGGGGTGGGGGCGCGCGGCGGCATTTTCTTCAAGACTGCGGCCGCGCTCGAGGGCTGCGCGAAAGTGAAAACTATTCTCCTCGACAAGACCGGCACCATCACCGAAGGAAAGCCTGTAGTGACCGTGATCGCCCCCGCCGTAGGCGTTCGCGAGCGCGAGCTGCTCACCCTCGCCGCTTCCCTTGAGGAAAAGAGCGAGCACCCTCTCGCGCGGGCGGTTGCCGCGCGCGCGCGCGAGGAGGGAATAGAGGCCCTCCCGGTGGAAAACTTTCGCTCTCTACCCGGGTGCGGCGTTGAGGGGACGCGCAGCGGGGAGGCGCTGTGCGGCGGCAGCCTGCGCTACGTCTCCTCGCGCGCAGATCTTCCGGACGAGCTCGCCCCGGCAATCGAGCGCATTTCGGCAGATGGCGGCACGCCCCTCCTTTTCGCGCGCGGTGTAGCGCTCGGGGAGGGAGAGGCAGCGCGCGGGCGGGTCGCCGGGGTCATAGGGGTCAGCGATCGGCTGCGCGAGGACAGCGCCGACGCGATTCGCGAAATGCGAGGAATGGGTCTGCGCACCGTGATGCTCACGGGCGATCGCGCGGCGAGCGCGCGCGCGGTCGCGGCGGCGGCAGGGGTCGATGAGGTCGAGGCGGAGCTGCTGCCCGGGGGGAAGCAGCAAGCTGTGCGCGAGCGGCAGGCGAGCGGCCCCGTTGCGATGGTCGGGGACGGAATAAACGACGCGCCGGCGCTCACCGCGGCGGACATCGGCATCGCCATCGGCGCGGGAACCGACGTCGCCATAGACGCGGCGAACGTCGTCCTCATGAAGAACACTCTCGCGGACGCGGCGGCGGCGGTGCGCCTCTCGCGCGCGACGCTGCGCAACATCAAGGAAAACCTCTTCTGGGCGTTTATCTACAACGCGCTCGGCATTCCGCTCGCGGCGGGGGTGTTCGGTCTCACACTCTCCCCGATGTTCGCCGCCGCCGCGATGAGCCTCTCGAGCTTCTTCGTCGTCACCAACGCCCTGCGGCTCAATCTCTTCAAGCTGCACAAGGGGAAGGGGCGAAAGAGCGCGGGAGCGCAATCCGGCGGCGAGAGCGGCGAGAGAGCGGCGGGGGAGGCCTCTTTCACAATCGAAAAAACAAGCGAGAACCCCGGCATGCCCGGGGGGACGACTGACCTATCGCGAAAGGAGACAACCATGGAAACAAGGACACTGAAAATCGAAGGGATGATGTGCGAGAACTGCGAGCGCCATGTGAAGAGCGCCCTTGAGGCAGTCCCGGGCGTGCGCAGCGCCGATGTCAGCCGCGCGCGCGGCGACGCGGTAATCACCCTCGAGAACCATGTGGACGACGCGCTCCTGCGCGCCGCGGTAAAGGGGGAGGGGTATGAGGTGAAGTGAGGCGCTCCCACGGCAAAGGGATTGTTGCCTTTTCGCCGCAAAATCCCCCCGCGCGAGAGCGCGGGGGGATTTTACAATATATGTTTTCATTGCGAGCTCTCACCGGGGTATTCGCCGGGAGGCTCGCGCGCGCCTTACATCGGGTAACCCTCCCATCCGGCAAGAGATCGCGCGAGGACGGTGCGGTCGGTAGAACTCACGGTTCCGTCCCAGTCGAGGTCTGCCTCCTCCGGCGACGGCAAGGAGTAACCCTCCCATCCGGCAAGAGCTCTAGCGAGAATGGTGCGGTCCGTCGCGCTCGTCACGCCATCCCCGTCAAAGTCGCAGAGCGGAGTAACCGCCGCCTCGATGTCGTAAGGATTAACAACACAAAGATAAGGCGAACCCTCCCGATAGCTCCCGGTGCTAATGTACCAGCGCACAAGTCCGTCTTGGCAGAGAATCGGCTCGCAATCGGACAGGCACAAGAAAACCGCTCGGGATTCGCCGATGGGAGTGCCGTTATCGGTTACCATAAGAAACCGGGTTGTGACGGTATTCGTCGCGCGGCTTGTCTCCTCCCACGCGATGAGAAACCGGTCGAGCCCTTCTGCCGCGTGTACGATATAGGGGTTGCCTACCTGAATGAGGCTTCCCGGCGCATAGTTTGTGAGCCAAATAAGATTCGACTCTTTAAAGTCTTTATCGGTTATCGAAAGAAAGATATTGCTCGTGCCCTGAAAGTCCACCGGCTGCGCCGTCTGATCCACAGAGCTGCCCACGACAAGAACATTTTTCGAGGAAAGAGATAGCCCGCCCAAGGTCACACCGGTAGTGTTGTCCCCTATCTCGCCGGAAATGTCAAAGATCTTTTTTACTTTTTTTGCTTGGTGAATGCCTTCACTCGCGGCAAACGAAGAGATCGTCACACCGCGCGGATAGGCATCGCCATGATCCGCGCGATAAATCGAAACTCCGTCGGTATCGATAAACTGATTAAAAGAATGCGAACAGTAGCCATCGTATCCGCTTCCTATTCCCGTCGAGGACTCAAGGAGGCTCATGTCGCTCTCGCGCACGGCGAAGGTCATGTTCGCCTGATGATTTAACCCGTCCGAGCTTTTATACATCTGGTGGCAACTATGGATATACAGTACGCCTCCCGCTTCGGTCATATCTAGGCTCCCCCAAGGGAACGGCTGAATTGTGTTTGACCCGGTAATGGAGAGCGTTCCCGCCCATTCCCAGCCGGTCGTATATTTCACCACGCGCACAACCTCGGCGCTCTCCTTCTCCTCCTCGTTCATTTTGCCGTAAACGAAGTAATTGGCATCGCTTCCGTGAAAGAACCCGCCAAATATAGGCAGCTCATAGGCGAGCGTGGAAGACTGCCCGATGAGGTACCCTTCTCGCGTAAAGTTTTCGATGAGAATGGTATCGCCGGTAGCCTCCACGCGCGTGAGAGTACTGTTTTTATTTTCGTAAAGGTAAGAATAGGGCGGGCTTGCCCATCTACCGTAGTCATGGCGCGAAATATTATCATTCGCACTCGAGAGGCCGGTGGAGATCATCGGTTCGCTTGGGCTCTTGGGAGCCGCGAGCGAGGGGGGCGCGGGCAAAATGGAGCAGATAAGGAGCAGCCAAGCGCGGCCGCTATCAAACGGGAATAGACAAGCTTGACTTTCGAGATCATAGTACCCTCCGCGGAAAAAATATGACGATTTAGACTCTGAAACTTTACGTTTCATTA
>CAZYCC010000056.1:0-9993 GCA_964645985.1 uncultured Lachnospiraceae bacterium | reverse complement strand
AACGATTGAGAACGCCTTTCGCGGGCGCTCCGCGGAAAACGGCTCTTTTGGCGGGAAAAGTATACCAAAGCTTGCCGCGCTTGTCAAGAAAATATGCGCGGGAGCGCGCCCTCGCCGGCCTTTGCCCCGCCCATTTTGGCGGCGAAAAGAGCGCCCCGACGCATCGGGGCCGCTTGACACCCTTGCGCGGATGTGGTATACTGTATTTTCCGAAAATTTTTGTTTTGCATTTTGCGGCAAGGGGCCGCGGAGGATTGCTCTTTATGAATTTGATTTCTGCGGAAAAGACCGGCGGCAGCAGCGCCGAGGTGAAGTTCCAAATCGAGGGGGAGACCTTTTCGCGCGAGGTGACGCGCGTCTTTAAGCAGATGGCGCCGAAGATCAGCGTCCCGGGGTTCCGCCCGGGAAAAGCGCCGCGCGCCGTCATCGAGAAGATGTACGGAAAGGGCAGCTTCTACGAGCGGGCGCTCGACAATCTGCTCGAGGGAGAATGGGAGCAGGCGCGCCGCGAAAGCGGGCTGCGCGTGGTCGGGCAGCCGCAGGTGGAGGTCGAGCAGATGGGCGAGGACGGCGTGACCATCACGGCGAAGGTGTCCACCTACCCGGATGTCACGCTGAAGACCTACAAGGGCATCCCGGTGACCCGCAGGAGAACAGTTGTCACCGATGAGCAGGTCGAGGAGAAGGTGAGCGAGGCGCGTGAGAGCAATGCCCGCAGCATCGATGTGACAAACCGTCCGGCGCAAAAGGGAGATACGGTCACCTTCGACTTTGAGGGGCGCGTTGACGGGGAGCTGTTTGAGGGGGGCAGCGCCAAAGGGCAGGAGCTCACGCTCGGCAGCGGCAGCTTTATCCCCGGCTTTGAGGAGCAGATCGAGGGAAAGACCCTCGAGGCGCCCTTCGAGGTCAACGTCACCTTCCCGGAGGACTACCGCGTGCAGGAGCTCGCCGGAAAGCCGGCGGTCTTCTCCTGCGTGCTGCACGAAATCTCGCAAAAAGAGCTGCCCGAGCCGGACGATGAGTTCGCGAAGGACGTGTCGGAGTTCGACACGATGGAGGAGTACCGCGCCGACATCCGCGCGAAGCTCCAGGCCGAGCGGGACAAGGAAACCGAGCGCGACATCGAGGAGCAGCTAATTAACGCTCTGACAGCCGATGACAACTTCGAGGCGGATATTCCGGCGGCGCTCATCGACCTTGAAACCGAAAACCTGCTGCGCGATTTCGACTTCAATCTGCGCTCGGGTGGGCTTGACCTCAAAACCTATCTGCAATATACCGGCGGGGACCTCGATTCGCTTCGCGAGAGCTTTCGCCCGAACGCCCTGCGGCGCGTGAAGAGCCGCCTCTCGCTCGAGCGCGTGGCGGAGCTCGAGGCGTTCCCGGTCAGCGACGAGCGCATCGAGCAGGAGTACGAAAAGCTCGCAAAGGAGTACGACCTCAGTGTTGAGCGGGTGAAGGAAATTCAGGAGCGCGAGGAGGTCGCGCGCGACATCGCCGTGGAGATCGCGAGCGACTTTGTCAAGGAGAACGCGGTCATCACCGATGCCGCCCCGGACAGTGCGCCCGAGGGCGAGGCCGCAGGCGCCGAAGATGCCGGGGCGGGGGAGAACTCCGCCGGGGAGAGCGCTCCCGAGGGCGAGGGAGAGAGCGTGAGTGAGAGCGCCGGGGAGTAATCCACCGGGCGAGCAGCCGCGCGCAAAAACCTCCCGGCGAAATGTTTTCCAAAAACCCGCGCGCTCCATGAGAGACCGCGCGCATCGGCGGCTCGCCGCGTTTCCCGCCTGATAAGGGGCGGGGCGGGGTGACGGGAGCCGCGCATCGGCTGCACGCGCCGCGCCGCTCGCGCGAGGATCGCGAGGGGCGACGGGAATATCCCGAAATATCCGAAATTCTCTATTTTCCGTATCGGAAAGACTGCTGTTTTTCACAGCGAAGAAAGGAGTTTTTATGCCGCTAGTTCCAACCGTTATCGAGACCACCAACCGCGGGGAGCGCGCGTATGACATCTACTCGCGCCTGCTCAACGACCGCATTGTCTTCCTCTCGGATGAGGTCAACGACACGACGGCGTCTCTGGTCGTCGCGCAGCTTCTCTTCCTCGAGGCGCAGGACCCCGACAAGGACATCTCGCTCTACATCAACAGCCCCGGCGGCTCGGTGAGCGCCGGATTTGCCATCTTCGACACAATGAACTTCATCAAGTGCGATGTGTCGACCATTTGCATCGGGATGGCGGCGTCGATGGGGGCGTTTCTGCTCGCGGCGGGAGCGAAGGGCAAGCGCCTCGCCCTACCGAACAGTGAGATTATGATTCATCAGCCGCTCGGCGGGATGCAGGGGCAGGCGAGCGACATTAAGATCCACGCCGACCACATCCTGCGCACGCGCGAGACGCTCAACCGCATCCTCTCGGAGAACACCGGCAAGCCTCTTGCGGAGATCGAGCGCGACACCGAGCGGGACAACTTCATGAGCGCGGAGGAGGCCGCCGCCTACGGTCTCATCGACCGCGTCATCGCGAAGCGGAGCTGAGTGTGAGCGATCAAAGTGACCGCAGGGGCCGTCCGCTGCGCCACTGCGCGTTTTGCGGGCGGCCGGAGACCGCCGTCAGCTACCTCGTCCCCTCCAAGGAAGGGTCGTATATCTGCGACCTGTGCGTCTTTGAGTGCGCGGAGCTGATAGAGGAGCAGCGCGGGATTACGCGGCATCGCAAGAGCGACCCCGCGCGCACCCGCCCGCTCACCCTCAAAACCCTGCCGACCCCGAGCGAGATGAAAGCGCAGCTCGACGCCTATGTCGTCGGGCAGGACGACGCGAAGAGAGCGCTCTGCGTTGCGGTGTACAACCATTACAAGCGCATTCTCTCCTCCAAGCACGGGGTTTTGCGCGCGACGAAGAGCGATCCGCAGGGCGAGGTGGAAATTCAGAAGAGCAACGTGCTACTCTTAGGACCCACCGGCGTCGGCAAGACCTATCTTGCGCAGATGCTAGCGAAAATTTTGCGCGTGCCCTTCGCCATCGCCGACGCGACCACCCTCACCGAGGCGGGCTATGTCGGCGAGGATGTGGAGAACATCCTGCTCAAGCTCATCCAAGCGGCCGACTTCGATGTCGCGGAGGCGGAGCGCGGCATTATCTATATCGACGAGATCGACAAAATCTCGCGCCG
The DNA here is from genome assembly GCA_964645985.1 of uncultured Lachnospiraceae bacterium. Classification (GTDB taxonomy): domain Bacteria; phylum Bacillota; class Clostridia; order Oscillospirales; family CAG-272; genus CAZYCC01. Next base: position 6,821 of record CAZYCC010000056.1, on the reverse strand, counting down.
CAGCGAGAACCGATCAATCACGCGCGATGTCTCGGGAGAGGGCGTGCAGCAGGCGCTGCTCAAAATCCTCGAGGGGACGGTTGCGAACGTCCCGCCAAACGGCGGGCGCAAGCACCCCAGTCAAGACTTCATCGAAATCGATACCTCGAACATCCTCTTTATTTGCGGCGGGGCGTTCGACACCATCGACCGCGTCATTGAGCGGCGCTCGGACGGCACGAGCATCGGCTTCGGCGGCGAGGTGATGGGCAAGGAGGAGCGCGCGCGGCGCAATATCCTGCGGCAGGTGCAGCCGCAGGACATCGTCAAGTTCGGGCTTATCCCCGAGCTTGTCGGGCGCTTGCCTGTCATCGCGCCGCTCGACCCGCTCGACCGCGACGCGCTGCTCGCCATCCTTGAAAAGCCGAAGAACGCAGTCCTTCGCCAGTACCGCAAGCTCTTTGACCTTGACGGGGTGGATCTCGTCTTCGAGGAGGACGCGCTTGACGCCATCGCAGACCTTGCCATCGAGCGCGGCACCGGCGCGAGGGGCCTTCGCGCGATTATGGAGGGCGTCATGCTCGACGTGATGTTCGAGGTGCCCTCGCGCGAGGGAGTGGAGCGCGTCACCGTCACGCGCGATTGCGTTGAGAAAAAAGCCCCCGCCCTCGTCACGATGAAACCGCCTCAGGCATCAGCGCCGCAAGCGGCGCAGCCGTCCGGCGAGAGCGCGTCGGGGGGCGAGGAGAACGGCAGCGACACTCCTCTTGATGACGGCGGCGGCGAGGGCGATGGGATAACCGACACCCCCGGGCAGTAACCCCGGGGGTTTGCGCAGAAGAGCGTTCACCCTCGCGGCGGCAGGGTGTTCCCCGCGGCAGGCCCGCTTTGCGCTTGCCTGCCGAGAAAGAACTGCCCCTCACGCGCGGGTTTTGAGCGGCGGCGGGCGCGCAGGATGGTTTCCCGCGGGGCGGCGGAGGCGGCGGGGCGGAGGACGGTTCGGGATAAAGCTGTGAAAAAACAAGACAAAGACGAGCGCGAGGGCAGCGGCGAGGAGCGGCGTCCGGTGCGCCTGGATGACCTTGAGCGCGAGGACGAAATCGCGCGCGAGGCGGCGGCGCCGAAGAAGCGCAAGTGGTCGCTCTACAACCTTTTCAACCCCGACAAAGACGGCAAGGGCGTGGAGAAGGACGAGGACGTAGACCGCCCGCGCAATCTGCGCTTTTACTTTACTCTTTTGCGGCGCAACTTCGGGCGGATGTTCTCGCTCAACCTGCTCTTCGTTATCGGAAATTTTCCCATCATCTTTATTTTCCTCGCGCTCGCCGGCTTTTTCAGTGAGCACGCCACCTCGCCGCAGTCGGTGCTCTTCCCCGGGCTGTACGGCGCGATGCAGGCGGGCGACCCCAACCCGGTCATCGCCGCGCTCTTCGGAATCCACGGCGTGCAGGCGAGCGTGCGCATTTTCTCGACAACCGACTATGTCCTGCTCGGTATCGGCGCAATTGGGCTGCTCTTTACCTTCGGGCTTGTCAACTGCGGCGTTGCCATTCTCTTTCGCAATATCGTCAAGGGCGAGCCGCTCTTCATCTGGCAGGACTTCATCGGTACAATTAAGCGCAACTTCCGGCAGGGGCTGCTGCTCGGCATTTTCGACCTCGTCTTCCTCGCGGTTATCGTCTTCGATGTCATCTACTTTTACGCGAACCTTTCGGGATACTTCTCGAGCGTGCTCTTCTGGGCGGCGATCTTCATCGGGATATTTTACCTGATGATGCGAATGTATATGTATCTGCTGCTCGTCACCTTTGACCTGTCGATATTCAAAATCCTGAAGAACAGCCTGATTTTCTCGCTGCTCGGTATCAAGCGCAACCTGATGGCGCTGCTCGGCTGCGCCGCCTATCTCCTGCTCAACTACCTGCTGCTCACTATATACTTTCCGCTCGGCTTCATCGCGCCCTTCATCCTGACGATAGGTCTGCTCCTCTACACGACGACCTACGCCGCTTGGCCGAAAATAAAGCAAATCATGGTTGACCCCTACTACGACGAGAACGGCAACCCGAAAGAAAAAGAAGAAGCGGAGCAGTAGCGCGCACCGCGCGAGCAAAACCCCGCCCACGGATGTGGGCGGGGTTTTTCGCGAGGGAGCGGCAGCGCATCCCCCGCCGAGAGAGCGGGTGTGCGGAGAGGGGAACACCCCGGCGTACCGCAAGAGCGAAAGCGAGGGCGTAGCATTTTCCCCCCGCGGCACGGGGGGACGCGAGGGGAACGGCGTTTTGTCGGGTTTGCAAAAGAGGGCGGAGCGGCGCAGGGTTTATAGAGAAGGTAGGCGCGGCGGAGACAAGTTTGCGCAAGGGCGAGTGGAGCGGCGGCGGGTTTGTGCAGGGGGAGGTGTGGCAATGGCAGAAATCCCCCGCGGGGCGGGGGATTTCTGCGATGGGGGAGGGAGAGGGGATTTTGGATTGCGCGGGGCGAAGCCGAGGTCGCCCTACTTCCCGACCGCGGGCCGGGTGGCTCGCAGGAAAGCCGCGCCGCCCACGCAGCAAGTGACGGACGATTTCCGGTTGCCGAGTTAACCACTACAACACCGGAAAAGTCGCGCCCACACAGCGCGTGAGGGGCGAGGCCTGCGCCGTGAGGTGAGCTATCGGCTCACTGCGCGGCGCGGGGTTTCGCGTGCTGCGATGGGGCATATAGAGCGGGTTTGCGATCGCGCGGCGGGATCAAACCCGTCACGCTTTCTCGAACACCACCTTTCCCTCGGGGGTAGCGGTGGCGCGGATGTGGTCTCCCGGGCGGAAGCGGTTCTCGAGGATCGCCGTGGCGAGCTCGTCCTCCACTTTCTCGCGGATGGCGCGCCGCAGGGGGCGCGCGCCGTAGACCCGATCGTACCCCTCGCTCGCCATCAGCACGGCGACGCTGCCGTCCACCGTGAGGTCATAGCCGAGCCCGCGCATCCGCTCCTCGAAGGAGGTGAGCATCTTCGCGGCGATCTGCCGCACCGTATCTCCCGAGAGCGGGGCAAAGAGGATGATGTCGTCAAGGCGCCCTAAGAACTCCGGGCGGAAGGTGTCGCGCACCGTCTCCATTACCTTGTCGCGCGAGGTCTTCTCGCCGTCCCCGCTCGTGGTGAAGCCGAGCGGGCCGCTACGATCGGCGAGAGCCGATGAGCCGAGGTTCGAGGTCATCACGATGACCGTGTTCTTGAAATCGACGTTGACACCGTGCGCGTCGGTGAGGACGCCGTCGTCTAAGATTTGCAGGAGGAGATTCCACACGTCGGGGTGCGCCTTCTCGATTTCATCGAAGAGGACAACGGTATACGGGCGGCGGCGCACCTTCTCGGTGAGCAGACCCCCCTCCTCGTAGCCAACATAGCCGGGAGGCGACCCGATGAGCTTGGCGACGCTGTGCTTCTCCATATATTCCGACATGTCGATGCGCACCATCGCCCGCTCATCCCCGAAGAGTGCCTCGGCGGTTGCCTTTGCCGTCTCGGTCTTGCCAACGCCGGTTGGCCCGAGGAAGAGGAAGGAGGCGATCGGGCGGTGCGGATCGGACAGACCCGCGCGCCCGCGCCGCAGGGCTTTCGCGACAGCGGCAACCGCCTCGTCCTGCCCCATCACCCGCTCGCGCAGGATTTCCTCGAGGCGCAGGAGGTTGTTCGCCTCCTCCCCCTCGACCTTTTTCACCGGGATGCCGGTCCACTTGGTGACGATGTCGGCGATGTCCTCCTCTGTGACCGAGAGCGAGTTCTCGCCGCCCGCCTCGGCGCGCTTTTCCTTCTCCTGCCGCAAAGACAGCTCCTCGGCACGCAGGTTCGCCGCCCGCTCGAAGTCCTGCGCCTCAATCGCCCGCTCCTTCTCGGTCGTCACCGACTGCAGCTTCTCCTCCAGCTCCTTGGCGCGGGGAGAGGTGCGGTAGAGAGAGATGCGCTTCTTGGATGCCGCCTCGTCGATGAGGTCGATCGCCTTGTCCGGCAGGTACCTGTCGCCGATGTAGCGCACCGAGAGGCGCACCGCCGCTTGCAGCGCCTCATCGGTGATCTTTACCTTGTGAAATTCCTCGTACTTCCCTCGCAGACCCCGCAGAATGGCGAGCGCCTCGTCCGGGGTCGGCTCGCCGACCGTCACCGCGAGGAAGCGGCGCGCGAGGGCGGCGTCCTTCTCGATGTACTTGCGGTACTCGGAGAGGGTCGTCGCGCCGATGAGGCGCAGGTCGCCTCGCGCGAGGGCGGGTTTGAGGATATTCGCGGCGTCAATCGCCCCCTCCGAGCCTCCCGCCCCGACGAGAGTGTGCACCTCGTCGATAAAGAGAATGACGTCCGGGTCCTTTTCCGCCTCGGAGACGATGCCCTTCATTCTCTCCTCAAATTCGCCCCGGTATTTCGCCCCGGCGAGCATCCCCGCGAGGTCCACCGTCAAAATGCGCTTGCCGGCGAGATTCTCGGGGACCTCCCCCCGCGCGATGCGAAGCGCTAAGCCCTCGACAACCGCCGTTTTGCCGACGCCCGGCTCGCCGATGAGGCAGGGGTTATTCTTTGTGCGGCGGGAGAGCACTTGAATAACGCGCTCGGTCTCCTCCTCCCGGCCGATAATGGGGTCGATTTTGCCGTTCTTCGCCTGCGAGGTGAGATCGACGCCGTACTTTTTGAGGTAGCGCCCCTCGCCGCCTCCCGCGCGGGCGCGGCGTCGCACACGGGGATCCTCGTCCTCCTCGTCCTCGTCGTCATCGCTCTCCTCGCCGCCGCCGTCGCGCGAGTTCTCGCTCAGGTAGCGGCGAATGTCACCGTAGAGGTCGCGCGCCGAGACACCCATCGCGGTGAGCAGGCGCATCGCGATGCTGTCACTCTCCTTAATGAGCGAGAGCAGGAGAATCTCCGAGGTAATGCGCTCCATCCCGAGGCGGGTCGCCTCGAAGGCGGAGCGCTCGATGATGCGGCGGGTGCGCGGGGTCATATCGCCGCTCGACAGGCCGTAAACCGAGACCGCCACGTTCTCACGCACGCCGAGCAGCTTGAGAATCTTCTCCCGCGTCACGCCGCGCGATGAAAGAATCTGCTGCGCGGCGCTCCCCTGCGCCGAGAGCAGCCCGAGCAGAATGTGCTCCGAGCCGATGTAGTTGGAGCCCATCTCGCTTGCCGCGAGGAGCGCCCCGTTGAGCGCGCGCTGCGCGCTGTCGTCAAATTGATTTGCCATCATAAACTCCTTTCATTTGGAAATAAATTTAGGAAATGGATAAATGAAGTAATGCGCCGACCGGCGCTGTGGCTTTCAAAAAACATTTTTCGCGCGCCGCCCGCGCAGCGATGCCGAGCGGCGATCATCCTTGCCGAGCAGCGGGTGCGATAGACCCACTACCCTTCCCCCGCACGCCGGGAGAGAACGAGGACGAAGCGGCGCAGAAGATCTGCGCGCAGGGCGCACCGCGTCTCGGGGGGAGCGGCGGAGAGCGCGGCGTCACTGACAGCGGCGCGCAGCAGTTCTCCCTCGCGCGCTGTAAGCAGTCCCCCCTTCTCGAGCGTGCGCAGCAAAGACGCCGCGTCCTCGCGCGAGATCTGCTCGCCGAGCGAGGAGAGCACCGATGAGAGCGCGGGCTGCCCCTCGAGCGGGACGCGCGTAATGCGGACATATCCGCCGCCGCCGCGCCGGCTCTCGACGAGGAAACCTGCCGCCGGGGTGAAGCGCGAGGCGATGACATAGTTGATCTGGCTCGGCGCGCAGCCGACGCGCGTCGCGAGCTCCCCGCGCCGCAGTTCGAGAGTCCCGCCCGAGCGCGCAATCTCCTCGAGGAGAAGTTGTTCGATAATATCGGAAAGAAGCATAAGGCGAAGTCACAGGGGGGCGAAGATAGGGCGGCATGGAGCGATGACTCCGCCGGGCGAGCCGCGGGAGGTGCGCTGCCGCGCGAGGTTTCCCCGGCAAATCGCGCTCGGGCGAGCAGGTGGAAGAGACTCGTGAGCATTGAGGGGCCGGAAAACCCCTGTTTAGCCGAACGGCGCGCGCGGCGGGAGCAATACGGAAGAGGAAAGGCAAACCCGCGTTCTGCCCGCGAGCTGACCGTAAGTCAGAGCTGCCCGCGTTTCACCCATGGGCTCGTCACGGGTTTCCTGCAAGCCGTCCGTGAGCTGCCCGCGTTCTGCCCGCGAGCTGACCGCGAGCATCGGCGCGGCGTACTCGTCCGGGGGGCGGCGGCGCCCGCGCGCGGGGCGGGGAGGGGCGCCCCTATTTGACCTTCCCTGACCTTGCCCCCATTCTATCACAAAGGTCAGGGAATGTCAATACCCTTTTCGCGAAAAATCGAAAAAATTTCAAGAGAAATCACGGCGGGAGCGAGAGAGCCTTTGCGCGGTGGGAAAACCGCGACTTTGAAGGCAGGGGCGAGAGAGCGAGGGGGAAGAGAACCATCGCGCGGTGAAAAAACGCGCCCGCGGGGGCGAGGTTTGCCGCGCTCGCAAGCGGTTCACAACAGTCTCATCGGCGCGGCTTTGACGGTCTCATAATGTAGTCGTTTGCCTACTGCGCGCGGGGGGCTATGACCACCTTACAAAGTCTCGCCATGCCGCGCCGGCGGGCGATCCGCCCAAGGAAAAATTTTGTTCCCCGCGCGGGTTTTTTCCCCGTAGCTTAATTTTTGCGAGGAGCGCGGGAGGAGTGAACCCGGTCAGGCGCGAACCGAACCAAAGCCGCCTCGCGGGTGGGAAAAACACCGTTCGGCGGGTGTCAAATCGACGGGTAAGACGGGTAATAAAAAAGTGCGAAAAACAACGAGTGAAAAAAGCGCCGACCGGAGGGTGATAAAAACAACGGGTGATAAAATCGACGGGTGAACAACCC
>CAZYCC010000055.1:0-10204 GCA_964645985.1 uncultured Lachnospiraceae bacterium | reverse complement strand
CACCTCCCCCCTGACCGGGGCGGTCAAATTCGAACAGAGTGAGTCTGACAATCAGACAATTTCATCCTCACCACATTGGCCTCCTCCCCGAACACCTCGCGCAATATTGCCTCATCGCGCGCTTGGCAGCTGAAGAGCAGCACCTGCGCGCCGCCGTCCTCGGAGAAGGCGCGAATGGCGCGCAGGGCGGAGCGGTAGCGCATATCGTCAAGCGCGGCGAAGCTCTCATCGAAGAGAAGTGGGGGCGGCTCGCCCTCGAAGAGCAATCGCGCGGCGGCGAGGCGCAGCGAGAGATAGGCAAGAGCGAGCGTCCCGCCGCTGAGGTAATCGGGCTCTCGCGGCTCCCCGTCACGCCCTTGAAGCGACATTTCAAGCGTATCGTCGAGCATCATCGCGGCGTAGCGACCTCCGGTCGCCGCGGCGAGCGTGCGCGACGCGTCCGCCCGCAGGCGCGGCAGATTTTGCTCACGCAGTTTGGCCGAGGCTGTCCCAAGCGCGTCAATCGCGAGCTCGAGCGCGTCATAGCGCGCCTGCAAGCGCGATTTTTTCTCCTGCACCTCACATAGGCGCCGCCGCAGCTCGGCGGGGTTGGGCAGACCCCCTTTGAGCGCGGCGAGCTGCAGCTCCAGATCGTGCAGGCTGCGCTCCACGAGGGGATTGCTCTCGCGGCAAATATCGCGCCGCTTGCGGCATTCCGAAAGCTCCTGCGCGGTGAGCGGCGCCTCCCCCTCCCGCGCAGCCGCGGCGAGAGCCTCCCGCGCGCGCTCCTCCCGCGCCGCAATCTGCTCGGCGGTCGCCTCCCCCTCGCCGCGCGTTAGGCCCGAGAGGAGGCTGCGCGCGCTTATCCGCCGCTCGCGCAGTTCATCCGCGTGGGAAAGAACCTCGCGCAGCTCATTCTGCATCGCGCGCAAATCCTCCGAGGAGTCGACCGCCCGCCCCCACCGCCCTGCAAGCTCGCGCGCTCGCCTCAGGGCGTCCTCCCGCTCCCGCTCGGCGCGTGAGAGGGCCTCGCGCGCGCTTCTTTGAAAGAGCTGCCGCTCGCTCGCCGCGGAAATCTCCTCCCGCCGCCGCGCGATGGTGTCCCGCAGAGCGTTCTCATCGCCCGCGCCATAGCTCTTGAGCCGCTCGCGCCACCGCCTCTCGCGCGATCTCCTCACCGTGAGAAGGACTATAACGATCGCCGCCCCGACCGCCGCCGCGGAAAATCCCGCCGCCGCGAGCGGCACCTTGGAGAAAACTACCCCGGCGACACCTAAAGCGAGCGCGATAAGAATTAGCGGCAGCGCGGCGAGAACCCCCGCGCGCAGGCGGCGGTTTGTTTTCTTTCCCGCCTCGATTTCCTCGAGCAGCCGCTCGCCCTGCGCGGGGTCCCACCCCTCCTCCGACATACTCTCCCCGTCAAGGCACGCCACCTCCGTCCTCGCCGCCGCCACGGCGTCCTCCGCGCGCGAGAGATCCCCCGCTGCCCTCGCCACCTCTCCCTCGTAGCTGCGGTCGGGGAAAAAGAGCGCCGCGCTCTCGCCGCCGCTCCTCTCGCCGGGGTTGCTCTCGCTCCGCGGCTGTGAATTTTCCCCGCTGTTTTGCGAGCAGCGCGCGTTGCCGCTCTCGTCATCGCCATCGTTTTTCGCCGCCCCCGGGGCGGGGGCGATATATCCGTGTGCGGCGCGGTAGGCGCGCTCCTCCTCCTCGACGGCGGCGAGAGCGCGGCGCGCGTCCTCACGGCGGGAGAGAGCCTCCCTTTGCGCCGCGAGGCTCCGCAGCTCCTCCCGCGCCTCGGCCGCGGCGATCTTGCGCTCAAGCTCGGCAAGCTCCCCCCGCTTCGCGCGCAGCGCCTCCTCTTTCCTCGCGCGGCTCTCCTCGCAGGACTCGATCATCTCCCGCTGCGCGTCGCAGCTCGCGAGATTTGCCATGATGTCCTGCTCTTCCCGCTCGAGCGCGGGAAGAGCGCCGCCCCCGCCCCGGTCAGCGCGCAGCTGCTTCTTTTTCTTTTTCAGGTTCTCTGCTGCCCTCCCGGCGTCAAGCCCGCTCTCCCCGGTCGAAACGATGTTCTGCACCGCGCTCCTCATTTCGTCGCAGGAGACCGAAAACTCGCCTCCCGCGTGGTAGACGCTGTGCAGGAAGACCTCCTCGCTCCTCCCGAGGAGAAAGTCGGCGGGCTGCCCCGCTACTTTTTCCCCGGTATCAAGGTTCGTGAGGGATAGAGCGGTGTCTCTCGCGGCGCGAGAGCCGCTTTGCCTGCTGCGGCGCACGAGGCGGTAGCGCACGCCCTCCCGCTCGACCACCGCCCACCCGCCGTAGCTGCCGTCCCCGCCGAGCGGCGCGAAGCGCGCGGCCTCGTAGGTCTGTCCGGCGATAGGCTTTCTCGCCTTCACGCCGAAGAGCAGGTACTTTACGAACGCGGCGAGCGTGCTCTTGCCGCTCTCGTTTTCCCCGAGGAAGAGATTCGCCCCCGGCGCGAGCGTCACCTCCCGCTCCCGCGCCCCCATAAACGCGTCGATGTGCAGTGTAAGGAATTTCATAAAAACAAAGCTATGAAATAGATAAGAATCCCCGCCCGCCGAAATCCCGCGCCCGTGCGCGAATGCTGCCCCGGCTTTCCCCGCTCGTCCTATTCTCGCGCGCCCCCGCGCCGCGCGCCGCCGCACCGGGGGGGTTACTCGCCGCCTCCGAGCTCGCGGTTCTCAAGAGCGGCAAGACCGTAGCGCAGGGCGTCGCGGGCGCGCGCGCGCTCGCCCTCCACAGGGCTTTGCAGAGCGGGGAGCAGCTCGTGGTAGAAAAAACCGCGCAGGCCCGTGTCGCGCGCGAGCGCCTCCTCATCGAGCGAGAGGGCGGGGGCGGTCTCGTCCTGCCAAAAGATCTCCTTCGCGCGGGAGGCGAGCGCGTCCTTTGCCGCGGGAAGATCGGCGCGCAGGTCGCCCGACATCTCCCCGCAAAGCCTGACGCGCAGGGTGGTAAACTCGTTCACGCCGCTATCCTGAAAGAGCGAAAGCAGCCGCCGCGAAAGCTCCTCCCCCTCCTCCACGCCGGTAACATCGAGCGTGAGCACCTCAAATCGCCGCTCGCACACCGGCAACAGATCTGCGTAAGAGCCCTCCCGCGAGAGCGTGACGAGCAGAACGCCCTTGCGCCCGGTCTCATCGAAGCCGCGCCCCTCCGGGCAGCCGGGTACGGCAAGGAGCGTTCGCCCGACGCTCTCAAGGCCCGCCGTCCCCTTGTGGATATGCCCGAGCGCGACAAGGTCCATGCCCGACGCCGCAACTTGCGTGCGGGGTAGAGGCGCGTAGCCGCTCCCGGCGGGGCCGTCGATCTCCGCGTGCCCGAGGAAAATGCTCGTGCGCGCGGGGTCGGGCAAGAGATTCTCGATGGGACAGGCGGCAAGATACGGCGAGCGGAAGGCGTAGCCGAAAAGATCCACCCCGAGGTCGGGGAGAGTGACGCGCTGCGGCGCCTCCTCGCGGAAAATATAGGCCGATGGCGCGCGCTCGGCGAGGCGGTCCCACACGCCGCCCGGCTCGTAGGGGTCGTGGTTGCCGGGGGCGAGGAAGACGCGCACCCCCGCCGCCTCGCAAGCGGAAATCTCCCACGCGACAAGCTCGAGGGTTGTCGGTGAGACCTCTCGCCGGTCGAAGAGATCCCCCGCGATGAGAAAGAGCCGCGCCCCGCGCTCTCGGGCAAGGCGCGCCGCCGCCGAAAAATCGTCGCGCAGCTGCGCGCGGCGGCGCTCGCCCTCATCGGGCGGCAGAGCGGCGAAGGGCGAATCGAGGTGAAAATCGGCGGCGAGCAGCAGCGTTAGGGCGTTTGAAGGAAGCATCGCGGTCCTCCCGGGGGGATTTTGCGGAAGTATACCACATTCTATGTAAAGAATGATAGCGCAAGTTATGAACGGGAAGGATAAAGCGCCCTCGCCCTCGCCGCGAGGGGGGCAGGGTGCGGCGGGGCTGTGCCTCCTTTTCCCTTTGTTTTCGTGAGAGAAACGAACCTCGCGGTGAGGAGAGCGGCGAGAGGCGCGGCGGGAGCGCGCGGCGATATTCTCCGACCTTTGTTGTTGCCCGCGAGAGCCGGTCGGCGATCTCCCTTTTGCGGCTGTTTGATTTATGCGGTTTTAGACTGAACTATGCGTTTGTCCGCGATAACCCCCGGGAGAGGGAATAAGCAATAGATAACCGCCGGTTTCCCTCGCAAATTTCTCCTTATGAAGGGCAGGGAAGCGCGCCGCATTCGTGGTTCAGAAAAAGCGCCGCGCCTGTTCTTTTGCCGGGAGGAATTATGTTTTTGTTTTCGCAAGGGAAACGGGGCGAGGCGGGGGGCGAGGCGGCTGTCCTCGGCAAAGAACCGGGCGAGAGTTGCCCGCGCGCGATGCCGGGAGGAGCGATGCCCCCGGGAGCGGGGTCGGCGCGGCTCAAAGTATATTTTAGCACAAATCGCGCGGGAGGGGGATCTCCCGCGAAAAAAGGGGGGTGGGCAAACCCGCGGCGCGGAGAAGAGCGGGGAGGGGAGGGGAGATGTCTCTTTTTTGAAAAAGTGCAAAGAAAACCGAGGCGCAGCGGTACGGGGGGTGCGGGGTTTTCTTGCGGGCGGGTTTGTGCTATACTGTGGGGCGTGGGGGTTTTGCGGCGAAAGGAGAGGGAAATGGCGGACAGGACGCGACTTTCGCGCATTTCCGAGGAGATGCGGCGCGAAATCTCCTCGATACTGCGGGAGGTGAAGGATCCGCGCGTTGACGGCGCGATGATCAGCGTGACGGCGGTCGATGTCGCGCCGGATCTGTCGAGCGCGAAAGTTTACTATGACCCGCTGCCCAAGGTGCGCGCGCGCGGCAAGATCGGCGCGGGAGATCTTCCCGCCGAGGACGAGCGCGAGGCGCGCGAATTGCAGCAGGGCCTGCTCGCCGCGAGTGGCTTTGTGCGGCGGGAGCTCTCGCACCGGCTCAACCTGCGCCGCACGCCCGCGCTCACCTTCTGCCGCGACCCCGCCCCCGCGCGCGCCGCCCAAATCGAGCGGCTCCTGCGGGATCTCAAATGAAGGGCGAAAAAGCGGCGCGCGCGTCGCGCTTTCCCCCGTCAAAACGAAAAAAATTGCATTTCTCAATAACATTTTTTTAAGAGATGTCCCTCGCCCTTGCCGCAAGCTCCTCCCCCCTCATCGCCGCGGCGCGGCTGCTTTTCGCGCGCGTGGGGGATCTGCCGATCGCGGCGGCGGTGCTGCTCGCGCTCGCGCTCATCTGGTACGCCGCCGGGGCGCTGTGGCGCTATTTCCGGGGGGATAGTCCGCGCGCGCGAAAATCCTCCCGCCGCGCCGACCCCTCCGCCGATCCCGACCCCGGCGACGCGCCGACCGCGCCCGCTGCCGATCTCGCCCCCGGCGCCTGCCCCGAGGGGGGTTCCGTAGCGGACGCGCCCCTCTCCCCCGGCGAGCCTGAGCCTAGCCTAGCCTCGCCCGAGTCCCCCGCGCCCGCGAACGGGATCGCTCCCCCAAACCATACCGAAACCTCGCCCGGGCCCCCCGCCCGGGCGCGCCCCCCTCGCGGCGAGCTGCCGTTCTGGGGGTGGTTCCCGCCTCTGCTCTGCGTCTCTGGCGCGGCGGCGCTGCTCTTCCTGCTCTGCGAGGACTGGACAATGAGCGCCATTCTGCTCGTGGCGGAGGCGCTGCTCTTCCTGCCGCTCACCCGCCTTGCCGCCGCGCGCCGCGAAGAGCCGCGTCACCGCAAAAAGCACCCGCGAAAATCCTCGCCCGAGAGCGAAGCGTAACACATTTTGCGAGGGGGCGCCTCTCCCCCGTTTTGCGCGCGGCGATGCTCCTTTCGCGGTAGACTGCCCGCGATTTGCGGGAATACCCCCGCGAGGGGGGCGAGCGCGGCGGGGCGCGTGAGGCGCGTATTTTGCACTTTTTCTTTGAGAAGGGAGGTGATTCGGCTGGACGGACTTGTCACTTTTCTGCTCTCCTTCACCTCAGTCGGCTACCTCCTCGTCCTCGGCGCGCTCGTCCTGCTGACGCGCGCGCTGCCGCGGCGATGCTCGCCCTTTCTCCTTTTCGCGGCGAGCATTCTCTTTTACCTCGCGCAAGCTCCGCGCGCGCTGCCGGTCCTCGCGCTCGACATTCTGATTGCCTTTCTGCTCGGCGGCGCGCTCGCAAAGCGGCGTGCCGCGCGCGGCAAAACCCCCCGCGCGCTCCTCGCGCTCGCCCTCATCCTGCAAGCTCTGCCGCTTGTTCTCTTGAAATACCTGCCGACTATCCCCGGGCTGCCGCTCGCGCGGGAGATCTCGCTTCTTCTGCCGCTCGGCATCTCCTACTTTACCCTGAGCGGCATCGCCTATCTTTCCGACTGCGCGACCGGCAAGCTCGAGCGGCGGGGCCTACTTGACGTCGCGCTCTATTTGTCCTTTTTCCCGAAAATCGCCTCCGGCCCGATCGAGCGTCCTCTTGACTTTTTTCGCTCAATCGAGCGCCTGCCCGACCCCACCGTCCCCCGCCCTCGCGAGGACGGGCGCGCCCTGCGGCTCCTGCTGAGCGGGTACCTGCGCAAGCTCGCCGTTGCGGACCTGCTCGCGCCGGCGGTCGGCGCCGTCTTCGATAACGCCGGGGAGGGGGTCACCGGTCTCTCGGTCGCGCTCGCCGCCTTCCTTTTCGCCTGGCAGCTCTACGCCGACTTTGCCGGGTACACAGACCTTGCGCGCGGCTCTTCCCTGCTGCTCGGGGTGCCGCTCTGCGAGAACTTCCGCCGCCCGTACGGGGCGGCGAGCGTGCGCGAATTTTGGCGGCGCTGGCACATCTCGCTCTCGGGCTTTCTGCGAGACTACATTTATATTCCGCTCGGCGGGAGCCGCGTCTCCCGCCCGAGAAAATACTTCAACCTCCTGATTACTTTCCTTGCGAGCGGGGTGTGGCACGGCGCGGGGCTGACCTATCTTCTCTGGGGCGCCTATCACGGGCTTTTGCAAATTGCGGAGGATCTGCTCGCCCCGGCGCGCCGCCGCCTCGCGCGGCACTCGCGGCGAGGCGAAAAGTCGCGCTTATTCGCTATTCCCGCCGCCGCTCTCACTTTCCTGCTCGTCGATTTCGGCTGGATTTTGTTCCGCGCGCCGAGCCTGCCCGCGCTCGGGGCGCTGCTCGGGGCGCTCGCGCACCCGGGGTCGATTGCCGGGGCGTGGGGGGCGCTCGGGCTGGCCCCGGGGGCCCTGCTCCTCGCCGCGCTTGCCCTACTCCTCTCGGAGCTGCTGCACGATGCGCCGCTACCCCTCTCATCGCGCACCGCGCCGTTCTACGCGGCGGTGACGCTCGCGGCCTTAGCTCTCCTCATCGCGGCATCCGCCTCGAGCGGGGGCGGTGCGTTTATCTACATGGGCTTTTAGCACGAGCGCGGGAGGCGGCTCTCCCGCCGCGCGGCATCTCCGCTCTCCCCGATAGGTTTTATTCTTACTGAAACTATCCTCCCCGAAAAATTCCCTCTTTTCCCGCATGACATTCCCCCGTTTCTCGATGAAACGCCTACCCAAGGTCTTGCTTTCGTTGCTGCTGCTTCTCGCGGTGGCGGCCCCGCCGCTCGCCGTGCTCGCGGCGCAGGCGTGGGCTCCCGCGGTCTATGCCGATAGTTACTACGCCGCGCTCGGCGATAAGGTCGAGGCGCTCGCGGCGCGCGCGGAGGAGCGCAAGGCGGTGGTGATCGGCGGGTCGGGCGTCGCCTTTACCATTGACGGGGCGGCGGTGGAGCGCGAGACCGGGCTGCCGGTCGTCAATTTCGGGCTGTACGCCGCCTTTGGCACGGTCTACATGATGCAGCTCGCGCTGCCGTATATCGGCGAGGGCGACATCGTTGTGCTCGCGCCGGAGCTCTCGCCGCAGACCCTCTCGCTTTATTTCGGCGCGGACGCGGCGCTGCGCGCGAGCGAGGGCAAGCTCCCGCTCTTATTCGGCGGGCGGGCGTGCGACGCGCCGTCGATATTCGCCGCTTTTCCCTCCTATTTCGGCGCGAAACTCGGCTTTCTGCTCCCCGAGGACGCCTCCCCCCCGCAAAACGAGGGGGTGTACGCGCGAACCTCCTTTGATGAATACGGCAACATGACCGCCCCGCGCGAGGAAAACCTCATGCCGCAGCGCTTCGCGCCCGACGCGCTGCCAAATGTCTCGCCCGCCGCCTACAGTGAGGATTTTCTCGATTATTGCAACGAGTATTCGCGCCGAGTGCGCGTGCGCGGCGCGTCTCTCTACTACGCCTTCCCCTTTATCAATAGGCTCTCGATTGCAGATGTGTCGAAGGAGCAAATATCCGCGCTCGAGCGGTTCCTCGTGGAGGCGCTCGACTTTCCGCTGCTCTCCTCGCTCTCCTCGCGCGCTCTTGACGAGGGATATTTTTACGACTCGAACTACCACACGACAACCGACGGGACGGCCGCCGCGTCTTTGCTCTTCGCGGGAGATCTGAAAAAGATCCTCCGCGATACGACTCCGCTAACGGGAAAGGCGCCGCCGCCGCTTGTCTTCGAGGATGAGCCGAGCGAGCCGCAGGAGCGTACCGAGGGCATTTTCGTCTATCGGGCGGGGGCGGGGGGCGCGGCTCTCGTGGGTCTGACCGAGGAGGGCAAGCGGGAGAGCGAGCTCGTCCTGCCTGAGACGCTCGGCGGGGAGATGCTCGTCACGCTCGCGCACGGCTGCTTTGCCGGGAGCGAGGCGCGCTCGATCACGGCACCGGCGAGCGTCGCGTCGCTGGAGGGGGGACTCTTTGCCGGGTGCGAGAACCTGCGCGAGCTGCACTTGCGCAGCGACCCTCGCCCAACCGCCTCCGAGGGGCTGCTCGAGGGCTTTGAGGGCGATCTTCGCGTCCTCGTCCCCGCCGCCCTTTACGATAGCTACGCGACCGACTACTTCTGGGCGCCCTTCGCGGGCATTCTCGCGCGCGAGTAGGGGGCTGCCGCCCGAAAAGTGACGCGCCGCGCGGGACATCGCCGCTATCCTCGCGCGCGGGGCAGGGGAAAAGGCATTTTTCGGGAATCGCAAGCGAATCGAAAACCCCGCTTGCGCGGCGAGCGCGCGCCGCCTCTCACCTTCTATAAAGCGCCACTATGCACCTCCTCGCGGCGAGCGCGGTGCCCTCTGTCGGGAGAACCCACGCGGCGAGGGCTATTTCGCTCCGCGCCTCCTACCCGCCGCCTCTTTCGCGTGAGGCGACTCCCGCGCGGGGGGAGCTATTTTGCCGCGGGAATTTCTCTCGCTCTCTGCCGGATAAGAAAAGGTCGCGGGAAATTATCAAAAACTTCCGGGGGGCCAAGGCGAACCCCCGCCGCGCTTATCGGAAAACTGCCGCCGATGACTCCGCGCGGCGGAGCTATTTTGCCGGAACTTTTCGCTTTTGCTATATCCCGAATAGGAAAAGACCACGAAAACTCCCGCGCGGCTTTCGGGATTGAGGCGAGCCCCGCCCCTGCCGTACTTTTCCCTACCCTTCCGCTTCCCATGCGCCTCTTTGCCGCCATTCTGCCGGACGAATCTTTTCTGCAAGCGCTACTCTCCCTGCAGGACGCTCTTCGAGAGGAGGTGCGCGGGCGATTCCTGCCGCGCGAGAACCTCCACCTGACGCTCGCCTTCCTCGGGGAGCTCCCCGACCCCGCGCCGGTCCTGCGCGCGCTCGAGAGAGTGCGCGGGAGCGCCCCGACCCTCACGCTCACCGGAATAGGCGCCTTTCGCGACACGGTCCACGCGCGCGTGGGCGGCGGAGGGGCGCTGCTCTCGCTCGCGCGTGAGTTGCGCGAGGAGCTCGCGCGCGAGGGTCTCCCCTTCGATCGCGCGCGCTTCCTGCCGCACATCACCCTCGTGCGCTCCGCGCGGTGGGAGGGCGATCTCCCCGCCCCTCCCCTGCCGTCCGCCGAAATGGTCGTGCGCGAGGTTACTCTCCTGCGCTCCACCCTCACGCCGCAAGGCGCCATCTACCGCGCGGTAGGAGGGGTGCCGCTCGAGCGGTGACATCTCCGCGCGGCGCGCACCCAAGCGAAAACCCCCGACCGCTCGGTCGGGGGTTTGTCGTTATCTGAGGGGCAAAGAGAGCGGCGCGGGTCACTCCAGCGTATACCCCTCCCACCCGGCGAGCACCCGCGCGAGATAAGTGCGATCCGCCGCGGTCACCTCTCCGTCGCGGTTCACGTCGGCGAGATCCGGGTCGACCGCGTATCCCTCCCACCCGGCGAGGGCGCGGGCGAGGGTCGTGCGGTCGGTC
>CAZYCC010000054.1:0-10224 GCA_964645985.1 uncultured Lachnospiraceae bacterium | reverse complement strand
CAATATTTTCATCGCGGGCGGGTTGTCGCGCCGTTTTGCGTTGCAAAAACGCGCGGGATATGGTATACTTTCCTCAAAATAGATGCGCTGCCGCGCGGGGGCGGGGGCGGGCGCGTAGCATCCCCTATTCGCGGGAGAGCGCGGGATTCTCTTACCTTTGCGGAGCGCGGCGCGCGCCTTGCGAGGCGGGCGCCCCCTTTCCTTTGCTTTTTCGGAGCAGCTTATGAAACTCGGCATTGTCGGGCTGCCGAATGTCGGCAAGTCGACGCTTTTCAACGCCCTGACAAACGGCGGCGCGCAGTCCGCCAACTACCCTTTCTGCACGATAGATCCGAATATCGGGCTCGTGCCGGTGCCGGACGAGCGGCTCGACTTCCTATCGCAGATGTACCACCCCGAGAAATATACGCCCGCGCTCGTTGAGTTTGCGGACATCGCGGGGCTGGTGCGCGGCGCGTCGAAGGGGGAGGGACTCGGCAACCGCTTCCTCGCGGGAATCCGCGAGGCGGACGCGCTCGTCCATGTCGTGCGCTGTTTCGAGGACGACAATATCATTCACGTCGAGGGGTCGGTCGACCCGGTGCGCGATGTTGAAACGATTGACCTTGAGCTCATTCTCTCGGACATCGAGCTGCTCGAGCGGCGCGCCGAAAAGACGCGCAAGCTCGCCAAGGGAGATAAGGCGGCGGCGGGCGAGCTTGCCTTCCTTGAGGAGCTACTCGCCTTCCTGCAGGACGGCAAGAGCGCGCGCGCCTATCCGCACACGCGCGCGATGAGCGAGAAGGAAGCCGCGCTCTTCGCCGAGCTGCCGCTGCTCAGCGCGAAACCTGTCATTTATGTAGCGAACCTCGGCGAGGAGGACCTCTCGGACGGGGGAGAGAGCAACCCCCATTTCACCGCGCTCTCCGCGCGCGCGCGCGAGGAGGGCGGAGAAATCCTGCCTATCTGCGCGCAAATCGAGGCGGAGCTTGCCGCAATGGAGCGCGAGGAGAAAGCCACCTTCCTTGCCGACCTCGGCATCGCGCGCGCGGGCCTTGACCGCCTGATCACGGCGAGCTATGCCCTGCTGGGCCTCATTAGCTTCCTCACGGCGGGGCCGAAAGAGGTGCGAGCCTGGACAATCAAGCGCGGGACGCGCGCGCCCCAAGCGGCAGGCAAAATCCACAGCGACTTCGAGCGCGGATTTATCCGCGCCGAGATCGTCGCTTTCGAGGATCTGCGACGGCTCGGGTCGATGAACGCGGTGCGCGAGGCGGGGCTTCTGCGCAGCGAGGGAAAAGAGTATGTGATGCGCGACGGCGATGTTGTCGTCTTCCGCTTCAATGTGTGAGGGGAAATCAAAACCCCGCCGACAAGGCCCGGCGGGGTTTTTGTTTGCGCTCAGCAGAATATCTCAATCGCGCTTGGATGGCAGGAGATCGTCGCGAGCGTCTCCTCCCCGCCAAACTCACCGTCGAGCGTGTAGGGAATCGCCTCCTTCGCGCGAAGGGTAATCTGCTTGCCGTGCAGGAAGACGATGTTCTCGTCGTCGTGCAGCTGGTGCTGAATGAGCCGCCAGAGCGTCTCGGGATTGCCCGCCTTCTCGCGCAGGAGAACGAGCTCGAGCTTGCCGTCATCGAGCGCAACCTCTTTCTTTGGCAGCTTGTAGATCCCACCGATCGAGGTCGTGTTGGAGACCGCGCCGAAGAGGAAGACCCCACGCCCGCTCTCGCCGTCGCAGCGGTAGGAGAGCTCGTGCGGGCGCAGTGTGCCGAGCGCCGTCGCCGCCTCGAGGATGTAGGCGAAGTGACCGAAGGAGTTCTTCACCTGCTGCGGCGTCTCGTAGGAGACATTGGTAAACGCGCCGAAGGACGCGACATAGTGGAAATACCGCTCGTTGAAGTGTCCGACGTCGATTCTGCGGGTGTGCCCCGCCGTGATCATCGCCGCCGCCTTCTCCACCTTGGTCGGGATGCCGAGGGTCGCCGCGTAGTCGTTAGTCGTCCCGCAGGGGATGTAGCCGATCGGGCGGCGGTCTTCCTCCGGCAGGGAGAGCAGGCCGTTGACCGTCTCGCTGAGGGTGCCGTCCCCGCCGCAGCAGATGACAAGATCAAAGGCGGGAGCGAGCTGCCGCACGCGCGCGGCGGCGTCCCCTCCTTTGCGAGTGAAGTAGGACGCGGCGAGAATATCCCCTTCCGAGAGCAGTTTTTCAAGGGCGAACAGCCCCGCCTTCGGCTTGTTCTTCCCCGCCGTCGGGTTAATCAGCAAAAGCGCAGATTTCATCGGGAATGAGACAAGGGATCGCTTGGAAATGCCGCGGGATGCAATCGCGGGGATAGGGCCGCAGCGCGGGGCGGCATACGACAACCGACGCGCGAGGCGCGGCGCGTGCGGCACAAACCCCCGGGCGCGGCGCGCGGTGTTCTGCGCTATGTGCGGCGGCGCTTATTTTCTCTTGCGCAATTCTTTTTGCACTGCTTTGATCTGGCGATCGAGGTCGTCAAGCTCTTGGTCTAAGGCATCGGCGATGTAGTCGCCGGTGATAAGCGCGGCGCGCACGACCTCCATGGAGGCGGTGATCGCGTCCTCCACTTCTTTGCCGAGACCGAGGATCTGCAGCTGCTCCTCGCCGTCCTCGCCGTAGAGGACGACGTCGGCGACGCCGTTCTCGTCGGTGTCCCCGAGGTAGAGGTTGAACTCGCCGTCGCCGGTGAGGTCTACCGCAAGCGTGTCGACGTCGCCGCTCCCGGTCGTGTCAAACAGACCAATGTCCGCCTCGCCGTCTCCGTCGACATCGATGAGGATCTCGTCTTTGCCGGAGCGCAGGAGCGTCTTGTGCCAGTCGCGGTCGAATTTCATCTTCCGCTTGAGTTTCTTCAAGGTACCCATAGTTTGTTCCTCCGTGGAAATTGTGGTATTGCGGGTTTTCGCCTCACTGCTCCTCTTCTTTGCCCTTCTTGAAGAGGCGCGTGAGGTCGGTTTTCGGCTCCTCGCGGCGGAAGAGCCGCAGGATATTGGCGCGGTGGCGCAGCACAACGAGCACCGCTATCGCGATGGCAATGAGCAAAGGCAGCGAGAGCGGCGAGCCGGGGGTGTTCGCGAGGGGCTTCAAGTCACGGTGGAGAAAATTAAAGTACATCCCGTTGAGGACGACCGGGTAAAAAATCATCCCCATCACCGAGGCGAGCGAAACATATTTCGTCACAAAAAAGACAAGGAGAAAGATGCCGAACAGCACAAGGAAGACCCACGGTTCGAGCGCGAGGATCACTCCCGCCGTCGTCGCGACGCCCTTTCCTCCCTTGAAATGCGAAAAAATAGGGAAGGAATGCCCCAATATGCAGAAGAATCCGGTAAGATACGCGCAGACCTCTCCCGCGGCAAAAAGCCCGATGAGCACCGCAACGGCTCCTTTCAGAAAGTCGCCCACAAAAGTGAGAATCGCCGCCTTTTTGCCGTAGGTGCGCAACATATTGGTCATTCCGGCGTTGCCGCTGCCGTGCTCGCGCACATCGTCGTGATATTTTCGCCCGGAGATGAGAATGGCGAAGTTGACGCTGCCAAGGAGATACCCGATGAGGCAGCAGAGCAGAAGCGTCGGGTAGTAGTAAAGCGGGTTTAACGTGAGGGTCGTTGCGATGTCGCGGCTGCCGTCCGAGAGAACGACCTCCTGCTGCCGCCACTGCCCGAGATATTTGCCAAGTAGACCTCGCCCGTAGCGCAGATTGTGAAGAGTTCCGTAGTCCTTCGCCGCGCTCGCGGCGGATACCGCGCCGGAGGAAAGGTCTCCGCTCGTCATCTCCGCCGCAAGAACGTGCGCGCCGAGGCGCCCGATTTTGCTCATCTTTAACCTTCCTCCCCTCGCGCGCGGATAATCAGTTCGATGGGCGTCCCGGAGAAGCCGAAAGTCTCGCGCAGGCGGTTTTCCAGGTAGCGCTTGTAGGAAAAATGAAAGAGCGATGAGCTGTTGCAAAAGACGACGAAAGTCGGCGGGCGCACGCCTGTCTGCGTCATATAGTAGAGTTTGAGAATGCGCCCCTTGTCGGAGGGGGGCTGCACGCGCGCGACGGCATCGGCGAGCATCTCGTTGAGTACCCCGGTCGTCACGCGGCGCGCGCTCTGCGCGAAAACCTCGTCGATGAGCGGGAATAGCCGCGTGAGGCGCTGCCCAGTTCTCGCCGAGACGAAAAGCGCGGGCGCGTAGGTCATATAGGCGAAGTGGCGCGAAATCTCCTCCTCGAAGCGGCGCGTGGTGGCGCTGTCCTTCTCGATGAGATCCCACTTGTTGACAACAAAAATCGACGCTTTCCCCGCCTCGTGCGAGAGGCCTGCAATTTTCTCGTCCTGCTCGGTAATACCCGCCTGCGCGTCTATGAGGATGAGGCAGACGTCGGCGCGCTCGACGGCGAGCTTCGCGCGCAGGACGCTGAACTTCTCCACGCGATCCTCGATGCGGCTGCCGCGACGAATGCCCGCCGTGTCGATAAAGAGATACGGCTTGCCGTCATAGACGACGCGCGTGTCGACCGCGTCCCGCGTCGTGCCGGCCATCTCCGAGACAATGAGCCGCTCCTCGCCAAGCAGGCGGTTGATGAGCGAGCTTTTCCCGGCGTTCGGCTTGCCGATCACCGCGACCTTGACCCCGTCCTCCTCGCGCTCACCCTCCTCGGGGGGGAGGTTCTCGACGATCGCGTCGAGCAGGTCTCCGGTACCGGTGCCGTGCGTGGAGGAGAGGGGGATCGGGTCGATCGCGAAGCCCAGCTCGAAAAACTCATAAAAGGAGGCGGGCGGCGCGCCCACGCCGTCTGATTTGTTGACCACCGGGATGACAGGCTTGCCGCAGCGGCGCAGCATCGCGGCGATCTCGCGATCGTCGGCGACAAGACCGGCGCGAAGATCTGTCATATAGACAACGACATCCGCCATGTAAATGGCGATCTCCGCCTGCATGCGAATGTTGAGGCGCAGGTCGTCCTTCGCTTTCGGCTCAATGCCGCCGGTGTCGATGAGGAGAAAGGCGCGCCCGTTCCACTCCACCTCCCGCGTCACGCGGTCGCGCGTGACGCCCGGGGTGTCCTCCACGATGGAGACGCGCTCCCCCGCGAGCTTGTTGAAAAGCGTGGACTTGCCGACATTCGGCCGCCCAACGATGGCAACGGATGGAAGCGACATAGAGGGGAGAGAAGCGCAAAAGTGACCGGGAGGGCGGTGAGGAGCAAAGCGCCCGTTAAGGATAGAGAAGCGAGCGCACGAAGTCCTCGCCTGTGGGGCGGGAGACCGAAATCGGCACGCCGAGCGCGCGCGAGAGCTCCTCGAGGCTCATATCGTCAAGGAAGAGGTCTCCCTCGGCGCGCAGCATCACCGACGGGAGGATGAGCCGCTCTCCGAGGTCCTGCCCGCGCAGGTGCGAGGCCAAATCCCGCCCGGTGAGAAGCCCCGCGACCGTCACGCTATGCCCAAAAAAATCGTTCTCCACGCGGTAAACGCGGCAGTCGAGCGTCGGCACGCGCGCCATCAGCGCGCGGGCAAGCGAGAGAATGTGATCGTACGCGGCGACGCCGGTCGCGATCGCGCAGCGGCGATGCCGCGATAGGTCGTACATCGAGAGATCACCTATCGCGTCCTCGAACTCCTCGCGCTGGGAAGTGATAAGACCGACGCCGTTGTCGAGCTGCGGGTAGCCGTCGTAGTAATCGGGCGGGGGCAGCGGCAGACCCGCCGCCACATAGCTCTCATCCGCCGCATAAAAGAGGCGCACGCCGTGGCTCTTTAGAAAATCCTCGCCCGCGCGCTCGACCTGAAGGACGAGTGCACGGCTCTCCTCGGGGGAAAATAGCTCAAGCGGAGTGAGACCCTCGCGGTGGCAGGTGAGACCCGCCGGCACGACCGCGACCGAGCACAGCGCGGGGTAAAGCGAGGCAAGATCCCGCATAGAGCGGTCGAGCTCATCGCCGTCGTTCCAGCCCTTGCAGATGACAAGCTGCGCGTTCATCGCGATGCCGGCATCGGCGAAGCGCCGCATGGTTTGCAGGACATTGCCGGCGAAGCGGTTGCGCATCATCCGCTCGCGCAGGGCGGGGTTGGTCGTGTGAACCGAAATATTGAGCGGGCTCATGCGCATTTCGATAATGCGCGCGATGTCGCGCTCGCTCATGTTCGTCAGCGTAATATAGTTCCCTTGCAGGAAGGAAAGGCGCGAGTCATCGTCCTTAAAATAGACCGTATCTCGCATCCCGCGCGGGTTTTGATCGATAAAGCAGAAGACGCAGGCGTTGCGGCAGCCGCGCTTCTCGTCCATTAAGAAGCTCTCGAAAAGAAGCCCTATATCCTCGTACTCGTCCTTTTTTATCTTGACGGTGAGAAGATCCGCTCCGCGGTGCAATCGCAGGGAGAGATGCCTCTCGGTGAGGTAGAAGCGGTAATCGAGGACGTCGGAAATGTCGTGCCCGTTAATCGCAAGCAGAATGTCGCCCGCGCGCACGCCCGCCCTCTCGGCGCGCGACCCTCGCTCAACCCCGGTGATGGTAACCATAAACGAAAAAACGAGGGAGAAGCGGCACAATGCGCGCAGCGCGAAGAGCTACGCGGCGCGCGGTGTGCGAAGCGCCGCTTTCTTTGCGCTCGATAAAGCGCGAGCTATACTCCACCCGAGAGTTCGCGCGAGGTGAATTTCGCGCGAAGCGCGCGCGGCGGCATATTTCCTTTGCGGGCGGGGAGAGATGACGCGCGAGGCGAGGCGCGGCTATCCTCTCACCTCAAAGAATATAGTGACTATCGCGAAAAAGACGGCGAGGCGCGATTTGCGCGCGGGTTGCTCGGGAATCGGCTCTCTCCCTCGAAAAATGGGATATGTACACCGAAAACCGCCCGCGGTGCGGACGAGCTTGGTGTATTTTCGCTGAAATTTCCCGCCGCGCTTACGCCTCGTCCTTGACGAGGATAACTTTACCTGCGTAGCAGCCGCAGTTCTTACAGACGCGGTGCGCGAGCACCGGCTCGCCGCATTTCGGGCACTTCGTGATTTCGGGCGCGGTCAGCTTCCAGTTAGAAGAGCGGCGCTTGTCGCGTCTCGCTTTGGAGACTTTCCCCTTCGGAACAGCCATCGTAAACCTCCATGCGCATTGCGCGGAACAGGAATGGGTATTTTTTGGGTAATATAGAAAAACGGAAATCGATTTTCACGCGCCGCCGCTCTTCTCCCGCTCGGGAGCGCCGGGGGCGCCGCGCGAAGTGATTGCGGCGGTATCGCCCGCGGGGGAATCGCCTATGGCGAGAGAATCCTCGCCTATATCGCCCTCGCCGCCCTCGGGAAAAAGTTTCGCTCGAACCTCGTCCCAAAGCGGGCTTGCGGTGTCGGGGAGACAGGCGCAGGGACCCTCATTGAGGTTCTTCCCGCAGCGGGGGCAGAGCCCGCGGCAGTCCTCGCGGCAAAGATGCTTCGTCGGGATAGCGAGCAGCAGCGCCTCGTTGAGCGGCTCGGCAAGACTGAGCAGCCCATCGCACGCGGGAATCGGGTC
The DNA here is from genome assembly GCA_964645985.1 of uncultured Lachnospiraceae bacterium. Classification (GTDB taxonomy): domain Bacteria; phylum Bacillota; class Clostridia; order Oscillospirales; family CAG-272; genus CAZYCC01. Next base: position 2,728 of record CAZYCC010000054.1, on the reverse strand, counting down.
GGCGAAGACGCTCTCCTCCTCACCGAACGCGTTATCCTCCTCCTCGGGGGGATCCCCCTCGGTGATGGTGCAGCGCACCGGGACGCAGATCTCCCGCGTGAGCGGCGCGAGACAGCGATCGCAGCTCGTCTCGTAGCGCAGCGTTAGGTCACAGCGTAGCGTAACAACGCCCGCGCGCTCGCGCAGCTCGCCCCGAACGTGTGCGGGCTCGTGAAAGACGACCCCAGGGTAGTCAAAGCCAACCGACAGAGAAAAGTCGATCGGGATCGCGCGCACCTTCCCCGAAAGCAGGGGCTTCAAGTCGAAAACCATCGCTACCGAGAGGGAAAATGACGCAGTGCAACGAGCTTATCCGGCGGCAAGCGCCGCGCAGACCAATATCCTTGGTAGTATACACCCCCGCGCCGCCGCTGTCAAGAGGGGGGAGGAAAATTGTCGGGGCAGCAAAAACCGTCTCGCGCGGCGATCCCTCCCCTCTCCTATGCGGGGAAAATCGCGGTGAGAGGCTACCCCGCCGCGCACCAATCCGCGCGCAGGAGAACGGCGCCTCTCACCCTCACGAAAAGTAGATCGCACGAGGCAGCGAGGGCGATGCACGTCCGCCTCTCGCGGGGCCTTGTGCTCTATCGCACGGCGAAACCCGGCATTCGCGGTAACCGCCGCGGTAACCGCAGGCAATCGCCGCCGGCCCCGGGACACCCGCGCGGTTCACTTATCGCCTATGATGCGCGTCTGCTCGGCGGGGGCGTCCTCCTCAGGGAGAGCATAGGCCGCAAGGCAGGATTGGTATTCGCGCTCAAACTCGGGGTTTCCGGTGTAGCGGCGCTGTTTGAGGAAAGCGTGCGTGTCGAAGGTATCCATCTCCGACTCGATCTGCGCGACCGCGATGTTCGAACAGTGGTCGGAGATGCGCTCAAAGTCGGTGAGCAGATTCGTGAGGATGACCCCCGCCTCAACGCTGCACTCGCCGGTCTGCAGACGGTTGACGTGGCGCGTTTTGAGCATCGCGATGAGCAGGTCAATCGCCTGCTCGAGCGGCTCGACGCTCTTCGCGCGCTCGGTGTCTCCCGCGCAGAAAGACTCCATCGTGCGGCGAAGAATCTCGCTCAGCGCGTCGCAGAGGCGGCGCAGCTCCCCGGCGGCATCGGCGGTGAAGCCGCCGCCCTCGCGCAGATTTCTCGCCTCGGACATAATGTTTGTCGCGTGATCGCCTATGCGCTCGAAATCGCTTATTGTGTGTAGCATAAGCGAGATCTGCCGCGCCTCCTTGACGCTGACCTCCGGGCGCGAGAGCTTAACGAGGTAGCTGCCGAGATCGTCCTCAAGCTTGTCCAGCTCCTGCTCCTCACGCTCAACGCGGTCGGCGGCGGCATCGTCCCAGGTTGTCAGAAGACCTATCGCCCCCTCCACAGAGCTGCGCGCGAGCGTCGCCATGCGGCGGGTAGCGTCCATCGCCTGCGCGACGGCGAAAGCGGGAACGGTGAGCAGGCGGCTGTCGAGCGCGGCGCGGGAGGGCGGCGCATCCTTCTCCTGCTCGCGCACGATCTTGCCGGAGAGTTTCTCAAGCAGGTCGGAGGCCGGCAGGAGAAGGACGGTCGAGAGCAGCTTAAAGCCGGTGTGCAGCTCGGCAATGCGCAGGGAGCTGACCGCGCTGTCGGCGAAGGGGAAAGAGAAGATGGCGTCACCCGCAATCCACGCGGTGAGGAAAAACGCCGTGCCTAAAAGGTTGAAGAGCAGATGAATCCAGGCGACGCGCTTGGCGTCCCGCGCCGTGCCGATTGAGGAGATCATCGCCGGCAGGCAAGCGCCGATGTTCATACCCATCAGAATCGGTATAGCGCTGCGGTAGGTGACCGCGCCCGTTGCGGCGAGAGCCTGCAGCACGCCGACCGACGCCGAGGAGGACTGAATCAGCGCGGTGAAGAGCGTCCCGGCGACAAGCCCAAGCAGAGGATTATTAAAGGCGGTGAGCATCCGCTCAAGGCCCGGGATGCCCTGCACCGCGTCGGACATAATCGTCATCCCGGTCATCAGCACAGAGAACCCGACGAGGATGGTGCCGACGTCCTTGCGGCGCTGCTTTTTCCCCATCGTGAGAGCTACGCCGATGAGTGCGATGATCGGTGCGAAGCCGCTCGGCTGCAGGAGGCGCAGGAGGAAGCTGTCGCCGTGCACGCCCGAGAGCGAGAGGATCCACGCGGTAATCGTCGTGCCGACGTTCGAGCCCATGACAACGCCGATCGCGCCGGAGAGCGTGAGCGTCCCCGCGTTGACCAGACCCACGAGCATCACGGTGACGGCGGTCGAGGATTGGATAACGGCGGTAACGCCCGCGCCAAGCAGAAAGCCGCGAATCTTCCCGGAGGTCAGGGTGCGCAGGAGCTGCTCCATCTTGCCGCCGGCGGTCTTCTCCAGCCCCGCCGACATTGTGTGCATGCCGAACAGAAAGAGCGCAAGCCCCCCGGCGAGCGAGATAATCGAAAAGATGATGTCTACCATGCGGCGTTTCTGCGGAGAAGAGGGGCAAGAGAAAAATCAGTACGGCTCGTGAAAAGAAATGTGCCGGCGCGGGGCGCGCGGGAAAAATGGCGCGAGGGACGGGCGGGAACGAGCCCGATCGGTGCCGCGAGGAGCGGCGGTGTCGCGAGCGAGGCCGATACGTCGCGCAAGCGTGAGGGGAGAAATAGAAAAAAGCGAGGCGGCGCCGGTTTTGCGGTGCAGGAGCGGA
>CAZYCC010000053.1:4841-10288 GCA_964645985.1 uncultured Lachnospiraceae bacterium | reverse complement strand
GAGAAAAGCTACCTCTCCCCTTGCAAAAGGGGTTTCTTTGTGCTATACTGCATAAGAAAACTTTCCCGCGCGATGCCGCGCGCCGCTCCCCGAGGTCACCTATGCCGGATAAACGCCGCCGGGCTCTGCCGGACTTCTCGGGATATACCTTCACCGGGTTCGATTTCCTGCTGCTGCTGCCGCTGCTCGCGCTGCTCGCGGTGGTGATTGTGCGGCTGCTCGTTCTCCCCCCGGACGGTGGCGCGTCCACCCCGGCGAGCGCGCGCTTTCGGCTCACGCAGGTTTCCGAGGGCGCGCAGGGGCGGCTCTCCCCCGGGGATGTTCTCTACACCGAGGACGGGGTGGAGGTGGGCGAGGTGACGGCGGTCACCTACACGCGCCCGGGCGGCAACGAGTGGCGCGCCTACTTCGAGCTGCAAGTCGAGGGGGAGATCTGCCCGGGGGGATTGCGGCTTTCTTCCGACGAGGGAGAGGACTTGCTGCTCACTGTCGGGCGCGACTATCCTCTGCACGCGCAAAATCTCGCCCTGCCCGCCCGCTGCGTCGCCCTCGGTGAGGAGCCCGCGTCCGCGCGGTAGCGCGAAGGGCGGGCGGCGCGCGCGGCGGCATACCGCGATTGAGAAAACCTCCCGAAACCCCTCACGGGAAAGCTCTCACGGGTAAACCCCTCACGAACAAACCCTTCGTGGGCGAGACCCCTCTCGAACGAATCCCCTTGTTGACAACCCGCTCGCAAGAGAGACGTTCGCGCACAACCCCTCGTGGGTAAACTCTCGCGAGCGAATTCCTCACGGGCAAACTCGCGCGCGAGGCTCCTCGCGGGCGGGGGGAAAAGTCCCGCCCTCGCGGGGGCGCGGGAGCGCGCGGCTTTTGATGAGCTATCCTTTATTCCCGGCGGCCTCATGGGTGGTCTTCGGGAGCACGTCTACTTTATTTTTCCATGCAAGGGCAAACCGGGCGCGGGGGCGTGCGGCGGGGAGGCGTTAGCGCGGTGGACATCGCGCTGCTGCTTCTGCTCGCGCTGCTCGTCGCGACGCCGATCGCGCGCGCGGCGTTCGGGCGCATTACCGGGCCCGCTTACGACACGCGCGCCGAGGTCACCTTCGTTATCGACCGCGCGGCGGCGGAGGCGGTCAATCTCCTTGAGAAGGGCGAGGCGCTGACCCTCGCCGACGGCGGCGCGCCGTTCGGCAGCCTGCGCACGCTCTCCTTCAGCGTCCCCGGCAATTCTCTCACCGCGACCGGCACCGGCAGCATTGAGCTGTACGGCGAGATGACCGACGCCGGCTTTCGCACGCGCGAGGGGGTTTTCGTCCTCCCCTACGAAAAGTACGAGGTCGCCGGCAGCAGCTGCGTCGTCCCGATTATGGTGACCGAGGTGAACGTCACCCCCGCCGCCTCGTGAGGCGCGGGAAAGAGCGGCTCGCACACATAGAGCGCGGGGGACGCGAGACCCCCCGCTGCCGCAGCGAAGTGGGGTAGCGCGCGGCGCTCCTGCCGGGCGTGCGGGGCGAGCGGGGTCTGCCGCGCGCGGGAGGGGGAGGGGGATTTTCCGGCGGGGACGCGCACCCGGGGGCGAAAATTTTCTTTGGGGGGCAGATTGATGAGACGAGGGCAGCTATGAGCAGCAAAACCGTCACCGTGCAGAACGCCATCGGGCTCCACGCGCGCCCCGTCAGCTTCTTCATTCAAAAGGCGAACTCCTTCCGCAGCAGCATCTGGGTTGAGCTCGGCAGCCGCCGCATGAACGCGAAAAGCCTGCTCGGCATTCTGTCGATGGGCATCGGCTGCGGCACGACGATCACTCTCCTTGCCGACGGCCCGGACGAGGATGAGGCGCTCGACGCTTTAGTCGACCTCATCAACCGCGGCTGCGAGGAGTAGAACCCGTGCCGCGCGCTCCCGCGAGGAGCGCGCGGCAGCCCTCACATGGTCGGTTGGTCATCGCCCGCGAACCCTTTTCCCGCGAGGGGCGCGGATCTCCCCCTCGGGGGGGCGCGGCGGGAGATGGCGCGCGGCTCTTTCCCTCCGGGGGGGCGCATTCCCGAAAATTTGCCCGCGCGACCTGTCCCCCTTTGTGAACGCCCCCGCGGGGGCGTTTTTCGGTGGGCGGCGGCTCTTGCATTTTCGCGCGCTTTCCTGTATACTGAGGCTACTTTCGTTTTTAGGAGCGGCACAAATGAGCTTTGATCAACGCGTGACGGTGCGGGAGATTTTCGGCGCGCCGGAGAGCTACGGCGGGCGGGAGGTGACAGTCGCCGGGTGGGTGCGCAACCTGCGCGCCTCTAACGCCTTTGGCTTTATCGATCTTAACGACGGCTCATCGCAGAAAAACCTGCAGGCGGTCATCGAGGCGGAGGGACTCGACAATTACAAAGAGATTTCCGGGCAAAACCTCGGCGCCGCGCTCGTTCTCACCGGGCGCATTTCCCTCACGCCCGGGGCGAAGCAGCCGCTTGAGCTGAAAGTTCGCCGCGCGCGCGTGGAAGGAACGTCCACGCCCGACTATCCCCTGCAAAACAAGCGCCACAGCTTTGAGTTTCTGCGATCTATCGCCCATCTGCGCCCGCGCTCGAACACTTTCTCGGCAGTCTTCCGCGTGCGCAGCGAGGCGGCGTTCGCCCTGCACAAATTCTTCCACGAGCAAGGCTTCGTCTATGTCCACACGCCGCTCATTACAGGCTCTGACTGCGAGGGCGCGGGAGAGATGTTCCGCGTCACCACGCTCGACCCGCTCCACCCGCCACTCACCGAGGATGGCAAAGTCGATTTTCGCCGCGATTTCTTCGGCAAGGCGACTAACCTCACAGTCTCCGGGCAGCTCAACGTCGAAACTTTCGCCATGGCCTACGCGAAGGTCTACACCTTCGGGCCGACTTTCCGCGCGGAAAACTCGAATACGCCGCGCCACGCCGCCGAGTTCTGGATGGTCGAGCCGGAGATCGCCTTCGCGGATCTCGACGACGATATGGAGCTCATAGAGGCGATGTGCAAGAGCGTCATCGGCGATTTGCTGCAAAACTGCGCCGATGAAATTGCCTTTTTCAACCGGTTTGTCGACAAGACCCTGCTCACGCGGCTGCAAAATATCGTCTGCTCGCAGTTCGCGCGTCTGACCTACACCGAGGCGGTGGCTCTCCTTGAAAAAGCGGAGGCGGGCGGGCGGCATTTTGACTATCCCGTGCGCTGGGGCGAGGACCTGCAGACCGAGCACGAGAGGTACCTGACCGAGGAGATTTGCGGCTGCCCGGTCTTCGTCACCGACTGGCCGCGCGAGATTAAGGCGTTTTATATGCGGCAAAATAGCGACGGGCGGACGGTCGCGGCGGTGGATCTGCTTGTGCCGGGCGTGGGGGAGCTGGTCGGCGGCTCGCAGCGCGAGGAGCGCGAGGAGCGGCTGCTCGAGGCGATCGATAAGTTCGGCCTGCGGCGAGAGGACTATTCGTGGTACCTCGATACGCGCCGCTACGGCGGCACGCGCCACGCCGGGTTCGGGCTCGGCTTCGAGCGGCTCGTCATGTACGTCACCGGGATGAGCAACATCCGCGACGTCGAGTGCTTCCCCCGCACAACCGGCAGCGCGGAGTTCTAATCGCGGCGCGCTGCCTCGGCGAGACCTCCTCAACCTTGCGTGCAAAAAAGGAGCCGTGCGGCTCCTTTTTGTTTTTTGCGTTTCGGTACGTTTAGACGGTGTAGCCCGCCCAGCCGGCGAGGGCGCGGGCGAGATGGGTGCGGTCGGACGCGTTGACCGCGCCGTCTCCGGTAAAGTCGGCGACCGACGGGTCGGGGATAGTGTAGCCCGCCCAGCCGGCGAGCGCGCGGGCGAGGGTCGTGCGGTCGGACGCGTTGACCGCGCCGTCGCCGTTAATGTCCCCTTTCCCTCCGCCTGTGCCGCCGTTCCCGCCGCCGGTACCGACGTTCTCGCCGGTGCTGTTGAAAATCATAGCGGGCAGGAGGTAATCCGTGTAAGTATACATATTCTTCTCGACGATTGTGACATTGGCGTCCCACTCCGCCTGGGAGAGCGGATAGTGCACCTGCTTTAGGGCGCTGTCATGCGAGAGAGGAAGAGCATTGTTCAAAATCGTTTTGATGCTTGAGGGGAGAACAATAGTAGAGAGAAGATCGCAGCCGTAAAACGCCCATTCGCCGATGGTCGTCACGCCTTCTTTAATAAAGAGCGTAGTTAGACCCGTGCAATCGTTAAACGCTTGCTCCGGAATAGTTTCCACGCTGCCGGGGATGGTGACGCTTTTAAGGGAAGCGCAGCCGTCAAAGACTCCCGCGGATAAACCCGTTATGCCGTCTTGCAGGGTGAGGCCCACAAGAGACGAGCAGTCGGAAAACGCCCACTTGCCCAGCGTCGTGACGCTCCCCGGCAAAGTGACCTCGGGTAGGCTCGTACAGCCGTCAAACGCGTATTGCCCGATTGTCGTCACGCCGCTGCCGATGGATAGCGAGGCAAGGGAGCTGCAGCTGTCAAACGCGCTATCTCCTATTGTCACAACGCCATCGGGGATAGTAACGGATGCCAAATTGAGGCATTCGTTAAAGGCAAAATTTCCAATGGATGTAATTGTACTCGGCAAAGTCACGGTTTTGAGATTGACGCAGCCGTTAAAAAGACTCTTGCCAATGGCGTTTACCCCTTCCGGCACGGCGATACTCTCCAGCTTTGCGCAATCCCCAAACGCGTTATCCCCGATTTCGGTCATCGCCGAGGGGAGAACGAGGGAAGTGAGCGACGTGCAGCCGTCAAAAGCGCCATTGCCGATCTTCCCGACGCTGTCCGCAATGGTCACTTCGGTGAGATTGGTCAAATCTGAAAACGCATAATCTCCGATGGCTGTCACGCCGGATTTGATCTCCACTTTTTGAATAAGATCTTCAAGACTCCCGGCATCGTTATCGTAAAAATAAGGAGAGCTTCTAATCTCCCCGTTGCCTTCGATGGTGAGCGTCGAGCTGCCGGTGTCAAAGGTCCATGTGACGACCCTTCCCTCTTGCTCCTCCTCGTAGGGCGAACAGGTCCCCGTATAGGTTTCCGCGCTTGCCGGGGTGGCGGCAGCGAGCAGTGTCGCGGCGAGCAGCGCGAGCAGCGCCGCGCCGAGGGCGACGCTTACGAAAAGCGTCTTTTTCCGTGTGTTTGTCATGGCAGGGCTCCTTTCCCTATTCCGAAAAAACGCAGTCTTTTGCTGCGGACGGTGTGCTCTCATATTCCCGCGCGCACGCGCTCCTCTTGAGAATAAAAGAGCGCAAAAAGTTTACCATAAAGCGCCGCTCCTGTCAAGAGGTTGTGGGGATGGTTTTTGCCTAAATCCGAAAAATCCCCGCTGCCGGTAGGCTTGCGCCGCCCTCTCCTCCTTGCAAACGCGGGCGAACTGTGGTAGACTATGCTGCGCTGCCCGCGGGAGGGCGGGCGGCGCGAGGTCTTCTCTTTTCCTTTC
>CAZYCC010000053.1:0-4741 GCA_964645985.1 uncultured Lachnospiraceae bacterium | reverse complement strand
GGCGGCGGCGCGCCGCTGCTGCTGCGCGGGAAAATTCGCGGGCGCGGCAACACCTCGTGGGAATACCTCACGAAAAAATCCTACCGCGTTAAGCTCTATGAGCGGACTAACCTCCTCGGCGTTGGAGAGGGGGAGGCGCGGGACTTCGTGCTGCTCGCCTGCGCGCGCGAGAAAACTTTCCTTCGCAACTGGGCAATGCTGCGGCTCGGGCGGCAGCTGCGCTTTTCTTTTTCCTCCGACTCGACCTTTGTGACGCTAACGCTCAACGGCAGCTACGAGGGGGTTTACGAGCTGTGCGAGCAGGTGGAGGAGGGCGAGGGGCGCGTGCCGCTTTCGCCCGAGGAGGCGGGGCGCGCGGGAGACCTGCCGCCGCAGGAGGCGTCGCTCTCCTTCCTTATTGAGATGGACGAGAGGGCGCGTGCCGAGGGGGACGTGGGGCTTGATTATTTTTGCTGCAACGACTTTGAGATTCCCTTCACCGTCAAAGACGACACGACGCGCGAGAAGACCGCCGCCGTGAAGGCGTTCACTGAGGCCTGCGATGAGGCGATACTGTCGGGGGACCTTGACGAGATTGAGCGGGTAATCGATGTCGACTCCTTTGTCGATATGTATTTGCTTGAGGAGTTCGCGAAAGACCGCGACGTCGGCTTCTCCTCGATGTTTTACGCCAAGCGCGAGGGCGGCAAGCTCGCCTGCACCGCGCCGTGGGACTTCGACCTCGCCCTCGGCAACGACAGCGGCCTGTCGACCGGGGAGGATCACGCGAGCCCCGAGGGCGTGATGGCGACGCGCAACCGCTGGTTCGCCGCTCTCGCGCGCTGCGCGTGGTTCCGGCATCTGCTCGCCGAGCGCTTGGAGGAGCTCACGCCTCTTCTTGAGCAGATTTCGCTCGACACAGAGGAGGCGGGCGCGCGCCTCGCCGCGGAGGCAGTGCGCAACGACGCGCGCTGGGAGGTCTTTTCGCACCGCGCCCTCAACGAGCCGCCGGAGCTCGCGGCGCTCCCCGATTACCCCGCACACGTTGCCTACCTCGTGCGCTGGATGCGCGACCGCCTTGCCTGGATGCGGAGCTACTACATCGAGGAGGCGTGAGGCATACCCCGCGCCGCGGGGGGAGGGGCGCGGGAACTCCACCCTGCCCGCGCCGAGCTTATTTCGCGGGAAGCGTCACCGGGCGTGCCGGGTTGCCGGGCGAGGCGGGGTTATGCGGGGAACCCCCGCGCCGCGGGGGGAGGGGAACGCGGCGGCGGGGAGGGAGAGCGCACCGGGGTCGCCGCGCGAAAAGTAAATTTTCTGTAAATTCTCCCCTCGCCTGCCCCTTTCCCGCGCTTTTTTCTTTACATATTCGCCTGGTTGTGGTATACTTACTAGAAAGTGCGAAAGAGAGCTCTCTTTCGCGCCGGGCGGTTGCACAGGATGCGGAGTCGCGCGGCGGCACATCGCCACGGCCGGTTTCACCCGCCGCTCCTTTGTTTCCCGCGAATTTTGCCCTCAGGGGCGATGCCGCAACGGCGGCGGAAAGGTGAAAACTATGGCACTGGAAAAGGACGTAAAGCAGAAGATCATCGAGGAATATGCCACGCACGAGGGCGACACCGGTTCGCCGGAGGTGCAGATCGCGCTCCTCACCTACCGCATCAACTCTCTCACCGAGCACCTCAAGACCAACGCGAAGGACCATCACAGCCGGCGGGGCCTGCTGAAGATGGTCGGCAAGCGGCGGGGTCTGCTCGGGTATTTGCAAAAAGTCGACATCGCGCGCTACCGCAGCATCGTCGAGCGGCTCGGTCTGCGCAAATAAAAGGCGGCGCTCGCCGCGCGCGCGCGGCGCGAAAAAGGATCTCCCGTGGGGCGGGTGCTTTGCCCCGCGGGGCCGCGGCGCGCGCGGCGCGAGCCTATGATGAGCTGTGTGCAAGGAAGTGAAAACAATGGACAACGAAAACGAACGGGGCAGTGAGATTGTCGTCGGGGCGAAGGAAATGACCTTCGATCGAATGCGGGTTTTCGAGACAGAACTCGCGGGGCGGACGCTGCGCGTCGAGACCGGCAAAATGGCGGGTCTGGCGAACGGGTCCGCCTTTGTGCAATATGGCGAAACCTCTATTCTCTGCAACGCGACGGCATCGGCGAAGCCTCGCGAGGGCATTGACTTTCTGCCCCTCTCGGTTGATTTTGACGAAAAACTCTACGCCGTCGGGAGGATCCCCGGCGGATATTTGCGCCGCGAGGGCCGCCCCTCCGAGAAGGCCGTGCTGACCGCGCGCGTTATCGACCGCCCGATTCGCCCACTCTTCCCGAAAGACCTGCGCAACGACATCGCGCTCGATCTGCTCGTGCTCAGCGTCGACTACGATTGCAGCCCGGAGATCACCGCGATGATCGGCGCGTCGATTGCCCTGTCCATTTCGGACATCCCCTGGAACGGGCCGATCGCCGGGGTCTTTATGGGCCTTGTGGACGGTGAAATTGTCGTCAACCCGACGCAGGAGCAGCGCAAGAGCTCGGATCTTTCGATGACCGTCGCCGGCACGCACGAGAAGGTCGTGATGATCGAGGCGGGCGCGAACGAAGTGCCGGACGACACCGTCTACGACGCGATTATGCGGGCGCACGAGGAGATCAAGCGCCTTTGCACCTTCATCGATGGGATTGTCGCCGAGGTGGGCAAGCCGAAATTTTCCTACCCGACCGGCGCGCTCGATGAGGAGATGTTCCACGAGATTTTCGAGTACGCGAGGGGCGCGGTGGAGCAGGCGCTGGACACCGACGACAAGACGGTGCGCGACGCGCGCATGCAGCCGATTGAGGCGGACATTCTCGAGCGCTTCGGCGAAAAGTACGAGAATCTCGAGGCGCAAATGCCCGAGATCACCTATCAGATGCAGAAAAAGATCGTGCGCCGCTGGCTCCTGCAAGACAAGAAGCGGGTGGACGGGCGGACGATGAACGAAATTCGCCCTCTCGCCGCCGAGGTCGACGTGCTGCCGCGCGTGCACGGCTCGGGGATGTTCACGCGCGGGCAGACGCAGGTCCTCACAACCTGCACGCTCGGCACCCTGCGCGAGGCGCAGGAGCTGGACACCATCGACGAGGAGACCGGCAAGCGGTATATGCACCACTACAATATGCCGCCCTTCTCGGTGGGAGAGGCGAGGTCTCTTCGCTCTCCCGGGCGGCGCGAAATCGGGCACGGTGCGCTCGCCGAGCGATCTCTATTGCCTGTTCTGCCGTCGGTTGACGAATTTCCCTACGCTATCCGCTGCGTTTCGGAGGTGCTGTCGAGCAACGGTTCCACCTCGCAGGCATCGGTCTGCGGCTCGACCCTCGCCCTAATGGCGGCGGGCGTGCCAATCAGCTCGCCGGTCGCCGGTATCTCCTGCGGCCTCATAACGGCGGAGGACGGGTCCTTTGACACGATGCTCGATATTCAGGGCGTGGAGGACTTCTACGGCGATATGGACTTCAAGGTCGCGGGGACGCACAAGGGCATCACCGCGATTCAGATGGACCTCAAAATCGACGGCCTCACCCCCGCGATTATCCGCTCCGCGCTCGACAAGACGCGCGCGGGGCGCGAATATATCATCGACGAGGTTATCCTCAAAGCGATCCCCGCGCCGCGCCCGGAGGTTGCCGAAACCGCGCCCAAGATGCTCACGCTCCACATTAAGACAGAGAAAATCCGCGAGGTCATCGGCAAGGGCGGCGAGGTCATTCAGCGCATCTGCGCGCAGACCGGGGCGAAAATCGACGTTGAGGAGGACGGCACCATCTACATCGCCTCGCCCAATGTCGCCAGCGCCTACGCCGCGAAAGAGCAGATCGACGAGATTTGCTTTGAGCCTGTGCCGGGCGCCATTTACACCGGCAAGGTCACGCGCATTATCCCTATCGGCGCGTTCATTGAGTTCGCCCCCGGCAAAGAGGGGATGTGCCACATCAAGGACCTCGACAACAAATATGTCGAGCAGGTGGAGGATGTCGTTCACGAGGGCGACACGGTCACCGTGAAATATCTCGGGGTAGATGAGCGCGGGCGCATGAACCTCTCGCGCCGCGCCGCGCTCTCCGGGGAGGAGGGCTTGCCCGAGCGTCCCGCGCGCGACCGCGGCCCTCGCGGCGGCAATCGCGGCGGCAGCGGCAGCGGCAGCGGCCCTCGCGGCGGCGGCAACCCCCCGCGCGGCGGCAGAAGCGGCGGCGGATATGATCGCGGCAGCAGCGGATACGATCGCACGGGCGGAAACGACCGCGCAGGCGGATATGATCGCACGGGAAGCGGATATGATCGCAGCAGCGGCGGGGGATCTCGCGGCGGCAGGTCCCCGGCCGGTGAGCGCCCCTCCCCGCGCCAGTCAGAGCGTCCCGCGCCCGCGCCCGCGCCGGAGCCGCGCCCCGCGCAGCCCGCTCCCGAGAAAAAGCCCGCCCCCGAGCCTCCCCCCGCCGATAGCGACGAGCGGAAAGGGCTGTTCTCGATCTTCCGGAAAAAGGACTGAGCCAAATAAAAAAACCCGCCCCCCACCCGGGCGGGTTTTTCGCGGGGAAAGAGGGAGCGGCGGGTGGGTAGCGCGGAGGAGGGGGGAGCGGCGGGGTGGGTAGCGCGCCGGGGCGGTAGAGGGGGAGGGATACCCCCGCGAGGTTGAGCGGGGCAGCGCAAAATCACGATACCCCTCACCCCACCTCCCGAAACACCCCATCCCCCGAAGGGCAGAGAAACGTTTCGTTTCCGAATATTCTATCA
>CAZYCC010000052.1:4352-10469 GCA_964645985.1 uncultured Lachnospiraceae bacterium | reverse complement strand
AGGGCGCGGCGCGCGAAGTGGCGGCTTCTCTTGACATCACGCTCGTTCTGTGGTACACTGAAGGCGTGTTTTCCTTGCCGCGCCGCGGTATCCCCTCTTTTTTGCTATGCCGATTACCGATTTTCTAGAGCGCAACGCGCGCCTCTACCCGGAGGACGTCGCGCTCGTCGAGCTCAATCCCGCGTCCGCGCCCGACAACAAAGTGACATGGCGCGAGTACAACCTCATCGAGACACCGGAGAGCGGCAAGTACCGCCGCGAGATGACCTGGCGCGATTTTGATCGCCGCGCCAACCGCTTTGCCAATCTGCTCTTCACGCGCGGCGTGAAGAAGGGCGACAAGGTCGCGATTCTTTTAATGAACTGCCTTGAGTGGCTGCCGATATATTTCGGTATCCTCAAAACCGGGGCGATCGCCGTGCCGATGAACTACCGCTTCGACGCAGAGGAGATTCGCTACTGTGTGGATCTGGCCGACGTGACGAAGCTCGTTTTCGGGCCGGAGTTCATCTCGCGCCTTGAGGCGATTATGCCGGACCTGCGGCAGGTCGAGGACTTCTTCTTTGTCGGGGAGGCGAGCGAGACGCCGTCCTTTGCCGACAACTACGCGAGAACCGCCTACTACTGCTCGGATGTGCCGCCGCCGGTCGTCCTCACAGACGAGGACGACGCCGCGATTTACTTCTCGAGCGGGACGACAGGCTTTCCGAAGGCGATCCTCCACGCGCACAAGGCGCTCGTCTGCTCGGCGCGCACCGAGCAGGCGCACCACGGGCAGACGCGCGAGGACGTCTTCCTCTGTATCCCGCCGCTCTATCACACCGGCGCGAAAATGCACTGGTTCGGGTCGCTGCTGTCCGGGTCGAAGGCGGTGCTGCTGCGCGCGGTCAAGCCCGAGTGGATTTTGCAGGCGGTCTCGGAGGAGAAGGCGACCATCGTCTGGCTGCTCGTGCCGTGGGCGCAGGACATCCTCGATGCAATCGACCGGGGCGAGCTCAACCCCGCAGACTACCGCCTCTCGCAGTGGCGCCTGATGCACATCGGCGCGCAGCCGGTGCCGCCCTCTCTCATCCGCCGCTGGAAGGAGCATTTCCCGAGCCATCAATACGACACGAACTATGGCCTATCCGAGTCCATCGGGCCCGGGTGCGTGCACCTCGGCGTGGAGAATATCGAGAAGGTCGGCGCGATTGGCAAGGCGGGCTACCTCTGGGAGGCGAGAGTCCTTGCCGATGACGGGAGCGAGTGCGCGCCGAATGAGGTCGGGGAGCTGGCGGTCAAGGGGCCGGGTGTGATGCGCTGCTACTACAAAAATCCCGAGGCGACGGCAGAGATTCTGCACGGGCAGTGGCTCTGGACCGGCGATATGGCGCGCACCGACGAGGACGGGTTCATCTACCTCGTCGACCGCAAAAAGGACGTCATCATCACCGGAGGTGAGAACCTCTACCCGGTGCAAATCGAGGACTTCATCCGCACGAATGACAAGGTCAAGGACGTCGCGGTGATCGGCATTCGCGATGAGCGGCTCGGCGAGATCGCCGCCGCGGTCATCGAGCTCAAGGAGGGCGAGAGTTGCACCGAGGAGGAGATGGCGGAATTCTGCGAGGGCCTGCCGCGCTACAAGCGCCCGCGCAAAATCATCTTCCACGAGGTTCCCCGCAACGCGACCGGCAAAATCCAGAAAAACACCCTGCGCGCCATGTACGGCGGCGACCGCCTCGTGGAAAAAGAAACGAGCAAGTAAAAGCGAAGCCTCCCCCGCAAAGGGAGGCCCCGAGAGCGCGAACAACCCCGCCCGAGAGGGCGGGGTTTGTTATGCGGGGGAGCGCAATTCCCCGCCCTGCGGGCCGCCCGGCAGGACACCCACCGGGAGGGGAGTGCGAAAAGAGAGCGAGAGCGCGGCAAAACCCCACTCCTATGAGTGCGGCGGAGTATTCGCGCTGCCACGCCCGATCGGCAAAACGCGCCCCCCGAGGGGTGGAGTATCTCGAAGGAGAGACGCGCGGGGCGAAAGAACGAGCGCGGCGGCGAAAGATCTCCCCTGCTCGCGCGGGGTCTTGCGGGAAAGGGGTGCGAATTTCGGTTTGGCAAAGCCGATTCGTTTCGGCAAAGCCAAAACGCAATCGTCAAAACCGGGTCTTCAGTCGGGATTTATGCGGCACCGCGCGGGGGTGGCCGCAACGCGGCGGTGTGCCGGGGCGGTGCTGCGGGATGTTTGCCCGACAAAGCGCGAAGTGCGGCGCGGAAGCGGCCCCGCTCGCGCCGCGACTTCTCGCGCGGAGGTACCCCTCACCGATGAGCGCGACGAGTTTCCGCGCCGCGACTTCTCGCGCGGCAAAATGCGCCCCCCCCCGAGGGGTGGGTTTTGCACTGCGGCGTTTGCGGGGAAACGCCTTTCACGGTATGCCCCGCGCGAAATGGAAAACCCCCGCCACGCGCGGCGGGGGTTACTATCGGAGCATGGGCGGCGCTTTCCATGAGCGCGCGCCTTTATCTTTTCAGGTACGCCTCTCTTTGCGCGCCGACTGAGACGTAGCGAATCGGGCAGCGCACCTCGTCCTCGATGGTGCGCACATACTCGCGCGCCTCGCGGGGCAGATCCTCGAAGCGGCGCACCGCCGAGATGTCGCACTGCCAGCCGGGAAGTTTGCGCAGCACCGGGGTCGCGCGGCGCAGCGCGTCTCCCATGGGAAAATCGCGCGAGGGTGCGCCGTCCACCTCGTACGCAACGCAAATCGGAATTTCGGGAAGATATGACAGCACGTCGAGCTTTGTCAGCGCGAGCTCGTCCGCGCCCTGCACGCGCACGCCGTAGCGCGATGCCACCGCGTCAAAGGGCCCCACGCGCCGCGGGCGGCCGGTCGCCGCGCCGTATTCCTCGCCCGCCTCGCGCAGTTTGGCGGCGTCCTCCCCCTCCCACTCAACGGTGAACGGCCCCTCGCCGACGCAAGAGCTGTACGCCTTCATAATGCCGACTGTGCGGTCGATTTTTCGTCCGGGAATGCCCGCGCCGATCGGACCGTAGGCGGCGATGGTGTTTGAGGAGGAGGTGAAGGGATAAATGCCGAAATCGATGTCGCGCAGCGCGCCGAGCTGCGCCTCGAGCATAACGCGCTCCCCGCGGGAAAGGGCCTCATCGAGGGTTGCGCCGGTGTCGGTAATAAAGGGGCGCAGCTCCTCGCCGTAGCGCGATAGCCACTCCGCCATCTCGCCGGGGGTCACCGGCGCGCCGCCGTAAATTCTCTCGATGGTCAGGGACTTGAAAGGAACGATGTCCGCAAGGCGCTCTTTTAAGTATTCGGGGTGCAGAAGGTCGCCCATCCGGATGCCCTTCTTCATATATTTGTCGCCGTAGACAGGCGAAATGCCACGCCCGGTCGAGCCGAACTTGTGCGCGGCAAGCCGCTGCTCCTCGAGGCGGTCGAGCGAAACGTGGTAGGGCAGGCAGATATGCGCGCGGTCGCTGATTTTGAGGTTGTCGGGGGTGATGCGCACGCCCGCCTCGGCAAGGCGCGCCATCTCGCCGCGCAGGTGGGCGATGTCGATGACCATCCCCGGCCCCATCACGCAGGTGACTCCCTCGCGCAAAATGCCGGAGGGCAGCAGATTGAGAATGAACTTGCCGCGCTCGTTGACAACCGTATGCCCCGCGTTGTTCCCGCCCTGATAGCGCACAACGATGTCGCAGTCCTCGGACAGCAAATCCACCATCCGCCCCTTCCCCTCATCTCCCCAGTTGATCCCCACAACAGCCGTTAACATAAGCACTCCAATAGCGAAAGCCCGAATTTTTAGTATAGCAGAAGAGGGCTCGCGTGTCAAGAGGGGGCATTTGCCCCGCGCGAAAAGGGCAGCGCGCTCTGCCCGCCTCACGGCAAATACTGTCGCAAATCCTCCACAAGGCGGCGGGTGTGCTCGCGGGCGCCGGCGAGGGTCGCATGATAGCGCGTGTCGTAGAAATAATCCGCGTCGAGAATGCTGTCCGCGAGGGTCGAGATTACTGTCAGGTTTTGCTCATCCACACCGCCTAGAAGAGCGGCGCTGAACTCCTCCTCCGCCGCTGCGATCGCGTGATCTCCCGCGCCGGGCGGGCGCGAGAGCAGGGGGTAGGTGAATAGACAGGCGGCCCCCTTTTGCCGAAGCGCGGCGAGGCTGTCCGCGAGGAACGCCAGACCCTCGTCGGTCAAAATGGAGGGGTCGGGCAGGGCGCTCTCAAAGTCGGAAATGTGCGAGGGGCGGTGCGCGATGAGGTCGCCGTGCTCATCGAAGGAGGCGCGGCTGTACACAATATTGTTAACCTTTTTGGTACCTTTGGAGAGAAATGAACGCTTGCTCTCCAGAAAATCGGTAAAGGAGGACAAAATCTCGCGGCAGCGCGTGAGGTCGATGTCCCGCAGAATGTCGGGGTTGACCTCAACCGCCTGCCAGAGCGTCATCGCCTCGGCGGGGGAGCCGTACATATCCGCGCGGTACTCGGGCGAGAGCAGCACAACATCCCCCGCGCGGGCGCGCCGCTCGAGAATCAAGAGGAGCGGACGCAGGCCGTAGTTCGCGGCGGTGCCGAGATTGACCACGCGATA
The DNA here is from genome assembly GCA_964645985.1 of uncultured Lachnospiraceae bacterium. GTDB lineage: Bacteria > Bacillota > Clostridia > Oscillospirales > CAG-272 > CAZYCC01. Next base: position 5,886 of record CAZYCC010000052.1, on the reverse strand, counting down.
GCCGGGGTAGGCCCGCTCGATTATCCCCGAGCAAAAGCCGTACGCGCAGCCGCTCCCCCCCACGACAATCAGGCGTTTTTTATATTTTTCGCTCGAAAGAAGATGCACATATTTGTCGGCGAGGGCGCAGTCGAAGTCGATGTCAAAGACCTTTGATAGCGTCTCGTGCAAAAGGACGCGGGAGAGTTTTGGGCAGGCATCGAGCGCGGTCGCGTCAAGCGCGGTGAGCGTGTCCGGCAGGACGAGCGTTTCAAGCTGTGAGCAGAGCGCGAGCGCGCGCTCCCCCACCGTGCGCACGCTCGGCGGCAGGACGAGAGCGCGCAGGGAAGGGAGATCGCGCAGGGCGGCGCGCGAGATTTCGCTCAGAACGGTGTCATCGGGAGTTCGCGAGGGGATCACCAAAAGGTCGGGGCGATCGGCGCGCGCGCTCCCCGTGAGGCCTGTGAGGCGGCCGCCCTCGAAGGTGAAATAGGCGCTGTCGCTCTCGGGAAGCGCTACCGGCAGGAGCGTGAGGTCGTGCTCCGGCATCGCGAAGAGCGCGCCGAACGCGTGAAAATCATCGCGCGCGAGAAGCGCGGCAAGGTCATCCGCGCCGCGAACCTGCGGGGCAGACGCACCGCGCGCGCCGCCGCTCTCAAGAAAGCCGAGGACGCTTTTCCCGGGCGAGGAAAAGCTGCCGTCATCGAGCGGCAGCTCGACCGTGTTGCCGGCGCCGTAGCTGCCGAGGGGGGTGGACCTCCCGGCGATGGTCACGGTATATTCATCAATTGGAGTAAAATTGGCAAAGATTTCGCTGTTGTCGCCCAATACAAAATCGTAGCTCGGCGATTTGGAGACGAGTTCCCCTCCCTCCTCGAGACTCCCGCCGCGGCTCCAGCCGGAAAAAGTCGCCTCCCCCTCAATCGGCCGCGCGCGCAGGTGCAGCGTCTGCCCGTAGCGCACCGGGTCATTGCCGTAGCCCTCCTCGCCGTCCTCGGTGACGCTCCCCCCACGCGTTCGCCCGACGCGCGCCGCCACCTCCACCCCGAGCAGGACCGCAGACAGTTCGCCTCCCTCCTCGAAAACGCCGCGCACGACCCCCTCCTCATCGGCGGGGTAAAACCGCTCGCCCTGCGATACGCCCGAGAAGGAATAGTGCTTTTCATCGATCGCCTGCCCTGTAAGGACGACCGTCTCATCGGTATAAACCGTCTTTTCTGCCTCGCGCTTTTCGTGCACGCCCTCCTCGTCCTCCTCGGCAAAGTGAAGGATTCCCCCCTCGTTTTCGGCGAGTTTTAGGGTGACGGGGTGGGAGAGCACCGGAAAATAGCTGTCTCCTGAAATCGTGCGAAATGTGAGACGAAATTTTTGCGCGCCGCTCTCCTCCGATGTCTTGACAGGCGAGATCAGCGCGCCCGCGTCATTTGAGAAGCGGTAGCCGGGCGCAAGCTCGACTGTGAAGCTCGCCTCCCCCTCCTCGACCGGCGCGGGGTTCGGCGAGGTCACCGTCATCCCCGGGGGTTCGGCGAGCAGGGCCTGCTCGCTATCGGGGGAA
>CAZYCC010000052.1:0-4252 GCA_964645985.1 uncultured Lachnospiraceae bacterium | reverse complement strand
CCCTTCCCCGCGCGGAGGCGCGAGGGGGAGGGCGCGAGGGAGCGCGGGGCGCGCGCGGCGCGAGGGGCGAGGGGCGACAAGTAGGGATGGGACGCGTTGACGGCGCGGGGGAGCGGCCTCGATACGAAGAGGAGAGTGCACGGGAAGCGGCTCGCGAAAGGTCGGGACGGAGAGCGTCGGGGGCGCGGAGGAGCGGGGCGCGAGGCGTTTACTTTATCTTGTAAATCGAAATGTGCTACATTCTCCTCACAGATCGAGCGTGCGGAAGGCGGCGAGCCACTCCCGCGCAATGAGCGCGTGACCCGCGGGGGTCGGGTGAATGCCGTCGCGCAGCCAGTGCTCGCTCGGCGCGATCTGCGCCGCTTCGTTGAACTTTTCCTGTAATGGGATAAATATCGCGCCAAATTCGGCCGCGACATCGCGCACGATTTGCGCGCGCGCGGGAAGCTCCCGCGCGAAAAAGTCATAAAGCCCGGGGTCGCTCTCCCCGCCCGCGGGGATCCCCACCGCGGAGCCGGGCAGGAAAAACGGCTCAAGCAGCAGCAGCCTCGGCGCGGGGTCAAGGTCGGTCGCAAGGTCTGAGAGGAGCATACGGTAGAGCGCGGCGAAGCGGCGCGGGCCGACGCCGTTGCCGATCTCCGCCTCGTGCCAGACATCGTTGACCCCGACGAGAATGCTGACGACATCCGGGCGAGGCAACAGAAAATCGCGGTTGTAGCGCGCGACAAGGTCGGGGATTCGGTCTCCGCTGACCGCGCGGTTGACAAGCTCGTATCTCCCGGGAGTATGCAGCCCGAGCTTTGCCGCGAGGAAGGCAGGGTATCCGGCGCCCATGCCGCGCGGATTTGCGCGGTCGCGCCCGGCATCGGTGATCGAGTCGCCCTGAAAGAGAATGCGGATCATCGGGAAGAGATAGCAAAAGTAACCAAAGCGGCGAGGAGTTCGCGGGGAAATTTTTGGTTTGAATGACAAGAACGAGGGGCTATTATGAACAGATTGTAAATTTTCGCGAACGCTCCCCGTTACTCCTCGTCCTCGGCAGGCGCCAGCAAACAGCTCGGCAGCAGGCCCGACTCAAAGTAGACCGCGGGGGAGGAGATGCCCATCTTGCGCAGAACGTCTGCGAGAGTCGCAAGGCCCGGGAACTCGCTCGCGTAGTGCCCGCAGAGGAGGACCGATAGACCCCTGCGCGCCGCCGCCGTCGCGTTGTGGTAGCCCATCTCGCCGGTGACCAGCGCCTGCGCCCCCGCCGCAAGAGCCCCGTCGACCGCGTCATCGCCCTTCCCGCCACAAACGGCGATGCGCGAAATGAGGGACGGATCGCGCTCGCGGTCGCCGTGCCCCACGGCGCGGAAATAATCCACGTGGCTCGCGGGCGTGTCGCGCGCGAGTTCATCCGCGAGCACCCAGACCGTCATTGAGGCGGGGAGGTCTCCCACCCGCCCGATCGGGAGATCCTCTACCTCAAACGGCTGCACCCCCTCGAGATTTAACACCTCCGCGAGCGCGTCGTTCACGCCGTCCCGAGCGGCGTCAAAGCGCGTGTGGAGAGAGAAGAGCGCGACATCGGCGCGCGCGAGGCGCAGGAGCAGCCGTGCGGGTTCGCTTGCAGGGTCAAGGCCCTTCAGCGGGTGGAAAATCAGCGGGTGGTGGGTCAGCAGCAGCTGCGCGCCGGTCGAAATCGCCTCCTCAACGGCGGCGGGCGTCGCGTCGAGCGCGATGAGGACGCGCGTCACCTCGCGCGCGGGGTCGGGCAGGCAGGCGATGCCGTCGTTATCCCACGGCGCGGCGTCGCTCTCGGGGTAGAGGGAGCACAAATTCTTATAAAGCTCGCGCAGCGTCATAGCTTTGTCCTATGTTTGGAGGGATATTCAGAGGTTCTATATAATTATTCTATAGGGAAAAGGCGTTCGGCGAGGGTGCGCAATGGATTCTTTGCGAAAAGAGAACGAGGAGTGCGCGAAAGGGATACGTAAATTTTTTGTAAACATTCTCGGGAATGAAACCGAGGAAAGGGGCAACGCCCATCTCCCCCGAGAAAAGAGCGACAATGAAACGAGACACCGTGAGCAAGCCCTTCGCGGAAGGCGCGAGGGCGATTTCGCTGCGCCGCGCCGACGGGAGAGATGTTTTGTAAATTTTCGATGAATGATGCGGCGATGTCGAGAAACCGGAACGCACCGCGCTCTAGCGTTCAGCCGTTCGCGAGGGCGGCATCGATTTCGGCGAGGAGAGCGTCCTCCGCGTCGTGCGGCAGACCCGCGCGCGCCTTGCCGGCGCGGGAGGTCAGCGCGCGCGCGCGGTGCCGCTCGATGAGCGCGCGGCGGTCCGCTTCGATCGGGTTTCCCCAAAAACGCCGCGCGCCGACGCGCAGCTCAAGGGGGGTGAGGGGAGTCTCCGCAAGAAAAGGCGATGCGGTCGTGCGACAAATGTCGCCGGGAGAGCCGGGCGCGGGGGCGCCGCCCGGGGGGAGCACATCGCGAGGAAGCTCGGCAGGTTGGGGGGAAACCGGGCGCTCATCTGGGCCCCGGCTGTCGCCGTGCGGCGTGGGCGGCATTGCACTTTTTTGGGAATGGGCAAACCCGGGAACGGCGGCGAGAATTTCATAAAGGCGCGAGGAATCGCGCACGAGAGTGTCTTGCGTTGTGAGGAAACCCGATCGCGCGAGGCAGCCGCGCACCGCCTCGCTGCGCGTCATCGGTGAGAGGAGGAGTTGCACCGCGGCGCTGCGCACCCACGGCGCGCGCTCTAAAATACCGGCGATCGTCTCGCCGCCCATCCCCGCGAGGACAATGTCGACGCGAGGCGGATCGCAGCGCGGGGGCGCGCCGGGGGGATTTGCCTCGCTCTCGCCGGGGGAGGAGAGCTCGCCCTTCCCGAAGTCGGTTGTGAGCAGCCCATCCCCGCCCGCATCGCCGCGAGCTGCCTCCGCTCCCGCGAGCAGCGGGCGCAGGTATGGCTCGACGGGGGCTAGCCCATCGCCGAGCAAAAAAGTGAGTTTTTTCGCTGCGGTGGGGTCGCCGCATTCCTCGGCGTTGCAGCGCGCAATCGCAAGAGGCCCCTCACGAAGATCTGTCGCGATGGCGCGCGCCACTCTCCCGCGCCGCAGGAGGTAGAGCGGCAGCCACGCGTGGTCGGTGCCGACATCGACGAGGAGCGCGCCCGGGCGCACGAAGGAGGCGATCGCCGCGAGGCGCGGCGGCAAATCGCGCGGGGAAGAGGAGGACAAATCGCTGGAAAAGTGACAAATCTCGGCGCCGCCGCGCGGCGAGGGCGCCGGGCGGGGGATCGCGCGGGGAGCGCGGATGTTGTGAGTAGAAATGCCGCGCTCAAGCGGGGAAGTATCCGCCCATATGTGCCTTAGGATCGGCTCGAGGGGGCGCGGCGCTTGATCACGAGCGCGGTGAGAGAGCCGCGCCGGAGTGAAACGACGCTCGAGAGATCGCGGAGAGGGGAAAACGCGCCGGCGGGGCGATTATGTTGTAAATGAGGAGAGCGAAGACTCAACGAACGCGCACCGATTTCTCGATCAGGGGTATCTCATGATACCCTATGCCCGCGCGAGGCAGGGAAACAAATATCGTAAAACCGCCGGCAAAGAACCGCGCGCGGGCGATCCGCTCGCGCAAAGCCCTATTCGCGCCGCGAAGCGGAAGCAAGGGTCGATTTTGCCGCTCAAAAAGCAACGTGACATCGCGAGAGGCGAGACGGCGGCGGCGGCGGCGCTCGGGAAAGATGCAAATTGGCGCGATGTGCGCGGCGGGGTCCGCCTGCTCTCCAAGCCGCAATGGCGCATGCGCTGCAGCGGCGGCAAGCATCGCGAAAAAAGACCGCAGCGGCACGCGCCAACGGTATTTGAGCGGGCAGGCGCGACGGGCGCGGTGAGCGGCGGCGGAGAGTTCGTGCGATGCTGTGGTGATGGCGACGGAGCGTGTTATTTGGTCGCGAGGAAGTCGTTAATTTGCTCGATCAAGGCGTCGGGGTCAGTGCCGTGGACGGCGCAGGCGATTTCGATGGACTCGCCGCGGGAGGAGGGGCAGCCGAGGCAGTGCATCCCGATCTCAAGGAAAAATTTCGCGGTCTCGGGAGCGGCGTCGAGCACGTCGCCGATAATGGAGTCTTTTGTGACGGTCATATGCGGTCCTTTCGGGATTAATCGGGGGAGGAAAAGAAATTTCAGGCGGAATACTCTGCATTATTTATTATATCGCGGGCGGGCGGGGTTGTCAAGAGAAAGCTCTCCCTCGAATAG
>CAZYCC010000051.1:0-10785 GCA_964645985.1 uncultured Lachnospiraceae bacterium | reverse complement strand
TTTGTCGAAAAAAATCTCAAAAACCTCTTGCAAAATAATTTTGGATGTGCTATACTGACGATGATCGGGTTGGAATGTGCCCTCGCCCCGTACTCGCGCCCCTCATCTCTTCTCCTCTGTACATTATATATACGGCGCGAGGCGAGGCATAGCTCGTACCTCGCCGGTTTGTACCTCGCCGGTTCGTTCCTCCCGGAAAGAAAGAAAGGTTGGTATCTCACCCTGAAAGGAAGTATCCCATGACCAAACACACACACGCAAGGATTGCGGCGGCGCTGCTCGCGCTGCTGCTCGCGCTGCTCGCGGTGACGCCGGTGCTCGCCGAGTCCGCTACGAACTACACCATTCGGATAAACCCCTCCGAAACGACGAAGGTTCCAGAAGCACCCGACTATGCCGGGGGAGAGCGATTCGAGGCGTACGCCATTTTCGTCGGCGACCTCGCTTTTTCGGATGGAAATAACCATCCGGCGGATGGTCTCGGCGGCGCCACCTTTGATTATGATTACTCCGAGGACGGCGCGCCCGTGTCGAATTTCCTCGCGAACGTCAAGTGGGGCAGCGCCATCCCGGAGAGCGCGCGCGCCGCGTTTGTCATATCGCTGCTCGCGGAGGTGACAGATTTCTCGGCTGCATTGCAGGCTGGGCTGACCGAGCGCGGTCTTGATGAGACCGGCTACAGCAGCGACGCCGCTGCCGAGGCGATCGCCTACGCCCTCGAAGCGAACCCCACCTTCATCGACAGCTTCGCGCGGCTCGCGTGGAAGGTTATCGACGCGTTGGAGAAGGGTAACCCCGGCTCTGTCGAGAAAACCTCCTCCACTTGGGTGGCGAGCGAGGATACCGCCACCGACCCGTACGGCGGCCACTGGGAAATCCAAACGCCGAACGCCGGCTTCTACCTTATCCGTGATACGCTTGTCACTACCGATGATCCCGGCACCGACGATGACACCGCCTCCGCCTTCATGATGGGCGTTTACGGCAATCAGAATGTCGACCTCAAGCCCGACCACCCGGATGTCGATAAGGTGATCGTCTCGCCGGACGGCGAGCAGAAGGGCGACATCGCGGGGATGACCGACCGCGTGAGCTTCCGCCTCAAAGGCGGCCCGCTGCCCCTCAACTACGAGCAGTACGACTCCCCCTACTTCTTCGCTTTCCACGACGCCCTCTCGAAGGGGCTCACGCTCCTGCCCGACACGATTCATGTCTACGCGATAAACGGCGTGGATCCGGATCAGACGAAAGTCGAGATTCCGAGTAACTTCTATAGTATTAACTACTCGGAAACCGACCAGGACACCGGCGCGACGCTCCTTCACATCATCTTTGACAACCTCAAATCCGTCACGGGCGATGGCGTTGTTCTCGAGGCGAATAGCTCCATTTGGGTTGAGTACGACGCGATTGTCAATGAAAACGCGGTGATCACCGAAGCCGGCAACCCGAACGACGTGTACCTCGAGTACTCCAACAACCCGAGTAACGACAGCCGCGGCAACACGACGCACAAAGATGTCTACGTCTACGACTTTGCGCTTCAAATCCACAAGGTCGGCGACGATGACCCCGATACCGGGCTGAAGGGCGCGGGCTTTACCCTCACGAAAAAAGACGGGGAGAGGACGCTCACCGCAATTTTCGGGACGAACGAAGCGGGCGAGCTCTGCATCACCGATTGGGTCGAGGACCTTACAGGATACACCGAGGATCAGTACACCCTGTCGACCGACGACGCGGGTGAATTCAACTTCCACGGCCTTGACTCAGGAGTCGAATACACCCTCACCGAGACGAAGACTCCGTCCGGCTACAACACGATGGCGCCTATTGTCTTCTACATCGAGGCGAGCTATGACGAAAACGGCAAGCTCATTCCCGATCCGAAAATCGTGGTTGAAGCGCGCGAGGATGTCGTGCTTAACGGGTCGGAGGCGGACGGCAGCCTCGGCAGCATTCCGATCTTCCCGGAGGGAGAGGAAAACGAACTGCAGGGCGATTTGACCCTCGTCAACAATAAGGCGCCCTTCCTGCCCGGCACCGGCGGCATCGGCCGCACGATCTTCTATGTCGCCGGCGCTCTTCTCCTCATCGGCAGCCTCGTGGCCGTCCTTGTCGTCGGGTACAAGAAGGCAAAGAAAAAGAACTGAGCGCGGCGTGCGCTGCCGCGCGAGGGGGCGATCGGCGCGGCGCCTCCTCACTCATAACCGCAACCACGGGAGCGCGCTTGTCTACCCCGAAAAAAGCCGCAACTGCCTCCCCCTCGGGGGAGGCGTTGCCGCATAAATCCCCCGTGTGACCGCCGCGAAAACCCGCTATCATCACGGCGACGCGCGAACGCGCCCACGCTCCGCCGCGGCGCGCTATGTTCGCTCCCCCCGGCGGCGCAGCCGCTCCGGCGCGCCGTTCTCCCAAGGCTTCTCCGTGTAGCGCGCGGCTGCCTCACCGCGGGGGTGCTCCTGCGCGAGGGAGCGCGTAGGTCACGAGCGATCCACTTCCCGGCGCGCTTTTCCCATTCCCCCGGACTTTTCCGTTTATCGCGCGTTTATCGCGCGCCGCGCTGACCCCGCCTCGCCATCGATGAAAAAGAAACTGCTCATCGCGTTGGCGGTGGTCGCGATGCTCGCGGGGGTGGGGCTGCTGCTCTACCCGACGCTGAGCGACTACATTAACTCTCTCGGCTATCGGCGGACGATCGACGAGTACCACCGCACGGTCGAGGTCCTCTCGACCGGCGAGCGCGACGAAATGCTCGCCGAGGCGAGCGAGTACAACGCGCGTCTGCGCGCGCGCTCGCTCTACCCCCTCACCCTCAAAGGCGAGGAAGTCGACGAATATCTGCAAATGCTCGCGGTCGATGAGACCGGGGTAATGGGCTACGTCGACATCCCTTCGCTCGATATTCACCTGCCGATCTATCACGGCACCGGCGAGATGGTTCTCCAGAGCGGGGTCGGGCACCTGCAAGGCTCCTCCCTGCCGGTCGGCGGGGAGAGCACGCACACGGTCCTCGCCGGGCACACAGGCCTTCCCTCGACAGAGCTGTTCACTCACATCAATGAGCTGCAAGAGGGCGACCGCTTCTCGCTGCGCGTCCTCGACCGCACGCTGATCTACGAGGTCGACCGACTGACGACGCTTGAGGCGACCGACCCGAAACTCAAGGAGCCGCTCAAAATCGAGGAGGGGCAAGACTTGTGCACCCTCCAGACCTGCACCCCGTATGGGATTAACACCCACCGCCTTTTTGTGCGCGGGCACCGGGTCGGCGGCGAGGAGAGTTCCGAGGGCGATGTGACGACCGAGGTCTCCTTTACGCGCACCCACTTTGTCGACCGCCGCCTGCTCCTGCCGACGATCCTCGCGGCGGTGGCGATCGTCACGGCGATTATCGTCGTGATAGTCGTCCATCATCACCGCAAGAAAAAGGCGCGCGCCGCCGCGCCCGCGCCCGACCCCCCGCCGGGCGAGCAGAGCGGCTAAGGCGCGGCGGCGATCTCCAGCGCGAGTTCCCGGGGCGAGCATTGTTCCGCTCAGGCGATCATCGCGAGCTTTGCCGAGCGCGCGCGGACGATACCGCGCACGCTTTGCGGGGACCGTTTTTCCTTGGAGAGAGGCGCTTCGGCGTGGATTTCGCGGGGCTTGCGCGCGCGCAAGCCAAACCTCGCCGCGGCGATTTGTTTTGCACAAACTAAGACCTGCGCGATCGCTTGTTCTCCCTTGTTGCGCCTCCTTGGCGAGCTCCGTTCGGTGTGTGCCGCCCTGGAGCTCCCTTGCCTGACGCGCGCGGCGCATACCCCGTGTGTGTGGCCTCCTTAGCCTATCGCGGCGGGTTTTGAGCCGCGCACTTCTTTGACATTTTCCCCTCGCGGGGCTCTCGTATTCTGCCTATTGCGTGGCAATGATGCTTTCTATCTCCACTTTTTCAAATGTCGGCGCTTGTCGCCCCGCTCGCCGCCCTGCGCGCGGCGCGGCGCGAGCTGCCTCGCTGCTGCTCGCGGCGCTGCTGCTCGCGGCGCTGCTGCCGTCCGGCGTTCTCTCACGCGCCGAACCTGCCGCAGCGGGATCTCTCGTCCTTCGTTACCGCCACCCCGAGAGCGGCGCCGCCGTCCCCGGCGCGTCCTTCTCGCTCTATCAGGTGGCGAGCGTGGCGAGAGGCGAGCTGACCTTCACCGCGGCGTTCGCTTCCTGCGGCGTTGACCCTTCGTCGCTCCTCACCCCGGACGATGCCCTGATGATGACGCTCGCCTCCTTCGCGTGGGGTAGCGGCGTTTCTCCTCTCGCGAGCGGGCAGACCGATGGAGCGGGCTACCTCACCTTCGGCGAGCTTTCGCCCGGGCTGTATCTCGCGCTCGGCTCCCCGGTAACGGTAGGGAAGGATCGCTACACGCCGCAACCCTTCGCGGTCAACATCCCGGCAGGCGAGAGCGTCGTCGTCGAGCCGAAATTTTATATCGAGAGCATTCCCGACGGGCCGGACACGGTCGCGCGCCACGTCCTGAAAATCTGGCGGGACGAGAACCACGAGGACGCGCGCCCGCAGGAGATCGTCGTGCGATTGCTGCGCGACGGCGCGCTCTACGATGAGGTCACGCTAAGCGAGGAGAGCGGCTGGCGGCACGAGTGGCAGGATCTGCCCGGCGGGTCACTCTACCTCATCTATGAGGTGACGCGGCCGGAGGGCTACTCGTCGCGAGTCGAGCAGCAGGGTGTCACCTTCACGGTGACCAACACCTTGACCGACACCGATACCGACACAAACGAGCCGCCCCCGTCCTCCCCGCCGCCCGACAGCCCGAAGCTCCCGCAGACAGGCCTGACATGGTGGCCGGTGCCGCTGCTCCTCGCGCTCGGCAGCGTGGCGATTGTCGTAGGCGCGGTCCTCCTCACGAAGAAAGGGAAGAAAAAGGGACAGTGAGGCGCACCCTCCCGCGAAAAGCATTGCCGAGGTGAGAACCGCGCTATCTCGCGGGGAATCCCCCGAGCGGGAGCTTTTCACGGGTTAAAAGCATCGGGCAGCGCACCCGCGCGGATCGTCCGTGCGGGTCGCAGATTCACATCGAGAAACGCCGGGGGGTATCCCCGCAAAAATCAAGAACGGCGAAGGCAGGGGAGCGGGCGAAATATCACCGCGCCGAGAAGTTGCGCCGGGCGGAACTACCGCGAAAATAGGGGACAGTGAGGTCGCCGCGCGCAAGCTTTTGCGAAAACGGGAGAAGAGCGCGGGCGGCTCCCTAGGATTTTTTATGGAGCAAGAAACAAGGGCCGTTGGGGCTCGGGGGGCGAGGCGGGCGGGAGGTGCGCTGCTTGTCCTCGGGGTCGCGGCGGTGATCGCCGGGATTGTCCTGATGGGAGTCAACATCGGCGAGGATCGCTCCGCCGGCAAGGCGGCTCCTGCCGTCCTCGCGCAGGTGCGCGAGCAGATCCCTCCCACCACCGAGGAGCCGGCGGCGGGCGAGGATGATCCCTCTGAGCTGCCGGTCCTGCCCGACTATGTCCTCGACCCGCAGATGCCCCTTCCGACGGTGGAGGTCGACGGGCACCTCTATGTCGGCACACTCTCAATTCCGGCGATAGATGTCGAGCTGCCGGTGATCGACCACTGGAGCGAGGCGGACAAAAAGCTGTTGAAGATCGCGCCCTGCCGCTATGTCGGCACGCCCTACGCGCGCAATATGATCATCGCGGGGCACAACTACGCCTCGCATCTCGGGCGCTTAAAGAACCTCGTCCCGGGCGATGAGGTGCGCTTCACCGATGTCGCCGGCAATGTCTTCCGCTACCACGTCGTGGGGCTCGAGACCATCCCGACGCGCGGCGTCGCGCAGATGCTCGACGGCGAGTATGACTACGACCTGACGGTCTTCACCTGCACCATAGGCGGCGCGAGCCGCGTCACCGTCCGCTGTATGGAGGACGTGGGGGGATGAAAACCCGCCCGAGCGGCAGCTTAGGGAGGGGCGCGGCGCGTAAAATCCGAACCACTAAAAAGCCGCCCGCCGGGCGGCTTTTTGCGTGGGACAGAGATAAGTGGGGAAAAGCGACGCGCAATGTGCGGCAGGTCGTGAAACGTGCGACGGCGATGTGCAGTGAAGTGCGGAAAGGGAGCGGGGAGGTACAGGTTAGAGGATACCGGAACCGGATTTTTCAATCTGCGCGAGGTCAATTCAAAGCAATAAGCCCCACGGCGGCGTGGTTAATGCGGGAGAGGGCCGGGCGATTCGCTCGAAAGCCTCTCGGGAGGTTGCACCGGGGGAGATAAGGCGAGTGCGGTAGGCGGCTCGGGGTTGTGTTACTTAGTGGGTTTGCTCTGTACCGGGGGATCCTCGGGCGTGGCGCGGGCGTTATGCTAACTCGATCGCCCCCGTCCCGGCGGGGAATGCGTGCAAAGCTGACGGAGGAGTGGTCGCGCGGGATCTTGCAAGGCGGATCTGCCACGCGAGGGGTGGAGGGCCGCGTTTTTACCGCTCCCTTGCGGGGTGGGCGCTTCGGATAGGGGCAGCGCTCACCGCCTTGATTTTGCGAGAACTCGCTCTGCCGCGGGAGGGGGCATCCCACCCCCCGCGCTCGCGCGGGAGAACAGTGCGCGTCCCGCCCCGCCGCGCGGGGACGCCTCGCAACCGCGCCATCGCTTTTCTCCCACAGCGCACCCTCGCCCGCCGGGCGGGGATATGCCGTCGCCGCCGCGCTGCGCTTCTTCTCCCGCGAAAACCCACCCCGTGCGGGGTGGGTTTTGCTCTGTTTTTCACTCTCCGCCGAGGAAGGCGACGGCGCGCTCCACGGCATCCTTCGCGTTCCCCCACGGCTCGTCCTCGAAGCGATAGTCGAACTTCTTGCAGAACCAAGACACGTCCTCGCGCAGCGCGTCGAAATAGGTGGTGGTGACGCGCTCGAGCGAGGCGTAGAACTCAGGGTACTCCTTCTTACTAAGGCGCGCGCGCGCCTCGGAGGCATAGCGCGCGAAGTGCGGCAGGCAAATAAGCGGCTGCGAATCGAGTTTTTTGCGAAAATCACGCTCGCGCTGCCAGAGAATCACCGCCGTTTCGACCATTTTGCCGAAGTGATGATCGGCGCGCGCGCAGATATAGCAGCTGTCCGAGAGCTCCGCCGCGCGCGCGACCGCCCTCGTCCCCGCGCCTTTGAGCAGATCCCCCGGCGACTTTTTCATCTCCTCGCGCACCTCGTTGAGGTGCGACTCGAGGATGAGACCGAGCCCGAGCCGGTTGCCGCGCGCGAGTAGCATCGCGAAGTGCCGCCGGCAGAAGCCGAGCCGGTTGGTCATCTGCCGCACGTCCGGCTCCATCATCGCCCCGCCCATCACGATCTCCAGCTCGTTCTCCTGCAGCTTATCCTCCATCCGGCAGAAGGGGCAGCGCTTGCCCTCCTCCGCCGACGCGTCAAACGCCTCATTGACCGGGATGGTGTAAATCGTCTCTGCCATAGAACTTTCCTATAGGAAAGAAATCTTCTCACGCAAGCGCCGCGAGCACGACACCGTTTTTCCCCGTTTTTCGCTCCCCGGCGGTTAACCCCGGGGTGCCCCCGTCCGCGCCGGGGTTGCGCGCACTCCTCCCCTTACACCGCGATGGGCGGGGTCGGGGGGAGGGTCTGCCCCTCCAAGAGCGGGGCGACTTGATCGCGCAGGAAGGTTTCGACCTGGCGCGGCGCGAGGCCGACATAGTCGCGCGCGTCAAGGCGGCGCGTGAGATCATCTTCTGTGAGCGGGAAGGCAGGGTCGGCGGCGACGCGCGAAATGAGGTCGTTGCTCCCCCCCTCCTCCTTGACGACCCGCCCCGCCGCCTGCGCGTGCACCCGCAGCCGCTCGTGCAGGTCCTGCCGGTCGCCGCCGCGCTTGACCGCGTCCATTAAGATATTTTCGCTCGCCATAAAGGGCAACTCCTCGGCAACGCGCCGATTTATCATCTTGGGATAGACGACCAGGCCATCGGTGACGTTTGCGTAGAGCGAGAGGATCCCGTCGACGGCGAGGAACGCCTCGGGCACCGACAGGCGCTTGTTTGCCGAGTCGTCGAGCGTGCGCTCGAACCACTGCGTCGCCGCCGTCACCGCCGGATTGAGCGTATCGACGAGGACATAGCGCGCGAGCGCGGCAATCCGCTCGCAGCGCATTGGGTTGCGCTTGTAGGGCATTGCCGAGGAGCCGACCTGCCCGCGCTCGAACGGCTCCTCCATTTCCTTGAAGGACTGCAAAATTCGCAGGTCTCCCGAAAACTTATAGGCGCTGCTCGCGATGCCGGCGAGCACCCCGAGCACGCGCGTGTCGAACTTGCGCGAATAGGTCTGCCCGCTGACCGGCACGACGCGCGAGAAGCCCATTTCCCGGGCGATGCGCCGCTCGACGCGCTCGACTTTCTCGGCGCGCTCGGCGGGCGTCCCGTCAAAGAGCTCCGCGAAGGAGGCCTGCGTCCCGGTCGTCCCCTTGCTGCCGAGCAGGGCGAGGCTGTCGACGACATAGTCGAGATCGGAAAGATCTAAGGTGAGGTCGTAGATCCAGAGGGTCGCGCGCTTGCCGACGGTCGTCAGCTGCGCCGGCTGCAGATGGGTGTAGGCAAGGCAAGGCAGGCTTTTATAGCGTTCGGCAAAGTGGGCGAGGTTGGAAATAACGCGCAGCAGCCGCCCGCGCAGCAGGGCGAGGCCGTCGCGCATTAAAATCATATCGGTGTTGTCGCCGACATAGCAGGAGGTCGCGCCGAGGTGGATAATCGGTTTTGCCTTTGGGCAAATATCCCCCCACGCGCGGATGTGCGCCATCACGTCGTGCCGCAGCTCGCGCTCGTAGCGCGCCGCAGCCTCGTAGTCGATGTCGCCGACGTGCGCCTCCATCTCGGCGATTTGCTCGTCGGTAATGGGCAGCCCCTCCTCCTTCTCCGCCCGCGCGAGCGCGATCCACAGCCGGTGGAAGGTGGTGAACTTGCGGTCGGGCGAGAAAATTTCCTGCATCTGCGCGCTCGCGTAGCGCGTGATGAGCGGAGACTCGTAGCGGTCGTGCCGCTGAGAATCGGGCATAGATACCTCGTTCAAGAGCTTATTGCAATAGCTTTACGGAAAAACCGCGAAAAGAAAATTATGCGCGCGGGGAAGTACCCCCCGCGAAAGCCCGGCCGCCCACGCGGGGGAGGCCAAAAGAAGCGATTTTCCCGCCGCTCGGCGCGCTCTCCTCGAAGGCGCTCCCGAGATGCGTTTTTTGCGAAGTTCAGCGGCGGGAATCGTTTTTATTTCCCCTCGCCGGTGACGCGCTCGAGATAGGCGATTTTCGCGCACAGGCAGAGAACCTGCGCCGCCGCGGTGAGCTCGTCTATTTCCGGGAAGGATGGCGCGATGCGCAAATTTCGGTCGCGCGCGTCTCGCCCATACGGGAAGGTCGCGCCCGCCGCTGTCAGGACGACGCCAGCCTCCCGGCAAAGATCGTAAGTTCGCCTCGCCGTCCCGTCGGGCAGGTCTAGCGAGATGAAGTACCCTCCGCGCGGCGTTGTCCAATCGCCGATGCCGGCGCCGCCCTCGCCAAGCTCGCGCGCGAAAATCTCCTCGACCGCCTCGAACTTGGGGCGCAGGAGCGCGGCGTGGCGGCGCATATGCGCGCGCACCCCGTCGGCACTCCCGAAAAAGCGCGCGTGGCGGATCTGATTGACTTTGTCGTAGCAGATCGACTGCTTGCGCAGAGCGCGGCGCGCGAAAGCGAGGTTGCGCTCGGAGGAGGCGAAAATCGCGACGCTGCCGCCGGCGAAGGTCACCTTCGAGAAGGAGGCGAAGAGATAGGCGCGATCGGGGTTCCCTGCGGCGGCGCACGATGCGAGAATGTCGGGCAGCGGTTCGGTCTCATCGTAGAGATCGTGCACGGCATAGGCGTTATCCCAGAAGATGCGAAAGTCGGGCGCGGCGCTCATTGCGGCAAGGCGGCGCACGGTTTCCTCCGAGAAGGTGACCCCGGTCGGGTTGGAGTATTTCGGCACGCACCAGATCCCCTTGACCGCCTCATCGCGCGCGAGGCGCTCGACCTCGTCCATCGCGGGGCCGGTCGGCGTCATTTCGACCGGGATCATCTCGATGCCGAAGCACTCGCACAGCCCAAAGTGGCGGTCATATCCGGGCGCGGGGCAGAGGAACTTGACTTTCGGCAGGCGGCACCAAGGGGTCATCCCCTCGCCCGCGCCGAAGAGCATACAGCGCCCGAGCGCGTCGTACATTAGCTGCAGAGAGGACGCTCCCGCGAGGTAGATGCTCTCGCGCGGGATATGAAGCAGCTCCACGAAGATGTCAATCATCTCGGGCACGCCGTCGGGCAGACCGTAGTTGCGGCAGTCGCCGCCGCGCGAGCGGCATTCCTCGGCGGACGATAGACAAGTGAGCAGCCCGCTCGACAGATCGAGCTGCGCGGGGGAGGGTTTCCCGCGCGACATATCGAGCGCAAGCCCCCTCTCCCGCAGCGCGGCATAGGCGCGGCGCAAATGCGAGAGCTCCTCCGAGAGCGCGGCGGGGGAAGAAGTGAGGTAGGACATAGGCAAAGAAGAAGGGAAGAGGCGGAGCGCGGTGCAGCGAAAGCGGCGCGCGAGCGCCGGTTTCGTGGGGGGTGAGTGAGGCAGCAATGACCCCCTCGCGAGAGGGGAATCGCGGCGGGGATGGGCGGGGAAGCAACGAATGATCCCCGCGAGGGCGCAAACTCCGCTCGCCAAAGCAGGGGTGACCCTCGCTCTCCCCGATTATACCCCCTCCTGCGCATTTTTGCAAGAGACCCCTTGACATCCCCTCCCGCTTGTGTTATAC
>CAZYCC010000050.1:0-11110 GCA_964645985.1 uncultured Lachnospiraceae bacterium | reverse complement strand
GAGTTTCGGAAAGGTCGACCGAAAACACACAGTCGGGGCCCCGGAGGCGGGAGGGATCCCGCGCCTCTTGAAAACTCTCCTTTACTGTGCTACAATACAATGGGTTCTCGGAGGTGTCGCGTGAAGGATCGCTACCGCAAGCTGCTGTCCAACACGGCGCTTGTCGCCCTCGGCAGCTTCGGCTCGAAGCTGATCGTCTTCTTCATGGTTCGGTTCTACACCGGCTGCTTGACGGCGGAGCAGTTCGGCGCCGCGGACCTGTTAATGGAGACGGCGAAGCTGCTGATGCCGCTCTTCTGCGCGGGCGTCACCGACGCGGTCTTCCGCTTTGCCCTCGATGAGGCGGAGGACAAGCGCGAGGTCTTTTCAATAGGGATGGCGTTCGTCCTCGGCGGGTCGGCTGTCCTCGCGGCGATTTCCCCACTCGGGCTGCTCGCCGGAATCCCGGGACGATCGCTCGCGCTGCTCGTCGTCTATGTCCTCTTCGCGAACCTGCACTCGCTCGTCTCCTACTACATCCGCACGCGCGACAAGTTTCGCTTCTACGCGCTGCAGGGCATCCTCAACACCGCGCTCGTCGTCGCGTTTAATCTGCTCTTCCTGCTCGGGTTCGACTGGAAGGTCGGCGGGTATGTGCTGTCGGTCGTCTGCGCCGACGCGGTCACATTTATCTTTATATTCGTTAAAGAAAAGTTAATATACGAGCTGGTTTCGCCGCGCAGTTTCCACCCGGCGCGCGTGCACGCGATGTTGCGCTATTGCGTCCCGCTCATCCCGACGACGATCTTCTGGTGGATCACCTCGGTTTCCGACCGCTATATGCTGACCGCGATGGTCGGCGGCGAGGCGAACGGCATCTATACGGCGGCGAACAAGATCCCAACGCTGCTGTCGATGCTCTGCACGATTTTCATTCAGGCATGGGGCTTCTCTTCGGTCAAGGAGAACAACGAGCGCGAGCGGTCGGCTTTCTTCACGACGACCTTCCGCGCGTTTTCCTCGCTGCTCTTCCTCGCGGGCGGGGGGATCATCCTCTTTTGCAAGCTATTCGCGTATATCCTTTTCGATCCCGCGTACTTCACGGCGTGGCACACCATCCCGCTGCTCGTCCTCGCGATTCTGTTCAGCTCGCACGTCAGCTTCCTGGGGTCTGTCTACACGGTGCGCGCGCGCAGCCGCGGGGCGCTCTTCACTTCGCTCGCCGGCGCAATTGTCAATATCCTGTTAAATCTGCTGCTGATCCCGGATGAGCTGTTCGGCATTCGCCTCGCAGGGTGGGGCGCAGAGGGCGCCGCGCTCGCGACCGTCGCGAGCTATCTCGTCGTCTTCCTGCTGCGCGCGCACACCGCGCGGCGGTATGTGCGCTTCGACCTCGGCACGCGGCGGCTCGTCCTCAATACGGCGCTCGCCGGCGCGATGGCGGCGCTGCTTGTCGTGCAGCCGAAGGACAGCGTCTTCCCGAGCCCGACAGGTCTTGCCGCGCAGTTTCTCACCGCGCGCGGCGCGCTTATCGGCGCGCTCGAGCTCGTCCTCTTTCTCGCGCTTGTCATCGTCAATCTGCCGACTCTCCTTGTTTTCGCGAAAAAGATTACTCGCGGTGGATCCCCTCGCCCGCGCGAGCGCGCGAGATGATTTGCGCGGGATTCTCTCGCTTCATTTTGCGGAAGGAGATCTCCGGGGAGGGGGACGAATTTTGAGGTGCTACCTCTCTGATTTAGTTTTCTGAG
This sequence comes from uncultured Lachnospiraceae bacterium, assembly GCA_964645985.1. Taxonomy (GTDB): domain Bacteria; phylum Bacillota; class Clostridia; order Oscillospirales; family CAG-272; genus CAZYCC01. The sequence goes on along the minus strand of CAZYCC010000050.1, from coordinate 9,383 downwards.
AAACTCCACATTCTCAATCGTAATTTGCACTGCCGTGTCTGGGTTTAGTTTTGGGAAAGCTCCACTGCCCCTATCGTAATTTGAACAGCCCCGTTCGGGGGGAGAGTGTGTAGGCATCCCGCGTTGTCGAGATTTCGACTGCACCTTCTCGGGTTTAGTTTTCGGGAAAACGAAGTGCCCCTATCGTAATTTGTACTGCCACCTCTTAGGTTTAGTTTTCGGGAAACCCAAGTGCATTTATCGTGATCTGAACTGCCGTTTCTAAATATAGTTTTCGGGAAACCTCTACTTCCGCGCGGTCATTTCCACTGCTCCGCGCCGCACCTACTGTTCTCGTGGCGGGAGCCGCCACCTCGCTCCTCCGGAGGAGTGCTCTTTCCCGAAAGAGCCCTCCCCCGGCTCTCTCGAGAAGCGGCCAAGGGGGACCAGCCCCCCTTGGATGGCCCCGCCAAGGGGGAGCTGCACTCCCCCTTGGAACCCCTACATAACGACCTGTTACGGTAAGCAGGGCGTTTTCCTCTTTGCGGAGTAAACTCGCGGCGCGGGGGGGGGGGAAGTCCAAAGAGATTGATAGGATTGTCGGAAGCGAAACATCTCCTCTGCCCTTTGGGGGATGGGGTGCTCTCGTGGGCGGGGTATAAGGATCATCGTAATTTGAACTGCCGTTTCTCGGTTTAGTTTTCGGGAAAACGGCACTGCTCCTGTCGACATTTCCGCTGCTCCCTCGGGGATGGGGTGTTGAGGATAGGTCGGTGCCCCTGTCGTGGCCTTGCACTACCCCGCTCGCCCTCGCGGGGGGTATCCCTCCCCTCACTGCTCCGTTCCCGCGGCGGGCGCGCAAAACCCCGCGCGGAGCGCAGGTGACGGGCGTTTGTGTCCCGCGCTGCGCGCAACTTCCCCCCGACAACCCTTTCGCTCGCGCGGGGCGCTTGGCGGTTTTGCCGCAAACTTCCTTACCAGAGGTTTACCTTCGGTAAGGAATTTGACGATTTGGCGGAGCCAAATCGGATTGGCTCTGCCAAATCGAAATCCACCGCCCTTCCCCCTCCGCAAAATCGCGGCCTCGTTGCCGTTTTTGCCTTGCTCCCCCGCAAATTTTGCTTTGCGCGGTGCGCAAAACGTAATTTGACGATTTTGCTATTTGAAACACGCTGCGCGCGTTTCAAATAGGTACCGCGAATCCAGATCCTTTGTGCTGAGGTTTTTCTCCCATTTGTTATGGTTCTGTTAATAGATAATTACGACAGCTTTTCGTATAACTTGTACCAAATGGTCGGTGCGATCGCGCCGGAGGTGCGGGTGGTGCGCAACGACGCGATGACGCTCGAGGAGATTGCCGCGCTCGCGCCCGAGCGGGTCATCCTCTCGCCGGGGCCGGGACGGCCGGAGGCGGCGGGGGTGACAATGGACGCGGTCGCGCTTGGCGAGCGTGGGGTGCCGGTGCTCGGGGTTTGCCTTGGGCACCAGGCGATCGTCGCGCACTTCGGCGGGGTGGTGACCTACGCCGCGAGACTGATGCACGGCAAGCAGTCGGAGGCGGCGCTCGACCTCGCCTGCCCGCTCTTCGCGGGGCTGCCCGCGCGCATCCCGGTCGCGCGCTACCACTCGCTCGCCGCCGACCCCGCGCGCATCCCGGCGTGTCTGCGGGTCGTCGCGACGACCGACGAGGGTGAGGTGATGGCGGTCGAACACCGCGCGCACCCGATCTTCGGGCTGCAATTCCATCCCGAGTCGGTTCTCACACCGTCCGGAGCACAGATTTTGCGCAATTTTATGAGCGTATGAGAATTCCACTAATTCTTCGGCTCGGACGGGTTGTTTATTAAATCTTTGGATATTTTTGGTGAATTTCCTTGGAGATAAAATGATGCCGACGGTGCGGAAGCTGTCCCCGGGAACCATCCCCGTGCGCCTTATATTTTTCACCGATTCTTTTCAGTAAAGCGCTTGGCCCGGTCATGCCCTTGCTGTGTTTTTTCGTATTTGCGAATTTGCCTGAACAATATTGAACAAATGATAACTCTGATGTAACGAGCGGTGTTCATCATTCTCCCTCCCCCATCCTCGCGAGCTGCTCGCTTTTCAGATTTTTCTTTTGTTTCATTCCACCGCTTTTCGTTCACTTCTCAACATCCGCTTCTACTTTTGCCCGATGAAATTTCATTCCCTCGTGTAAATTCTTGCGCTATATTTTGCTCTATTCCTTCGCAGGCCATTCACTTTTCATCATCCGCTTTTGCTTGGCGGAATTTTGCCCTCTCTTGGTTCACGTTCTCGCGCGATGTTCTGTTCCGCCGCTCTTCCGCCGCTCTGCCGCGTTCCCGCCGGATTCCGGGAAAATTTAGGAGAAAGCGGCACCCCTGTGTATGTCTCTCGGGAAAGTGTTCAACTCGCGACAAAATGATTGCCTTGGTGTAAAGGGCAATGAACTGCTTCCTTTATCCTATTTTTGGGCACTCTCCTCAAGTTCGTCTCCATTGCTTTTTCGGATTCACTCTTCAATTTCGTCTCCCATCGCACCGCCGTGCGGGCGAGCCTCTGCGGAGGTTTCTGCTACCATTCATTTTCGCGCGATGTATCTTTGCGTCGCGCGGGATGTTCATCCTTCACCTATCAAAAATTTTCCATTTCTCCGAAAGGACTGCTATGATTCGCGAAGCAATTGTCAAGATTGTTGACAAACAGGACCTCACCTACGACGAGGCGTATGCCGTGATGAACGAGATCATGAGCGGCGCAACCTCGCCGACCCAGAATGCTGCTTTCCTCGCCGCGCTCTCGACTAAGAGCACTAAGGCGGAGACTATCGACGAGATTGCCGGCTGCGCCGCCGCGATGCGCGAGCACGCGCTCGCCGTGCCGAGGGGGGACCGAGAACTGCTCGAGGTGGTCGGTACAGGCGGCGACGGCGCGCACTCCTTTAACATCTCGACCACCGCGGCCATTGTCGCGGCGGCAGGCGGCGCGCTTGTCGCCAAGCACGGCAACCGTGCGGCGAGCTCGCTCTGCGGCACCGCAGACTGTCTCGAGGCGCTCGGCGTCAACATCGATGAGGACCCCGAAAAAGCCGTCTCCCTGCTCGACACGGTTGGGATCTGCTTCTTCTTCGCGCAAAAATATCACACATCAATGAAATATGTGGGGCCTATTCGTAAAGAGCTCGGCATCCGCACGGTGTTCAATATCCTCGGGCCCCTGACTAACCCCGCGCGTCCTACCTTCCAGCTGCTCGGAGTTTACGACGCTTCGCTCGTTGAGCCGCTCGCGCGCGTGCTCACCTCGCTCGGGGTGCGGCGCGGAATGGTCGTCTTCGGCGAGGACCCGCTCGATGAGATCTCGCTCTCATCGCCGACTCATGTTTGCGGGTTTGACGAGGGAGGTTACCGCCTCGCGACGATTACCCCCGAACAGTTCGGCTTCGTGCGCTGCCGCCGCGAGGATCTCGTAGGCGGGACGCCGCAGGAGAACGCCGCGATCACGCGCGCGGTGCTCGCCGGGGAGAAGGGCCCGCGGCGCGACGCCGTGCTTCTCAACGCGGGAGCGGCGCTCGCCGTCGCCGGGAAGGCAAAGACGATGGGCGAGGGAATCGCGCTCGCCGCGCAGCTCATCGACAGCGGCAAGGCCACGGCGACGCTCGACGCCTTCATCGCGGCGTCGAACGCGTAAGAATTTGTTACTTTTCGCGAATAAACCTGCCTCTCCTCTCCGAGGGGCGACAGGACCTTGCGCGGGATTTGCACGGGCCCGCCATCCTCCCCGAAAAAGAGCGCGAGCGCGAACTTTTTGCGCGAATCCTCTCCTCTCCTGCGGCGCGCGGGGCCGCCTCCATCGTACGAGAGTAATTTCCGACGGGAAATATTTGTTTGCGCGGGAGCGGTTCTGCGGGAAACGGAGAAATTGCACGATCGCTTCCTTTCCGCTCTCGCTTCACTCACATGAGGCGCGGCGCGGGTCGCGAAAAATCGCTTCCACCTCGCGTGGGAGAAATGTGAGGCGAGGGGGCGTTCGTTGGGTGAAAGACCGTCACTTCGCGTGGGCGAGCACCCCCGCTCGCGTTTGTGCGAAATTCTCTGAGGCGAGGGCTTCGCTTCGCGCGCGGCTTGTTCTCGCCCGGGTGTGCAGCGAGGGAAACCCCCCGCGCGCGGGCAATTTTCGCGACGGAACCATTTGCGGCGGTCGATCGCGCTGCTGTGTCTCGCCGTGAGCGAGTAGTGTTCCGCGAGGAGCGCGGATCGCACGAGCGGCGTGTCGCACGAGAGGCCACCCATCGGGGGGCAAGACCGTAACTTCGCGAGGGCAAAGATACCCCAACGCGGCTGCTCGCCCGCGCGGCGCGGCTCTGCGGGGATGAGGCGCTTTCTTTTGGGAGCGGGGGGTGGGGAGGGCGGCAGGACGGAGCAAAAGGGAGACGCTTGCGCTTTCGCTGCATGGGGACTCCCCCCCGGCGGACGGGGCGGCGCAGAGGGTCGCTCTGCGAGGTTTGCGACACCTCCGGATAGTACTTTTTCGTTCATGTAATCACGCGTTTATGCCGGACATTTTGGAGGAGCTCGCGGAGGCGGCGCGGGAGAGGGTCGCCGCGCGGGAGAAGGTAACTTCGATCGATGAGCTGCGAGCGCGGGCGGAGGAGCTCGCCGGGCGCGGTGGGGCGCCGTCCTTTGCCGAGAAAATCCGCGCGGACAAGGCGGCGCGCGGGATCGCGGTGATCGCCGAGGTCAAGCGCGCTTCGCCCTCAAAAGGACTCATCGCGCGTGACTTCCCGTATCTTGACATCGCGCGCGACTACGAGACGGGCGGGGCGAGCGCGATCTCGGTGCTGACCGAGCCGACGCGCTTCCTCGGCAGTGACGAAAATTTGCGCGAGATTGCCGCGCAATCGGCGCTCCCGGTGCTGCGCAAAGATTTCGTCGTCGACCGGTATATGCTCTACGAGGCAAAATGCCTCGGCGCGGCAGCGGCGCTGCTGATCGTCTCTCTGCGCTCAAAAGACGAGCTGCGCGAGGACATCGCGCTCTGCCAGCAGCTCGGTATGGACGCCCTCGTCGAGGTGCACGACGAGCGCGAGCTTGACACGGCGCTTGCCGCCGGGGCTACCATCGTCGGGTGCAACAACCGCAATCTGCGCGATTTCACGGTCGAACGGGGAAACAGCAGGCGGCTCGCCGCGCTCCTTCCCCCGGGGGTGCAGTTCGTCGCGGAGAGCGGGGTGCGTTACCGTGCGGATGTCCTTGAGGCGAGCGAGTATGCCGACGCAGTTCTCGTTGGGGAGGCGCTGATGCGATCGCCCGACCGCCGCGCCGCTCTGCAAGGGCTTCTCGGGGAATGAGGGCGAAATATCACTTTTTTGAAAAAAGACAAAAAGGATCGAGCGCGCGGGGAGGGAGCGCCGAGCGAGTTGTCACGGCAAGAGGGGAGCTTATCGCCGCACATATCTAATAAAGGAAGATAACCCGCGTGGCGGGCGGAGCGGGGTGCGGGCCTGCACAAAAAACTTCACTTTAGCTATACGTTCGGCGAGATGCCCCCGGAGGAACGAGCGCTCTTGATAAAAATAAAACTTTGCGGCATGATGTCGCTCGATGACATTGCGGCGGCGAATATCTGCCTGCCCAATATGGTCGGGTTCGTCCTCGCGCCCGGGCGGCGGCGGACGGTCTCGGTCGCTCTTGCCCGGCAGATGCGCGCGCGGCTGCACCCCGCGGTGACGCCGGTCGGCGTGTTCGTCGACCCGGACCCTGACGAGGTACTTGCGCTGCTGCGGCAGAATATTATCGCGGCGGCGCAGCTGCACGGCGAGGAGAGCGAGGAGACGGTCGCCTATCTGCAGCGGCGCGGGGGGCGGCCGGTGCTGCGGGCGTTCCAGGTGCGCGGCGAGGAGGATCTCGCACGCGCCGCGGCGAGCCGGGCGGATTTGGTGCTCCTTGACGCGGGGCAGGGCAGCGGCGCGCGCATCCCCACCGAGCTCCTGCGCGGCTTTGCGCGGCCGTATATTCTCGCGGGGGGGCTGACGCCCGACAATGTCGCCGGGGCGATCGCCGAGCTGCGGCCCTTCGGTGTCGATGTCAGCAGCGGGATTGAGGAAGGCGGGCGCAAGAGCCCCGAGAAGATGGCCGCGTTCACGCGCGCGGTAAGGGCGAGGGGGCCGCGGGATGCTCCCGCCTCAGTTTGAGGGAAGGTCTTCCTCCAGAAAAGGATCAAACTTTTTCTTTTGGAAAACTCGCTTGTTGATGGGGAGGCAAGTCTGCCTCGGCTTGAAGTTTATTTTGAAGCAACCTCACTTTGTCGAAATTTCGACTGCTACCTCTAAGGTTTAGTTTACGGGAAACCGAAGCACCCCTATTGTAATTTGCACTTCCGTTTCTAAATTTAGTTTTCGGGAAACCGAAGTGACCCTATCGACATTTCCACTGCCCCGGGCCGCACCTACTGTTCTCGCGGCGGGAGCCGCCACCATGCTCCTCCGGAGGAGTGCTCTTTCCCGAAAGAGCCCTCCCCCGGCTCTCTCGAGAAGCGGCCAAGGGTGGGGGGCTTTGCCCCCCTCCAGCCCCCCTTGGAACCCCCACATAACGAACTGTTACGGGACGCGGGGTGTTTTCCTCTATGCGAAGTAAACTCGCGGCGCGGGGGAAGAGCAAAGAGATTGATGGGATTGTCGGAAGCGAAACAGATCCTTGCCCTTCGGGGGATGGGGTGTATTCGTGAAGCGGGGTGAGGATTTGCGTAATTTCCACTGCCGTTTCTAAATTCAGTTTTCGGGAAACTCTACTGCCTCTGTTGTGATTTTACACTGCCCCGTCTAACTTCGCGAGGCGGTTTTGCGCGCAACTTCCCCCCGGGCAGCTCACTTGGAACGTTGTGTTTTCTCTCACTTCTTCCTTTCTCCTTTCCCTTCATTCGTGACACTTCTTTTCCATTCTGCAACCATCTATGTCCACACTAACTCATCCCGGGCGGTTCGGGCCATATGGGGGGCAGTACATCCCGGAAACGCTGATGAACGCGGTGCATGAGCTCTCCGACGCGTACGATTTTTACAAAAACGACCCCGGTTTCCGCGCGGAGCTCGGGGATCTATTGCGCGATTACGCGGGGCGGCCCTCGCGCCTGACGCTCGCGGCGAAGCTGACCGCGAGGCTCGGCGGGGCGAAGATCTATCTCAAGCGCGAGGACCTCAACCACACGGGTTCACACAAAATTAACAATGTTCTCGGGCAGGCGCTGCTCGCGAAAAAGATGGGCAAGACCCGCCTCATCGCCGAGACCGGCGCGGGACAGCACGGTGTCGCGACGGCGACCGCGGCGGCGCTCTTCGGAATGGAGTGCGTCGTCTTCATGGGCGAGGAGGACACGCGCCGGCAGGCGCTCAACGTCTACCGCATGAAGCTGCTCGGCGCGCAGGTCGTGCCGGTGAAGAGCGGTACGGCGACGCTCAAGGACGCGGTCTCCGAGACGATGCGCGAGTGGACGCGCCGCATTGCCGATACACACTACTGCCTTGGGTCTGTGATGGGGCCGCACCCCTTCCCGACCATCGTGCGGGACTTTCAGTCGGTGATTTCTCGCGAGACAAGGGAGCAAGTTCTCGCGCGCGAGGGGCGGCTGCCCGATTATGTCCTCGCCTGCGTCGGCGGCGGGTCGAACGCGATGGGCAGTTTTTATCACTTTTTAGAGGATAAGGATGTGCGTCTCGTGGGGTGCGAGGCGGCGGGGCGCGGGGTCGATACGCCCGAGACGGCGGCGACGCTCAACACCGGGCGAGTAGGTATTTTTCACGGAATGAAGTCCTATTTTGTACAAGATGAGCGCGGGCAGATTGCGCCGGTCTACTCGATTTCGGCGGGGCTCGATTACCCCGGTGTCGGGCCCGAGCACGCCTTTTTGCACGATGAGGGGAGGGCGCAGTACGTCGCTATTACCGATGAGGAGGCCGTCGAGGCGTTTGAGCTGCTCTCGCGCGAGGAGGGAATTATCCCCGCGATCGAGAGCGCCCACGCCTTGGCGTACGCGCTCAAACTGGCGCCGACGCTCCCGCGCGACAAAATTATCGTCGTCACGCTCTCCGGCCGCGGCGACAAGGATGTCGCGGCGATCGCGCGCTATCGCGGCGAGGAACTCTACGACTGATCCCGCGCGCTTGCCCCCGGATGGGCCTTTTGAAAAAATGCAAAACCTCGCGAGAAAAGTGTTACCTGAAACCGTCCCGCTCCCGCCGGAAAATCTGAGGCAGAATCCTGCGGAACTGGCCCGGGAACTATCAAGCGACAGCGCAGCAAAAGATGCGGTACTCTCCTTGGCGAAACTTTGCACTTTATTGTGGGGCGGCAGCGGGTTTCGCGCGATCCCCTCGCGCAGATCGGTAAAGGGACCCCTCGCTCCCACTCCTTCGCTAATCGCGATAGACAATCTCACCTCGCGGGTTCCCCCGGGCGCTTGGGTTATATTTGTGACACTCCTATCTTGATTTTTCCTCCCCTCTCTCCCGGGAACTCTCCCGCGAGGCGCGGCGGAGTGGGCTCTTCCGAGCTCGCGTTTTATCTCTCCTATAGGACTTTTTATGAAAAAGGATATTTTCGGCGAGGAGCGCATTCGCGCGGCGTTTGCCGGCGGCAAGGCGTTCGTCGCCTTTTTCACTTGCGGCGACCCGGACCTCTCGATGACCGAGCGCGTTGTTCTCGCGGCGGTGCGCGGCGGTGCCGACCTCATCGAGCTCGGCATCCCCTTCTCCGACCCGACCGCCGAGGGGCCGACGATTCAGGAGGCGAACGCGCGCGCTCTCGCCGGGGGCGTCACGACCGACGACATTTTCGCGCTCGCCGCGCGCCTGCGCGCGCAGGTTGCCGTGCCGATGGTGTTCATGACCTACGCGAACGTCGTCTTCGCCGATCCGCGCTTCTGTGCGCGCTGCCGGGAGGTCGGGGTCGACGGGCTGATTTTGCCGGATTTGCCTTTTGAGGAGCGCGAGGAGTTCGCGCCGGCGGCGCGCGAGGCGGGGATTTCTCTCATCTCGCTCGTCGCTCCGACCTCGCGCGAGCGGGCGGCGCGTATCGCGGCGGGCGCGGAGGGCTTCCTCTACGTCGTGCGTTCGCTCGGCGTCACCGGCGAGAAGGGCAACGCCGCAGATCTGCCCGCCTTAATGGAGATCGTGCGCGCCCACGCGCGCGTCCCCTGCGCTATCGGCTTCGGTATCGACACCCCGGAGGAGGCGGCGCGCGTCGCTCCTCTCGCCGACGGTGTCATTGTCGGCTCCGCCCTCGTGCGCCTCGCCCGTCGCGAGCGCGACAACGCTCCCCGCGCGGTCGAAAATTATGTGCGCGCAATGAAAGAGGCGATTGCCGGGAAGTGAGATCGGCGCTACAAAAATCCCCCGACCGTGCGGTCGGGGG
>CAZYCC010000049.1:0-11164 GCA_964645985.1 uncultured Lachnospiraceae bacterium | reverse complement strand
CGAGGAAGTTGACCATCTGGTTGCAGAGGGTCGAGAGGTGGCTGGCCGGGGAGGAGTTGATTTTCCCGGGGATACCGAGACCTTGCTTAATCAGCTGTTTGAGGCTCCAACCGGCGCAGTAGCCGGTGAGCATACTGAGGTCGTGCAGGTGGATGTCGGCGTTGCGATGGGCGTTTGCCACCTCCTCGTCGTAGATCTCCGAGAGCCAGTAGTTGGCGGTGATCGCGCCGGAGTTGGAGAGAATGAGCCCGCCAACCGAGTAGGTGACGGTTGAGTTTTCCTTCACGCGCCAGTCGGTCGCCTTGACATAGGAGTCCATTAGCTCCTTGTAGTCGAGGATGGTCGACTTCATATTGCGGATCTTCTCGCGCTGCTTGCGGTAGAGGATGTACGCCTTCGCCACGTCCTCGTAGCCGGCGCGTGAGAGCACGCTCTCGACGCTGTCCTGAATCTGCTCGACCTCGATCTTGCCGTCTTTGACCTTATCGGCGTAGTCGGCGGTCACTTTGAGCGAAAGAAAATCGATGATGTCGGGGGTGTATTCCTTCTGCTGCGCCTCGAATGCCTTGGTGATGGCGGCGCTGATTTTGGTGATGTCAAACGGCGCCACTTTGCCGTCTCTTTTGACCACCTCGTACATTGCGGGTTACCTCGTTTTCGTCTCGATTGGGCTACTATGCCTCGGCGGCGGGAGTGCCCCCGCGCCGACCACGCCCACAGTATAGCAGAGAAAAAAGGGGTTGTCAAGCCCAAATCCACAAAATAGGGAAATTTTTTAGCAATTTACCACTATATATTGTGGTATAAAGGATCGCGGGGGAAGGACGCGAATCGCGCCGCGCGGGTGTGGGACGCGAATCGCGCGGGGGACGGGCGACGCACGGGGCGCAGGGACGGGCGACGCACGGGGCGCGGGTGCCAGGGTCAATCAACGCCGCGCAGGGAGACGGTTTTCACATAGGGGGAGGCGGCGGCGGCGAATCGCTCCATTTGCTCGCGCGAGAAGGGAGGGTGCGCGGCGATGTCCCCCGCCGTCGCTCTGCCGCCGACGAGATCTCCTGAGTCGGCGAAGGCTTGCAGAAAATAGCGCTCCGCCCCCTCGATGAGCTTGCCCATCTTGGGGAAGTCTTCCTCCTCGTGAAAGCCGGGGACGACCGTTGTGCGAAATTCATAGTCGACCCGCCCCTCAAGCAGGATCGCGATGCTCTCGCGAATAAAAGAGAGATCGAGCGAGGGAAGCCCCGCGGTGGCGGCGTACTTTTCGGGGGAGTTTTTAATATCCACCGCGACATAGTCGACGAGGTTCTCCCGCAAAAGGGCGCGCAGTCGCGCGGGGCTACTGCCGTTGGTATCCAGCTTAACTGTGAAACCCATCTCCTTCACACGGCGCAGGAAGGGCGAAACATCCTGCAGCAGCGGCTCGCCGCCGGTGATCGCCACCCCGTCAAGTAGACCCCGGCGCCGCTCCAAAAAGGCAAAAAAGTCCTCCTCGGAAAGAACCTCGCGCGGCATCTGCCCGGGTAGGACGAGCGGCGCGTTGTGGCAGAAGGGGCAGCGGAAGTTGCACCCCGCCGTGAAAACCGTGCAGGCGACCCTTCCGGGGAAGTCGAGCATCGTCATCTTTTGCAGGCCTGAAATCGTCATAGCGCGAAGGGTGAGGGAGCGGGGGCGGCAAATCGCCATAAAAGGGGCGAGGGCAAGGAGGGACGCGGCACCGGTCACGCTTGCGGCGGGGGGCTTCCCTCGAGCGCGGCGAGGTTGCGCGCGATGACCGATTTCCCGCGCCAGGAGTAGGCGCGGGAGCGAAATTCCTCCTCGGACATCTTGAGAAGATCCCGCGATGTTAGGCGGGGGAGCAGCGCCTCGCGAAAGAAGGGAATCGGCGTTTGCCTCGCGCGCGCGTTGTACGGGCAGACCTCTTGGCAAAGGTCGCACCCCCAAGCGGTGTGGTAGCGCGCCATCGCGGCGACGGTGGCGGGGGAGAGATCCCCTCTCGCCTGCGTGAGGGCGGACAGGCACTCGCCAAGGCCCTCGCGCGGGCAGACCTCGCGGCAGCGCCCACAGTGCGGGCAGGCGGCGGGATCGCGCGGGGCGGCGAGCAGATCTCCCCAAACGCCCGGGGGGAGAGTGGTATACATCTCCCCGAGGAAGACGAAGCTGCCGTAATCGGGGGTGAGGAGCAGACCGCTATCGCCGAGAACGCCGAGTCCCGCCCGTGCGAAGGCGGCGCGCTCGTCTATCGGCGAGCGGTCGGCGCAGCCAAAGAAAAGCTCCCCCGGGAAAGCCCGCGAAAGAAAATCGCGAAGACGATCGAAAAAGCCGCGCGCGAAGAGGTGGTAGTCGCGCGGGACGGCGTAGAGCGAGAGGTTGCGCCCCTCGTGTCGCCCGGTGTAGTAGGGGAAGACAAGCAGCAGAGCGCTCGCGAAGTTCGCCCCCTCCCCGCCGAGGCGGCGCAGCAGCCCTTCGTTTGTGAGCGGCAGATCGCCCATCGAAAGGGCGGCGCAGTGCTCCACCCCTTCCCGCAAAAGAAAGGCGCGCAATTTGTCCGGGAAGCTCGCGGGCATGGGGTACCTCAAAAAAGAACAAAGGGCGAAAAAGCGCCACACGGGGGCTTGCGCTCGTCCTCCCTCGCGGCGCAAAAAGAGTTCGCTCGCGAAAAAGGAAGAGGCGAAGACGCGCCGCGTAAAGGGGGATCGAGGGGGTTTTCCTATCCCTCCCCGGAGGCCGGGCAAGAGCGAAGGTCGCCGCGCGCCGCGGTTCGAGGCCGGTTGCGGGAGCTACCCCCGCGCCCTCTAAGCGAAGCGCGGGGTGCCCTCACGCGGGGGGCGGGGGCCAGAGGGTGGGGTCAAGGTAGAGGCGCAGGGTGTCCTCGAGCCAGTAGGCGTGATCGGCGGTGGGGGTGCAGGGTTCTAGCGATTTCATCTTCAGGTAAAGCTCGCGCCCGTCTCCTGCGTCGTGCCAAATGTCGGCAAAGATAAAATCGAAGTGCTCTTCCGGGGCAGTTCGCGCCGCGTAATCGAGCGCGTCGCCCCGCAGGACGGTGATTTTCGCGGAGATTTGCGGCGGAATGAGCGGGCGGATCTCCTCCTCGAAGAGGGCGATAGCGTCGGGCGAAATTTCCACGGCGGTGAGGCTCTCCACCTCGGGCTTGCGCGCCGCCATATAGGCAAAGTACCCCAGTCCAAGGCCGTAGGTCAGCGCTCGCCCGTGCGCCGCCTCAATCGCCGCACGCGTGGTGGTCGTCTCATTTGGCAGGAGCGTCATCCACTCGCGCCCGTCCTCAAGGAGGGCCGGGTAGGTGTAGGGCTGCGCGAAAAAGCCGATTTGCGGGATGAGGCGGCGGTCGGGGGTTAGGAGAAAATCATCGCAGACAAACGCCTCGCCCGCCCTGAGCGTTTGCAGGCGAAGGCGCCACTTCCCGCGCGCACGCCCCTCGCCCTTGAGCGCGGGGGCGAGCAGGCGGTAGAAGGGATCGCTCGTATATGCCTCGGGCGAGAGGAGGTGAAACGCCTCTTGAAAATAGGAGCGAAAAAAGTCCTTGTCCTCGCCTATCGTATCAAGGCTGAAGAGCGCGGCGACAGATTCGGCGTAGGCGTACTCGGGGGTGACGCCGCAGCTTGATGAAATCTCGAGCACGCTGTTAATGGAGACGGCATCCGGCGCGAGGTTGAGAAAAGCGCTCGCGAGCGCCGCCATCTCGCCGTTGCGGCGGCGGGTTTCCACTTCTGTTTGCTTTTTGCGCGGCAGCATCGACACCTCAAAAAGTTGATCCCGCGGGCATTATCCCACAAAACCTCCTCTTCTGTCAAGCGCGCTTGACGCGCGCCCCGCGCGGGGGTATAATGAAAGAGGGAGGAGCGCGCGCGGGCGGCGCAGCTCTTCACAAAACGCAATGCTCTCGGACGGGGCGGCGCAGGTTCCAAAAATATATAGCGAATACGAGATGGCGCAAGATCCCGCAATAGCGCGGTTTTGCGCGGCGGCATCGATTTTTCGAATATCGGAGGCGAAAATGAGCAGGAAAAAAGAAGTGATGATCGTCACGGGGGCGGGGCAGATCAGCCTCGCGATCGCGCGGCGGTGCGGCGCGGGGATGACCATTCTCCTCGGCGACAAGCGCCTTGAGAACGCGCGCGCCGCGGCGCGGGTGCTCACCGACGCCGGGTTTGACGCGCTGCCCTTCGAGATGGATCTCTGCGATCGGGACTCTGTTCGCGCGCTCCTTTCGGAGGGGCAGGCGCGGGGGGATATAAAGTATCTCGTCAACGGGGCGGGCGTCTCTCCGAGCCAAGCGCCGATCGAGGCGATTTTGCGGGTGGATCTGTACGGGACGGCAATGCTCCTTGAGGAGGCGGGCAAGGTGATTTGCCCCGGCGGCGCGGGAGTGACCATCTCCAGCCAGAGCGGATGGCGTATGCCCGCCCTCACGCCGGAGGAGGACCGCCTTCTCGCGACCACTCCCGCGTGCGACCTGCTCTCGCTGGATCTGCTGCGGCCAGAGAACATTCGCGACACGCTCCACGCCTATCAGCTCGCCAAGCGCTGCAACGAAAAGCGCGTGATGGCGGAGGCGGTGCGCTGGGGGGAGCGCGGGGCGCGAATCAACGCGGTGGCGCCGGGCATCATTGTGACGCCGCTCGCTATTGACGAATTTAACGGCCCGCGCGGGGATTTTTATAAGAATATGTTCGCGAAGTGCCCTGCCGGACGGCCCGGCACCGCCGACGAGGTGGCAAACGTCGCGCAGCTGCTGCTCTCGGATGCGGGGGCGTTCATCACCGGTTCGACCTTCCTCATTGACGGCGGCGCGACCGCGAGCTACTACTACGGCCCGCTCAAGCCGGAGCAGTGAGGGGCAGTAGCGAGGCGGTTTCTCTTTTTTGAAAGGAGTTTTTCTATGCTGCACCTGAGTAAATCGGCGCGGCGGGCGCTCGCGGGGGTGATCGCGCTCGCGATGTTCTGCGCGCCAGCTCTGCTCTCATGCGGGGGCGGCGCGGACGGCGGCAACTCCCCGCAAAAGGGCGGGAACAGCTCCGCTGGCACTACCGGCAGTGACGGCAGTGACGGCAGCGCCGCCTCCGGCGGGGGCGGAGCGGACGAGAGAACGAGCGGCGAGCCTTCGCCGGGGGCGAACAAGAAGGCGCTCGTTCTCTATTTCTCGCACACCGGAGAGAACTATAACGTCGGCGTTATCGAGAAGGGCAACACCGCCATCCTCGCCGAAATGATTTCCGAGATAACCGGGGGCGATCTCTACGAAATCCGCACGAAGGAACCCTACCCCGAGGACTACGATGAGTGCACCGAGGTGGCAAAGGAAGAGCAAAAGCAGGGCGCGCGCCCTGAGCTTGCCGAGCTGCCGCCGGACGTGGAGGGCTACGAGACAGTCTACCTCGGCTACCCCATTTGGTGGGGCGACATGCCGATGGCGGTGTACAGCTTCCTCGAGCAGGTCAATCTCGCGGGGAAAACGATCTACCCCTTCTGCACGCATGAGGGCAGCGGCCTCTCGGGCACCGAGGCGCGCCTCGAGACCGCCTGCCCCGGCGCGAAAATAGGCGAGGGTCTCGCCGTGCGCGGTAGCGTCGCGCAAAACGATCGCGGCACTGCGCGCGAAGCGGTGCAGAAGTGGCTCGCGGGGCAGTCCTAATCGCGAGCGCGACCCCTCGGCGACGGCACGCGCGGGTAAACGCGACCACGCGAGGATCTTTAGGAAATAAGAGAAATTCCCGCGCGGGCGGGGCAGGCAGGTGAGTGGAAAACCCCCCCGCGAGCGGCTCGGGGCGGCCCGGCGGAGGAGCGCGATGCGGCGAGAGCTTGGGATGGCGGTGAGGACGGCGGTTGATGCCGGGATGATCGTGCTGCTGCCGCTCCTTATGGGGTACAGTCTCGTCGGGCAGACGTTGCACGAATGGCTCGGGGTCGCGCTGCTCCTGCTCGCGGCGGCGCACCTTTTCCTCAACCGGCGCGCGATTCCGGCTCTTTTTCGCGGGAAGATGTCCCCCGCGCGCGTTCTGCGGGCATCGCTTGACCTGCTCCTCCTCGCAGACCTGCTCGCGACAGGGGTGAGCGGGGTGATGCTCTCGAAACATCTTTTTACCTTCCTGCCGAGCGGGGGCGCCGCACTGGCGCGGCGGGTGCATCTGCCCCTCGCCTATTGGGGGTTCGTCCTCGCGGGGCTGCACCTCGGCGGGCACGGGGAGGCGCTTGCGGCGCGGGCGCGAACCTTGCGGGGAGGAGCGCGCGGCGGCGCGCCGCTCTGGGCGGCGCGGGCGGCAGTACTTGCGGGGGCAGTCTACGGGGCGATCGCTCTAGTGCGGCGGCGCTTCCTCGACTATCTCTTCCTGCGGGAGGCGTTTGTTTTTTATGATTTCGGCGAGCCGCTCGCGCTTTATCTAATCGATATGGCGGCGATTCTCGTCCTCTTCGCGGCGGTCGGCTACGCGCTCGCGCGGCTGCTGGGGCGGGTCGGGCGCGCGCGGGAGGGGTGATCGCCGCGATTTCTCGTCCCGCGCGCGCGAGAGCTCTCACGCAGCGCCGCGAGCGCGCTTTTCCCATAAAACCCCGCCTGCGGCGGGGTTTTCGATTTGCCATTTGCGCCCCGAATGTGGTATAATGCACCTTTAGCGAAGCGAACCGCCGGCGCGCGGCGCGTTTTCTCATGCGCTCGCCCGCGCCCTTACTCGCGAAGGAGGCGAGCGTGTCCTCTTTCGGATAACGGCGATCGCTTCTTACTTTTCGGGGCGCGGCTGCGCTTCTTTCCTTTGCGCGATGAGTACGCTTTCGCCGGGTAAGAGCGCGCTCTTTTGCGCCCGCGCCCGCCGCTGCTCGGAGAGCGCACTCTTCTATCATTTATCATTTTCAGCAACCGGGAGTCTTCATTTGGAAAAACCACGTTTCACCGCCGCGCGCGAGGGCTCGCCGGCGAAGAATAGCGCCGGAGGGGTGGTCTCTCTCGCGCTGGGCGGGGTATCGTCATCGGGAAATAGCTCGCGCGAGCCCGCGCCGGGAGGGCAGGCGAGCGCCCCGGGTAGCTGTGCGCCCTCCCGGAAAAAGCCCAAGCGCACTTTTCGCGGGAGAATGATAATCACCGCAGCTCCGCTCGCGCTACAGGTAGCGCTGCTGCTCGCGCTGCAGGCGGGGGTCGCCGCGCTCATATATCTCCTGCCGGGGTGGGCGGGCTTTACGCTTGACGCGGTCTGCCGGGGGTGCGCGCTCGCCGTGGCGCTGCTCGTCGTCAACCGGGAGATGATGCCGGTCTACAAACTCGCTTGGTGCGCTGTCATCCTCGTCTTCCCGGTCGCGGGCGGGGTAGGGTATCTCCTCTCGCGCGACCGGCGCGGCCACCGCGCGTTTCACCGCAAGGAAGAAGAAGCGCGGCGCGCGGTTAACGAGGCTTTTGCCGCTTTTACAAAAGAAACCGACTTTCCCGCGCCTTTGCCTATTGATGAGGCGGCGCCGCGCCTGACGCGCGCCCTCTCACGCGCGGGCTTCCCCGGCTACGGGGGAACGCGATCGGTCTACTTTTCGCGCGGGCGGGAGATGTACGACGCGATGATGCGCGATATGCGCGCGGCGAAGAAATTCATCTTCCTGCAGTTCTTCATCATCCGCGAGGGGGAAATGTGGCAGGAGATTCTTTCTCTTCTGCGCGAGAAGGCAAGAGCGGGGGTGGAAGTGCGCGTTCTCTACGACGGGATGGGGTCGCTGACATCGCTGCCGTGGGGGGCAGGGAAGACGCTTGCCGAGGCGGGCATCGCGGCGCGGGTCTTCCACCCGTTCACGCCGGTGTTGACAACCGTGCAGAACAACCGCGACCACAAGAAGATCGTCGTTATTGACGGCGAGGCCGCCTATACCGGCGGAATCAATGTCTCAGACGAGTATGTCGACCTGTACGATCGCTGCGGCGACTGGAAGGACGGCGGCGTGCTGCTGCGCGGACCGGGGGTCGCGGGGCTGACGCGCATCTTCCTTGAGAGCTGGCTCGTTTCGGGAGATGATCCCGCGCCCGCGCCGCGCCTTCTCGCGCGCTATTTTCACGGAGAGGACGGCAAGGGCGAACCCGGGATGAGCGGTGATGAGGCGACCGTCTTTCCGTATGCCTGCTCGCCCTTCGCCGGGGATGACCTCGGCGCGCGGGTCTACCTCGACCTCATTTCCGGGGCGCGTGAGCGGCTCTACCTCTTCACGCCCTACTTTATCCCGGGAGAGGAGATCCTCGGCGCGCTCTGCGAGGCGGCGCGCGGCGGCATCGACCTGCGGCTCATCACACCGCACGTCGGCGACAAGGGCTATGCCCACATCCTGACGCGCTCCTATTACGCGCCGCTGCTGCGCGCGGGGGCGCGGGTTTATGAGTATCTGCCGGGGTTCGTGCACAGCAAAGTGTTCGTCGCGGACGGCAGGGTGGCGACGGTCGGCACGATGAACCTCGATTACCGCAGCTTGTATTTACATTTCGAGTGCGGCACCGTCCTCTGCTCGCGTGAGGCGGCGGGGGAAATCGAGCGGGACTTCCTCGCGACGCTCGAAAAATGCCACGAGATGAGCTTGGAGGAGGCGGAGAACCGCCCGCTCGGCGAGCGCGCCTTCACTGCTCTTGCGCGATTGTTCGAGCCGCTGCTGTAAGAGAGGTCGCACAAAGAGCCTCGCGCGGGAATTTCCTCGCGCGGAAATTTCGGCGCGAGCGACAGACAGTTCCCGCGGCGCCTCGCGCGGGGGGAAGCTGATTTTTCGGGGGAGAGAAAAAATGAATGAAAAACCACCTCTGCATCCGCTGCGGGAAGCTCCCTTTGGCGAAGGCCGGGCGAACATCCCCGGCGCGGTACCCGACGTCTCATCAAGGGAAGCGCGCGCGAAACATACCGGCGGAGCAAGCGAGGATGGCCTCAGCGAGGCGAGCGGCGGGATCTACGGCGAGACAGAGGGCGAGGCGCGGGGTGCACTACCCGGCGGGGGGGAGAGCGAGGGAGCTTTCACGCAGGAAAACCCGGAAGGCGGGGGCGCGCCGGGTCGGCAGCCCTCGCGCGGGGAGATCGGGGAGGACGCGCTGCGAGAGCGGGTGGCGCGGCAGCTCGAGGAGGATCTGCGCGCCGGGCGGGGCGAGTCCCCCGGCGAGAGCGAGATCTACCCGAGGAACGCGCGCGCGCCCGACTTTCGCCCGGAAATCCCCCTCGCCCTGCGGGGGAAGGCGCGCCGCGATCCCGCGCGGGGGCCGGCGCGCGAGAGGTCGGCGCGGGCAAATTCCGCCGGACAAAGCGCGCAGACAAAGGAAACAAAACAAGGCGCAAAAGGATCTCCGACCGCGCCTGCGGGAGAAAAGGGACCGAGCGCGCGCGGAGGCTCGGCGCGGGCGAAATCTGAGGCGCAAAGTGCTTCCGCAAAGGAGGCAAAGAAGGGCGCGCGCGAGGGAGCGGCGGCCGAGCAGTCCTCCGGGAGGATCGAAACAAAGCCGGGCGCATTGGCGGCGGCGCAATCCTCCGGCGGGGCGGCGGGCCTCTCTTCCGCGAAAAAACCGCGAGCGGAGGAGCGGAGGCGCGGGAGCGGCGGCGAGGCAGCACTCCCCGAACCGTCGGCGAGCGCGGGGGAGGAGCCTCGCGGCGGGAGACCGAGGAAGCGCGGGGGCGGGGGCTGGGTGGTCTTTGCCGTGATGTTCTTGCTGGTCGCTATTGTCGGAACTTTTTTCCTGCTGTGGACGCTCTACCGCGATCAGGTGGAGCTGCTGCTCCACCGCGAGGACGGCGCCGCGTCCGGGGCGATCGCCTCGGATAGGCCTCCCGAGCCCGCGACATCGGGGGCGGCGAGCGGCGCCCCCGCGCCATCGCCCGCGCCGGATCTCCCGAGCGGTCCGGCAATCCCCTCGGGCGGCTTCTCGGCGAAGGACGCTGCGCTCACGGTCGAAACCTCCGCCGAGCAGACCCTCTCCCCGGACGGCGCGCCCGCCTTCACGACGACACTCGACGCGCCGCGCTTCTCTTACCCCGCCAACCCCGCCGCCGAGGCGCGCATTACGGCGTCTCTCATCGAGCGGCAGGAGGAATACGCCGCGATGGCGCTGAAAAAGGCGGAGGAGTTTTCCTCGGGCTACCGCGCGGGCGAGGAGCCGGGCAGCTACACGCTGCGCTGGTCGCTGCTCGCCGAGCGGGAGGACATCGTCACGCTCATCGCCACAGTGACGCAGGTCTGCGGCGGCAACCCTCTCGTCACGGTAGAGTGCGGCAACTACAGCGCGCGCACCGGCGACTCTCTTTCCATCGGCGATGTCGTGAGCGATCTTCCCGCGCTCGCCGATCTTGCCATCGCCCGCGTTGACCGCGCGCTTGTCTGGGACGGGATCTACGAGCAGGTCATCCGCGCGACGATTTGCGACAGCTGGTATCCGACCGCGGACGGGCTGCTGCTCATCTATCAGACCTACAGCGTGGGTCCCGGCGCTTCCGGCACGGTGGAGGTCCTCATCCCAGGTGGCGATCTCGCGGGGCTGTTCGCGCTGCCGGCGGGGCAGTGACAGGCGGTAATATCGCGCGCGTGGCATATCGGCAAAGGCCGCGCCGCGCCTTTAGAGCGAATTTTCAAGCTCTTCACCTGTTCCCGAGCGTTTTTTGCGGCAAAAATGAAAACGGAAAAAAGCCCGCCTGCGCGGGCTTTTTGTCTATGACGAAAGAACAAGAAACGAAGCGAGATGGCATCGCCTACCCGAGCGTATACCCCTCCCATCCGGCGAGAATCCGCGCAAGGTAAGTACGGTCCGCAGCGGTAACCTCGCCGTCGCCGGTGAGGCCTCCACTGCCACCCACACCCGGAGTGAACGTGGCGGGGTGCTCGAGTCAATGTCGGTGAACGGATCGTCCTCCCAAAACGGAAACCGGTCCACTGTCATCGCGCCGCCCGCGCGCCTCTCCCCCTTCGCTCCTCTCTCCCCTGCCATCGAGGCGAGGGAAACTCCCGCCCCGCACAGCAGAGCGAGTGCGAGCACCGCAAGCGCGCAAGGGGACAGTCCCGCACACACGTGCGCCCAGGGAGAACTTACCGCTCCGGCAAAAAGAAAACCCCCGCGCGAAGGAAACGAAGAAAGCAACGCTAAAACCCGCCCCCATCGGGGCGTGTTTTTGTGTACGCGGAGCGAGGGGGGCGGGAGCGGGGCGATGCCTGCAAAACCGAG